>DBOG01000057.1 GCA_002299915.1 Proteobacteria bacterium UBA652 | reverse complement strand
TGCCAGGCAAACCAACAATTTGGCGGGCATTACCAATCAATTGAATTTGATTAATACGCATGGTGTTTATAATAATAATTGGGCGATCATAGTCATTGCCATCAGGTGTTGAACCACCTGTTAAACCCGTATTTGCTGCCTGCATAATAATGGCAACATCTGCTTTTGTGCACGCTTGTAACACTTGCCACATCTCTAATAGTGTAGCGGGTTTAACCACTGCCATTGCGTCACCCGAGCCAAAGCGAAAACCTTTGCTATAGGGCTGAATTTTTGTACTGTCAGTCAGCGTGTAAGCCTTGCCAACCACCGCCGTTAACACACTCATTAAATTTGCTCGGAAAGCATTTTCAGACATTTTGTTTCTCGGTATGATGGCGAAGTGCCTATTAACTTTAATAAAAACTTAGCACAATATTTTATCATGAAGCCTATATAATAAGCTTACATTAATAAAGATTGTCGACCTTATGGATTTCTTACACATACTCGCGCTGGCGTTATTACAAGGGCTCACTGAGTTCCTACCTATTTCCAGCTCAGCTCATTTGATTCTACTGCCGCTGATCGCAGGTTGGCAAGATCAAGGCTTGGCATTTGATGTGGCGGTGCATGTGGGTACGCTCTCCGCTGTCGTCTATTATTTCCGCCAGACCTTACGCACGCTATTTCAAGATTGGTTCCAAGGTATCAAGCAAGGCCAGCAAGTGGGTGAAAGTCGGCTGGCTTGGGCCGTATTATGGGGCACAATTCCTGTAGGGCTGGCTGGGCTCGCATTCAAAGACATTATAGAGACTGACTTACGCGACCCGCTGGTGATTGCCACCACCACCATTCTCTTTGGCTTATTATTAGGCTATGCCGACTGGCGTGGCAAACGCCAACGCACAGAATCCAACCTCAGCTGGTTTGATATCCTGTTCATCGGTTGCGCCCAAGCCATTGCCCTCATTCCTGGCACCTCTCGCAGCGGCATCACCATCACCGCAGCACTCTTGCTCGGCCTCACCCGTCCCGCTGCTGCCCGTTTTTCCTTCCTGCTGTCCATCCCCGCCATTTTTTTACCTGGCTGCCTCAAAGTCAGAGAACTCATTTTAAGCAACATCGCCGTAGACTGGAATGCCTTATTACTCGGCATCCTCTTCTCCGCCATCAGTGCCTATCTCTGCATTCAGCTATTCCTTAAGTTGATTGATAAAATTGGGATGTGGCCATTTGTAGTTTATCGTCTACTGCTTGGCGCTGGCTTGCTATTTTTACTGCTATAAAAACAGGAAATTATAGCTATTCAACTATGTTAAGCTACATTTAAAGGTTAAAAATATAACTTATTATGTATAAATTTGCTACTGTAGCGAATTAATATACTAAACACCTGTTATTTTTTAATTTTAGATAAAACAATCATAGAGCTGGAGATCTAAATGAAACATTTTATATTGTTACTTTTTACCCTTTTTAGTGTGCTCAATGTCAGTTATGCGGCACCGAATGATGTTAATGGCGACAATACTGTTAATATCGGTGATGTAGTTTCCACTATTAATATGGTGCTTAATCCCGGTACTGCACGGCCTGTCGCTGACTGTACCCTACCTGCTGGGGTTGATATTGTTGATGTCGTATGTCTTATCAACATTGTCTTATCAGGTGTTTCTCACGCTGATGCAGCACGGTTCTTAACCCAAAGTACCTTTGGTCCAACGGTTAGCGATATTAATCAACTTATCACTATTGGTAGCTATGAAGCATGGTTATCTCAACAGTTTTCAACCCCTGCATCATCAAACCAATTAGCGGCTACAGAGGTATTATGGTTAAAATCATGCCCCAAAAAATCAGGGGTTTTATATGCTAGCCGGCCTACTAGTAGCGATCTTGATCTTGATCTTAGTGCTGAGACATACCGTATCAATGCTTGGTGGGAAACCGCTATTACTGGAGATGATCAGCTCCGCCAGCGTGTTGCATTCGCCTTAAGTGAAATTTTTGTTGTCTCTGGCGCAAGCCTCTTTGGGCGCTCTTTTGGCTTGGCTGATTACTACGACATGTTGGCCACGAATGCTTTTGGTAATTACCGAACCTTACTAGAAGAAGTCAGCCGCCACCCTATGATGGGGCTATATTTGAATATGCTTCAGAGTAAAAAATCTAGCCGGCCTGATGAAAATTATGCGCGTGAATTACTGCAGCTATTCTCAATCGGCCTGGTTGAATTAAATCTTGATGGCTCACCCAAACTATCCAATGGAGAACCGATACCAAGCTACGATCAAGATGTGATCAAAGGTTTTGCAAAAGTTTTTACGGGCTGGAACTTTGCCAATGCAGACTCTTGGTACTTTAGAAGACGTAGTGGTGATACAACAAGGCCAATGCTCCCTTGGGAAGTGCACCACGATAATACAAATACGAAACAATTGCTAAATGGGACCGTGCTACCTGCAGGGCAAACTGCGTGGCAGGATTTCAGGCAGGCACTCGACAATGTTTTCAACCATCCTAATGTTGGCCCTTTCATCAGCAAACAATTAATCCAGCGGCTGGTGACGAGCAATCCAAGCCCCGCTTATGTACGCCGTGTTGCTCAAGTTTTTAATAATAATGGCGTAGGCACGCGAGGTGATTTAAAATCGGTAATCAAGGCTATCCTGCTTGACCAAGAAGCACGTACTGGCCATTTAACTATTCCTCACTATGGGAAGTTACGTGAACCTATGCTGCGGTTAAGTCATTTGCGACGTGCCTTCAATGTAATCCCCGCCACGCGTGAAGCATCCTGTGGACGAGGCCCTTATATGCTCTATCATAAAATGAGGGTGGGATCTTCCAATGGCGAACGTCCTTTTGGCCAAGAGATACTGCGTTCTCCCTCTGTGTTCAATTTCTTTTTACCTGACTATGATCCGCCTGGGCCAGTTAAAAATGCCAGCCTTGTCGCGCCTGAATTCCAGATAGTCGCCGCCAATACAATTGTAGATTTGGCGAATGAAATTAGTTTTGAAATTCATCGCAGTGATAGAGCTGGTAGCGATACGACGTTGCAATTAGATCGGGAGAAAGCATTGGCAAATAATCCAGACCGGCTACTTGACCATCTTGATTCACTGTTGCTAAGCGGTAATATGTCTGCTGCCATGCGAACAATATTATTAGAACATCTCGCTAATAATACTTTCCCTGCTGGGGATGCTGGGCTTGCTGCAAAAGTAAAAGATATGCTCACATTGATAGCCCTTTCTCCAGAATATCTGATTCAAAAATAGTGAGTTATTTCTAATGTGCCAGAAAATAAATAAACAACGTAGAAAATTTATTCAACAGATCGGTATGCTAGCGGGCGGTGCCTCCTTGTTGGCAACCCAAACTAATCTACAATTAATGAAATCAGCCCTTGCTGCAAATTATAGTGGACTATCTGATTATAAAAGCCTAGTCTGTGTTTTTCTTGCGGGTGGTAATGATAGTTTTAATATGTTCGTGCCTCACGAATCAGCAGCGCATCAAAACTATCAGGAGATTCGACAAGAAATTGCGCTTCCTAGAGGCGGCTTAAATCCTGTTAGTGGAAGTAGTAGCAACTACGCTTTCCATCCGAGCATGGGGGACAGCGTAAGAAATCTCTATAACCAACAAAATCTCGCTTTAATTTCTAATGTGGGCACACTGATAGAACCCATTACCCGAGAGCAATACTTGGCTTATCTAGCCGGCGATAGAAGTATCCAGATCCCACAAAGATTATTTTCTCATAATAGCCAAGCCGAAATTTGGCAAACCAATCGTGCTCTTAATACTGGCGCCACGCCACCAGGATGGGGCGGACGGCTATCTGATCTACTAGACAGTGCGAATTCATCTGCTAATCTTTCTCCCTCCTTGTCGCTCAGTGGTACCAGTCTCTGGCAATCTGGTAATAATACACAACCCTTCGGTGTCGGTAGGTCTGGAGTGAGGAACTTTGATTATCTCCGTAATGGGGGTGCCCACGTTAATAGAGCAGCATCTTGGAATAGGTTACTTAATTTATCCCTCAATAATCCACTGGAACAACAGGTGGCAAGCTCCTTTACTTCCGTACAAAATAAGATCAGTGACTTACAAGGTGCGCTACTTAATGCACCCGACATTCAGACTGTTTATCCTGAAAATAATGTTCTCGCTACAAGCCTTAAAATGATTGCTAACTTAATCTCGGTTAGAGAAAGTTTAGGGCTAAAAAGACAAATCTTCTTTGTTAAAATAAGCGGATGGGACACACATGATGTACAGTTAGGTAAGCATGCTGCTTTATTATCACAAGTGAATGATGCGCTGAGTGCTTTCTACCAAACAACTGAAGAATTAAACGTAGCAAACTCTGTTACCAGCTTTACTATTTCTGAGTTCGGTCGAAAATCCCTCAGCAATGGCGATGGCACAGACCATGGTTGGGGCGGCCATCAACTGGTTATGGGTGGAGCAGTCAATGGTGGTCAAGTTGTTGGTTCTCTGCCTAACATCACGCCTGCTGGACCCGACGATCGTGGGTCTGATGGCCGTATTATCCCAACCATAGCGGTTGATCAATATGGCGCAACACTAGCAAAATGGATGGGACTAACAAATGGAGACATTAACACTCTCTTCCCTAATCTCAATAAATTTAATACCCGTGATTTAGGCTTTCTAAGTTAAATCCAGCACGGTAGGTACTAGTCTCTGTCATCTTCATACATAATTTAAGCACCGGTAAATAGCTATCCTGCTTTAGTTTAGTGCTCTTCATATATTGCCCTCGAACGGTTATTTTGTTACTGTTAGGCTTACTACTATAGAAAATAGCTATAAAAAAACAATACTTATAGTAAACATAGTGCCGGAGATTAATAATGAAAAAATTGGCCATATTGGCTTTCGTTGCGGCCTTAAGCTTCATTAATGTGAGTCATGCTAATGATATTAATGGCGATGGTAACATTAATATTAGTGATGTTATTTGCATTATTAATATTGTGCTCGAAAGTGGCGGCGGCGGGAATATATCTCAAGCCGATGCAGCGCGCTTTCTCAATCAAACCTCCTTTGGTGCGACCTTAAATGAAATCAACGCATTGGTCGTATCAGGCAGTCGTGAAGCTTGGTTGGATACGCAACTCGCAATGGCGGCTACTAACATCTCACCAAAATTAGAAGCCATCTGGGTTAATTCTTGCCCTAGCGATGGTAATGGTGGCTACTACACAAGTAAAGACCAAGTCAACGACCTAGATATGGCTGAAGATCTCCGCGCCGCTCCTTGGTGGGATACAGTACTCAATAGTGATGACCAGCTTCGCCAACGGGTTGCCTTTGCTTTAAGTGAAATTTTTGTTGTTTCCTCCATTGGCCCCAATAATCACAGTTCTATCCCGAAAAACTGTAAACAACGCGATGGATTCTTACACTTTTATGCTGTAAACATAACTTAGGTTACTCCACTAATATGAAAAATTTACTTTTCTTACTCTTCGCTACTTTAGGCGCTATAAATATCAGCCATGCTAACGACGTTAACGGCGATAGCAATGTCAATATAAGTGATGTTATTGCCACTATTAATATGGTACTTAATCCAAGTACAGCATCCGCCGCCGCAGACTGCACCTCCCCCGAAGGAGTAGATATTAATGATGTTATTTGTATTATTAACATTGTGTTGGGCAATGGGGGCGGTATCTCACAAGCAGATGCTGCGCGATTCCTAAATCAAGCCACCTTTGGTGCCACACTAAATGACATCAACGCACTGACCTCCAGTAATTATGAAACTTGGCTCAATCAACAATTTAATTTGCCTGCCCCTGCCTTCTTTGTTGATGAACTTGCAGCCAGCTGGCTTAATACCTGCCGTCGCGATGGGGATAATGGTACGGGCAACCTTTATACCAATATTGATCAGTTTGTTGACACTTGGGTCCCTGAAGAATTGAGTTCTGCGGCCTGGTGGAATGCCATCCTTAATAAAGAGGATCAACTGCGGCAACGGGTTGCATTTGCCTTAAGTGAAATTCTTGTTGTTTCAGGTAGAGGCCCGCTATCAGATAGTGACTTTGGCTTGGCAGACTATTATGACCTACTCTATACCAACGCATTTGGTAATTACCGAGACCTACTCGAAAAAGTGACATTACACCCAATTATGGGCCGCTATCTCAGTATGGTTCAAAATGAAAAAGCCAATCCAGCTGAAAATATCCGCCCTGATGAAAATTACGCTCGTGAAATATTACAGTTGTTTTCAATCGGCGTACATGAACTCAATTTAGATGGCACCCTTAAGATGCAGAATGGTCAACCCATCCCAACTTATGATCAAGATGTTATTGAAGGATTTGCTCAGGTATTTACGGGATGGAATTTTGCCAACACGGATCCAAGTGTTCCATGGACATGGGATCTTTGGATTGGTGATGGACTCACTAGGATGCCAATGATTCCATGGGAAGATTACCATGATACAACTGAAAAACAATTATTGAATACCACTCTCCCTGCTAATCAAACAGCTCAAGCCGATTTGACTGCCGCACTGGATAATATATTTGCACACCCCAATATCGCACCTTTTATCAGTAAGCAACTTATCCAGCGCTTAGTCACCAGCAACCCCACACCTGCCTACGTTGCGCGTGTTGCTCAAAAATTCAATAATAATGGTGTGGGTGTGAAAGGAGATCTACAAGCCGTCGTCAAGGCTATCCTACTCGATGATGAAGCCCGAAATGGGCATGCTACTGTGCCAAACTTCGGTAAATTACGCGAGCCATTGCTCCGCCTCAGCCACTTGCGGCGTGTGTTTGGAACAGAGCCAATCACTCAAACGGGTACCTTTTGGCAGCGAGAAGAGTGTGGCCAAGGCAGTTATAGTTTCTATCCCATGCCAATTGATTCCACATTAAGTGCATTTGGCCAAGAGTTGCTTGAAGCTCCTTCTGTATTCAATTTTTTCCTCCCGACCTATTCACCAGCAGGCCCAGTCGGTAATGCTGGCTTAGTGGCGCCCGAATTTCAAATTGTCACTGAAAACACCATGACGCAGCTCTCTAATGAAATAGTTAATGAAGTGCTCAGCCAAGATTGGGATAACTACGATTATATCTCTGTCGACACGTCACACGAAGAAACGCTTGTTGCCAATGTTGGTCCATTCTTAGACCATCTTAATTTGCTGTTATTAAATGGTGATATGTCACCAGATCTGCGTACACTACTGCGTGACTATTTAAATAACACGCCTTTCTACGATAACGATGTCGATGAAAAACAGGCTTATCAAGCAAGAGATGCCATCCTGTTGATCTTGCATTCCCCTGATTACCTTATTCAAAAATAGGCGATGGATATGACTAATAAAATGAATCAGCAACGCCGTCACTTCCTAAAACAGACAGGCCTACTATTGGGCGGTAGCGGTTTGTTAGCCACCCAATCACAATTGCAATTTATTAACTCCGCACTTGCCGCTGATTATAGTGGGCTCAGTGATTATAAAAGCCTAGTCTGTGTATTCCTTGCAGGCGGCAATGATGGCTTTAATATGTTTATTCCCCATGAATCCGGGGCCTATCAAAATTATGCAGATATTCGGCAGGGGCTCGCTATCCCCCATGCAGGTCTGCACGCAGTTAATAATAGCAATCAACATGCTTTTCATCCTAGCATGGCAGATACAGCTCAACTTTATAATCAAAATAAATTAGCCTTAATCTCCAATGTGGGCGCACTTTACCAACCGCTCACCCAGGCACAATATCAAGACTTTGAGGATGGGGACACAAGCATCAAAGTACCGCTTGATCTATTTTCACACAATCACCAACAAGAAATATGGCAAACCGTTCGACCCTTGCAAGTCGGCAACACCCCGCCTGGCTGGGGTGGTTTGATGGCAGATTTACTGGCCTCTGCCAATGGTGCTTCTCAGCTGCCACCCACCCTCTCTCTGTCTGGGAATAATCTGTGGCAATCAGGGCTTAACTCGCAACCCTTTAAAATGGAGGCAGGTGGTGTTTCTGATTTTGATTATTTTGCTGATGGCAATGATGGCCATTGGCATCCTTGGGCTGGCGATCGTAAAAACACTTGGAATGCAATATTAGAACTCAGTAGACAAAACGTATTGAAACAGCAATCCGCTGGTGATTTCTTATCGGCAAGGTCGCGTATTAATGCCATTCAAGGTGCGCTTGCTGCGGCACCAGCTATAAACACAATATTCCCCGATAATAGCTTGGCCAATCGCCTTAAAATGATTGCCAAAATTATTTCTATCCGAGAATCTTTAGGGCTTAAACGACAAATTTTCTTTGTACGCTATGGCGGCTGGGATACGCATGGCAATCAATTAGAAGACCATGCCACCCAACTTGGTATCTTAAATGGTGCTCTCAATGCCTTTTACCGAGCCACCGTTGATTTAGGGCTGGAAGATAGCGTTACAGCCTTTACTGCATCTGACTTTGGCCGCACCTCAACCAGTAATGGCAATGGCACCGACCATGGCTGGGGCAACCATAATCTGGTGTTAGGCGGTGCTGTCGCTGGTGGACAAATACATGGCACCTTGCCCGATATTGCCCCTGGCAGTAATGACGATTCCGATGATGCAGGCCGCATTATCCCGACCCTTTCAGTCGACCAATATGGTGCCACACTGGCAAAATGGATGGGGATGACGGAAAGCGATCTCGATGTGATATTCCCTAATCTCAATGCATTTAACAGCCATCCATTTGGACGTGATATTGGGTTTATGGCTTAGCCATATCTAATAATTCTATCCAGTGCCTCACGGGCGTATCCATGCCTTTTGCCAAATGGAGTTGGCAACCAATATTGGACGTAACAATCACATCAGGATCCGAAT
>DBOG01000012.1:9172-9377 GCA_002299915.1 Proteobacteria bacterium UBA652 | reverse complement strand
GTGAATGGGGCTGATTGTAATGAAAGTGGGGGTGCGGTGGATATCTCAGATGTGATTTGCACGATTAATGAAGTGTTGAATCCTTAGCTTAGTTGTCATTTCGAATCTTGTTCTGAGCATCGCTGAAGGGATCGGGAGAAACCTTAGCGTGTTGTTGGTTTCCATGATTTAAGATCTCTCACTGCGTTCGAGATGACGGGAGTGG
>DBOG01000012.1:0-8793 GCA_002299915.1 Proteobacteria bacterium UBA652 | reverse complement strand
GTTCGAGATGACGGGAGTGGGTGTTCGAGATGACAGGAGATGTGATGTGCAGAAGCACAACAGTGAGTTTGTGTCTGTGAGATTGTTATCTGTAATTTTTGTTGATGATAGCGTTTTAATTGCTTAAACGGCGATTATTTATGATGTTAAATACGGTACAATACCCGACTATTTACAGACTTTTAGGATGCATTTACCGTGGAATTAGGCGCAATCAAACAACGTATTAAGGATCTAGGTGCGCGTAGTGATGTGCTTCGGGGGTATCTTTGACTATGATGTTAAGCGGGAACAGCTGGATGAAGTGGTGCGTGAGTTGGAATCACCTGATGTGTGGAATGATCCAGAGCGCGCGCAAAAGCTAGGGCAGGAACGTGCGTCATTAGAGCGCATTGTCAATACGATTGCAGGGCATCACACGACACTAGCTGATTCGGTTGAGCTGGTGGCGATGGCGGAGGAAGAAGATGATCAAGAGACGGTGGATGCCGTGGTTGAGGAATTGGATGCCTTAGAGAAAGGCCTAGAAAAGCTGGAATTCCAACGGATGTTTTCGGGCAAGATGGATGCTAATTCGGCTTATTTGGATATTCAATCTGGTTCGGGCGGCACGGAAGCGCAAGATTGGGCGAATATGATTTTGCGGATGTATCTCCGCTGGGGCGAGGCGCAGGGCTTTAAAACAGAGTTGGTGGAAGCTTCTGCGGGTGACGTCGCTGGGATTAAAAGCGCGACCATTCAGTTTGAAGGTGAATATGCGTTTGGGTTGTTGCGGACGGAAACGGGCGTGCATCGCTTAGTGCGTAAATCACCTTTTGATTCGGGCGCGCGGCGGCATACCTCTTTTGCGGGGGTGTTTGTTTACCCTGTTGTTGATGATACGATCGAGATTGAGATTAACAAAGCTGATTTACGAGTGGATACTTATCGCGCGAGTGGCGCCGGTGGTCAGCATGTGAATAAAACCGATTCAGCGATTCGGATCACGCATCTGCCCACTAATACCGTGGTGCAGTGCCAGAGTGGTCGTTCGCAACATCAGAATCGAGATAATGCAATGAAGCAACTGCAAGCAAAATTATATGAGCTTGAAATGCTGAAGCAGAATGAAGAAAAGCAGGCAGCGGAAGATTCAAAAAGCGATATTGGCTGGGGTAGTCAGATCCGATCTTATGTGTTGGATCAATCGCGGATTAAGGATTTACGCACTGGGGTGGAAACAGGGAATACGCAAGCGGTATTGGACGGCGACTTGCAGTTATTTATAGAAGCATCTTTAAAATCAGGCTTGTAAAACCTTAGCATGATGCGTCTTTTCCGCTATGGCGGCGTTATAAATAACCTAAAAGTGCTCGTGTACTACGTGTACACTGCGCTTTTTAGAATATTTATGCTTTGCCATAACGAAAAATCTATTTCATGCGAAGGTTTTAGTGAAAAATAATAAGGTTAAAACGATGACAAACGAAACAGAATTAGATGAAAACCGCCTGATAGCACAGCGCCGCGAGAAGCTGACAGAATTACGTGAGCAGGGGAATGCCTTCCCTAATGATTTCCGTCGCGATGTGAAAAATAGCGAGTTGCTGGCGGAATATGCGGAGACCTCGGCAGAAGATTTAAAAGCCAATCCGCGACGGGTGAAGATTGCTGGTCGGATGATGACGAAGCGGGTGATGGGCAAGGCAAGCTTTGCTAATCTACGGGATGTGTCGGGCGATATGCAGCTGTATGTGAAGCGTGATGATTTGGCGGAAGGGGTGTATGCCCAATTCAAACGTTGGGATTTGGGCGATATTATTGCAGCAGAAGGGGTGATGTTTCGGACTCAGAAAGGCGAATTATCGGTGATGGTGGATAGTATTCGTTTGCTAACGAAATCATTGCGACCGTTGCCAGAAAAGTTTCATGGTTTATCGGATCAAGAAACGCGTTATCGCCAGCGTTATGTTGATTTAATCATGAACAAAGACAGCCGCGACACCTTTATTATTCGCACAAAAGTGATTGATGGTATTCGTCGGTTCTTGATGGCGCGTGATTATTTAGAAGTAGAAACGCCGATGATGCATGTGATCCCCGGTGGGGCGACCGCAAGGCCATTCACCACGCATCATAATGCTTTAGATATGGATTTGTTTTTGCGGGTTGCCCCTGAGCTTTATTTGAAGCGTTTGGTTGTAGGCGGCTTTGAACGGGTATTTGAGATTAATCGTAATTTCCGTAATGAGGGTTTATCAACACGTCATAACCCTGAATTTACGATGGTGGAATTTTACCAAGCTTATTCGGATTATCAGGAGCTGATGGATCTAACGGAAGACATGATTCGCACGGTAACCCAAGATGTATTGGGTACTTCAAAAGTAAGCTATCAAGAAACAGAATTAGACTTTGGCCAGCCATTTAAGCGGATGACGGTGGTGGAATCTATTTTGCACTATAACCCCACGTTAGCAGCAGCCGATTTAGCAACGGATGAGGCGGCGCGCAGTGTTGCTACTGCATTGAAGATTCCACTAAAAGATAGTTATGGTTTGGGTAAGGTGCAGATTGAGATTTTTGAAGCGACCGTTGAAGAAAAACTCATGGAGCCGACGTTTATTACCGCTTACCCAACCGAAGTCTCGCCCTTGGCGCGCCGCAGTGATGCCGATCCATTTGTCACTGATCGGTTTGAATTCTTTGTCGGTGGCCGTGAAATTGCCAACGGTTTTTCAGAGTTAAACGATGCCGAAGACCAAGCCGAACGCTTCCAAGCGCAAGTGGTGGAAAAAGATGCCGGTGATAATGAAGCGATGCATTTTGATGCGGATTATATCCGCGCCTTAGAATATGGCATGCCACCCACAGCAGGAGAAGGTATTGGAATTGATCGGCTGGTGATGTTATTAACAGATTCACCGACGATTCGAGATGTACTCTTATTCCCACATATGCGGCCAGAAGCCTAAGCGCATTAGCCCTCCCTTGTTGGGGAGGGTTGGGTGGGGAGAATCAACATCGCTATGGCGTTGCTGTATTTATGTGTTTTTCCCCTCACCCAACCCTCTCCCTGGGGGAGAGGGCTTTAGCGCTGGCACTGAACAAAGTCCTCCCTTGTTGGGGAGGGTTGGGTCGACTGTATGGATGCAGAAGGTAGGGCGACGCAGGATGCCAAAGCCGAGGGGATAATCAGATTGCTGTGTTTATGTTGTTTTGATCGCCGCACCCAAGCCTCCCTGAAATTGCTTCTGCATTGCTTTATTAAGCTACATCCATGTAGGGATCCCTGAGGGAGGGGGTTTTTGTTGTCGAATATCTATCTGAAATGCGGTAAAATAATCGGCTAGTGACAAACTTGAAAAATATAACGAGAACTGAAACTTGAACGAAGATTTCCCTAGAATTAAACGATTACCGCCTTATGTATTCAATATCGTTAATGATTTGAAGGCAGCGGCGCGGGCGCGAGGGGAAGATATTATTGATTTTGGGATGGGTAATCCTGATCAGCCAACGCCACAGCATATTGTGGATAAGATGACGGAAGCAGCGCAACGCGGTGATACCCATCGCTATTCAGTATCGCGCGGGATCCCACGATTACGCAAGGCAATTTGTAATTGGTATAAGCGCAGGTTTGATGTTGATTTAGATTTTGATAAAGAGGCGATTGTGACGATTGGCTCTAAAGAAGGCTTGGCGCATTTGGCGCTGGCTGTTGTGGGGCCAGGTGATGCGGTGTTGGTGCCGAATCCTGCCTATCCTATTCATCCTTATGGTTTTGTGATTTCTGGCGCGGATATTCGGCATGTGCCATTAACACCAGATGGTGATTTTTTTGCAGAGTTAGAAAAATCAGTGAAGGATTCATTTCCGAAGCCTAAGATGCTGGTGTTGAATTTCCCGGGAAATCCGACGGCGCAGTGTGTTGATTTAGAGTTTTTTGAACGTGTGGTGGCGTTTGCTAAAGAACATGAAATCTGGGTGATCCACGATATTGCTTATGGTGAAATTACGTTTGATGGCTATGAAGCACCGTCGATTATGCAGGTGCCAGGTGCGAAAGAAGTGGCAGTCGAATTTTATTCGCTGTCTAAAAGCTACAATATGCCAGGCTGGCGGGTGGGTTTTATGGTGGGTAATGAGGTGTTAGTGGCCGCATTAGCGCGGATGAAATCCTATTTAGATTACGGGATGTTTACACCGATTCAGGTGGCGGCAATTGCAGCGTTAGAAGGACCCCAAGAATGTGTGGCTGAGATTACAGAAATGTATAAAAACCGTCGGGATGCATTATGTGATGGCTTAAATTCGATTGGTTGGGAAGTGGAAAAACCAAAAGCGACGATGTTTGTGTGGATTAAAACTCCCGAACACTATTTGGAAATGGGATCGCTAGAATTTTCTAAAAAATTATTAAAAGAAGCGAAGGTTGCGGTGTCACCCGGGATTGGATTTGGTGAATATGGGGATGAGTTTGTGCGGTTTGGCTTAATTGAAAATGAGCATCGTACCCGTCAGGCTGTTCGCGGCATTCGTGATATGTTTAAAGCAGATGGAGTAACAAGTGCAAGCAGTTAAGGTGGGTGTATTAGGATTGGGAACAGTGGGCGGCGGTACGGTGAATGTATTGCGCCGTAACATTATTGATATTACACGCCGTGCAGGTCGTGATATTGAGATCACCCGTGCTGCCGTGCGTAGCTTAGACCGATCTACGATATGTAGTACAGAAGGTATTGTGTTGACAACCGATGCGATGGAAGTGGTGAATGATCCTGAAATCCAAATTGTGGTTGAATTGATTGGCGGCACCGAATTAGCACATGATCTTGTACTCAAAGCAATTGAAAACGGTAAGCATGTGGTCACCGCAAATAAGGCATTGATTGCTTTGCATGGTAATGAGCTGTTTGCAAAGGCACAAGAAAATGGGGTAACGATTGCATTTGAAGCGGCTGTTGCGGGTGGTATCCCGATTATTAAGGCCATGCGAGAAGGGCTGGCGGCGAATAGTATTGAATGGTTAGCAGGCATTATTAATGGCACGGGAAACTTTATTCTGACAGAAATGCGGGATAAGGGACGTGACTTTGTGGATGTGCTCGCTGAAGCACAAGCATTGGGTTATGCCGAAGCCGATCCAGAATTTGATGTGGAAGGGATTGATGCGGCACATAAACTAACGATTATGGCGTCAATTGCATTTGGTATCCCACTGCAATTTGATAAAGCATTTACGGAAGGGATCAGCAAAATTTCCCAAGAAGATGTGAAATATGCAGGTGAGTTAGGCTATCGTATTAAACACCTGGGGATTACGAAGAAAACAGAGCAGGGTGTTGAATTACGTGTGCATCCAACTTTGATTCCCCATCGCCGTTTGATTGCGAATGTGGATGGGGTGATGAATGCGGTATTGGTTCAAGGTGATGCGGTTGGGCCGACATTGTATTATGGTGCGGGTGCGGGCTCGGATGCGACGGCTTCGGCTGTGGTGGCCGATATTATTGATATTGTGCGGGCATTGACGACGGATCCAGAAAATCGGGTGCCGCATTTAGCATTTCAGCCAGATACCTTAGCCGATACACCTATTTTGCCGATGAGCGAGGTGGTGACATCTTATTATTTACGGATCCATACGCAAGATAAGCCAGGTGTATTGGCAGATATTACCCGTATTCTCGGCGAGCAAGGGATTAGCATTGAAGCGATCTTGCAAAAGCAGCCTGAACATCATAATGGGGTTGTGCCGGTGATTATTTTGACCCAAGAAATTGTGGAAAAAAATATGGATGCAGCGATTAAACAAATTGAAGCACTCAGCTCAGTTAACGAATCCGTGATGCGTGTTCGTATGGAATCATTGGGTTAATACCCTATATAGATATTTAGAGAGGAAAAATTATGGCATTTCGACCACGTTATACAGGACTGATTGACCGCTACCGTGACCGTTTACCGGTGAGTGATAGTACACGCTTGATTAGTTTGGGAGAGGGCAATACGCCGTTGCTTAAATTAAATAATATTCCTACTGTGTTGGGAAAAGATATTGAGATTTATGTTAAATACGAAGGCTTAAATCCAACCGGCTCATTCAAAGACCGCGGCATGACGATGGCGGTAACGAAAGCAGTTGAAGAGGGCAGTAAAGCAATTATCTGTGCGTCTACTGGTAACACGTCAGCATCGGCAGCGGCTTATGCAGCACGTGCGGGCATTGCCGCGTTTGTATTAATTCCTGAAGGCAAAATCGCCTTAGGTAAATTAGCACAGGGCATGATGCATGGCGCGACGGTGATTCAAATTAAAGGTAACTTTGATGAAGGCATGCAATTGGTTAAAGACGTGGCAGAGCATGCGCCGGTGACGATTGTGAACTCGATTAATCCGTTCCGTTTACAAGGGCAAAAAACAGCGGCATTTGAGATTGTTGAAGAACTCTCGCGCGCACCTGATTTTCATTGTTTACCCGTGGGTAATGCTGGGAATATTACAGCGCATTGGATGGGTTACAGTGAATACCATGCCGATGGCATTATTAGCGAACGGCCTAAAATGCTGGGTTATCAGGCAGAAGGTAGCGCACCGTTTATGCGTGGCAAAATGGTAGATAATCCTGAAACAGTGGCAACGGCCATTCGGATCGGCCATCCACAAAGCTGGGATAAAGCTTGGAAAGTGAAAGAAGAATCCCAAGGTTGGTTTGATGAATGTACGGATACCGAAATTTTAGCCGCACAAAAATTATTGGCAGAGTATGAAGGTATCTTTTGCGAGCCAGCTTCAGCCGCCTCACTGGCAGGTGCGATTAAAGATATCAATGCAGGTAAGATCCCTGAAGGTAGCATGATTGTATGTACCTTAACAGGCCATGGTTTGAAAGATCCTGATACGGCGATTAAGCAAAGCACCTCACCCATGCTAACCGTTGATGCCACTTTGGATGCTGTGCGCAGCGCTATTCTGGATAATATGGCTGATTAAGATGACCAATGCAGCAATGCCTACAGGACAAGAAATAGCAGCGGCAAAAACACCGCATGATATTTTTTTATCAAATTTGATTATGAATCATATTTTGTTGTTCACAGGTTTTGCAGCATTTGGCGGGAAATATATATTTTTACTGGTGCTAGTGCCGATTATTTCCCTCTGTTGTTTGGCTTATACCTTTTATCGGGCGAAGACAGTATTGCGTGAAGACAGTGAGTTTGTGTATATCCACTGGCAAATTGCCTGGAAGTGGAGCCGTTTGTTTTTGATGGTGTTAGGCTTATTAATCAGTGTGTCTGTATTGGGATTCTTGGCGCAGCATTATTTGGATTTTAAACGTGAACTTGTCTATGGTCTTGTTGGTGGGGTGGGGATGTTACCCACTTTAGTTGCGACTCTTATTTTAGTGATTATCGAATCAGATTCGCTACACCATGCTCGCAGTGGTACCTTCCCTAATTGGGTAGTGCGCCGATTTAAGCCACGTGATTAGCTGGCTTAAATCCCGCAGAAAAAGAGCCAAGAAACCACGGACAATCCTTCAAAGAATAAGATGGTTTCTATTTAAAGGCATTATTGCCTTCGTCGGGATCACGGTTTTACTGGTCGCTCTGTTGGGTGTGGTACCTATCTCCACCTCAGCAATCATGCTACGAACGCATATTGGTGACCTCCGTGCCGATCGACCCTTTACGCCAATCAATCAACAATGGATCAGCCAAGATCAAATATCGCCTTTTGTATTTAAAGCGGTGATTGCCGCAGAAGATCAGCTATTTTATCAACATTCAGGGTTAGATTTTAAAGCTATTTCAGGTGCGCTTAGAGATTATCGGGCGGGGAGAGGGTTAAGGGGCGCTAGTACGATCAGCCAACAAGTAGCTAAAAATCTATTTCTCTCGCCCTCGCGGAGCTTAATACGAAAAGCATTCGAAGCATGGTTTACCCTCTGGATTGAATTATTATGGTCAAAAGAGCGTATCCTGGAAGTGTATGTCAATATTGCTGAATGGGGCGATCATCTATATGGCATCGAAGCCGCAAGCCAGTATTATTTTAATATACCTGCTGGCCAGCTCAATATTTCACAGAGTGCCTTATTAGCAGCAGTATTACCAAATCCACATATTTATCGAGTGAATAATCCGAACGACCATGTCCGCAAGCGACAACGCTGGATCCTCAAGCAGATGCGTAATTTAGGCTATTACTGAGTGTGTTAATTGTAAGTAATCGTGATATTAGTGCCTACAATATCTGTGACGACTTCTTTGGTATCGGACACACTAAAATACCAATTTT
The DNA here is from genome assembly GCA_002299915.1 of Proteobacteria bacterium UBA652. Lineage (GTDB taxonomy): Bacteria > Pseudomonadota > Gammaproteobacteria > Nitrosococcales > Methylophagaceae > UBA652. The sequence continues at coordinate 504 of DBOG01000012.1, read as the reverse complement.
CATCGACGATTCCATCTGCGGTCCCACCATTATCACCGGTTAAAATCATCACTTGGAATCCTGTTGCAGTTTGAGAGCCAGCGACAACCTGAATAATACGCCCATCTCGGTTACCAGTATCTTCTTGCACGCCTAAGGTAATATCGTAGTTTACGCCATTAGGATGGGCTGATGAAAGTGTTACGGTGTAACGACCAGTGGCTGTTCGTGAAACTGAGCTATTAATATTGAATAAGTTAGCGCCACTTCCCTGTGTATGGGCAGCAGAGAAAACATAGCCAATTGTTTCTTTGGTGACGGTCAGCGTAGGGAGCGGGGCTGTAACGCCTTGTGGGCCTATAGGCCCTATTGCACCATCAGCACCAGGTGCTCCCATTGGTCCAACAGCCCCAACTGCACCATCGGGACCTGTCGGTCCTGCGGGCCCAACTGCGCCATCCGCACTATTAGTGCCATCGGCACCCTCTAAAGATAATACCCAATCAGCTTCTGTACCGGCCGAGC
>DBOG01000076.1 GCA_002299915.1 Proteobacteria bacterium UBA652 | reverse complement strand
CCGATGACGTAGTGGTTACACCAGGAGCCATTGTCGACATCAGTCTGGTTAAAACAGTTAGCAATGCCGCCCCGAATGTAGGCGACACCGTCACCTTCACCGTCACGGTAGCCAATGCAGGCCCAAGTGACGCCACCGGAGTTGCGGTAGAAGACACGCTTCCTGCGGGTTACAGTGGTATTAGTAACATCAGCAACACAGGCACCCTTGCGAGCAGCATCATTAGCTGGACAGGCTTAGCGATTACAGCGGGTAGCGCTGTCACCCTAACCTATGACGCCATCGTAGAAGCGACAGGACCTTATCTGAATGTAGCGAATGTAACGGCGCAAGACCAGCCGGATATTGACTCCACACCAGGTAATGACCCTGACACAGATGGTGATGGTGACATTGATAGTAATGATGAAGATGACGCCGATGACGTAGTGGTTACACCGAACAGTAACTCAGGTACTTGGAGCGGCAGCGTCTCAGAAGACACGGATGGGAATGGTAGTGGTGACACACCAATTCCAGGCGTGATCATCACGCTCTACGAAGACACGAATGGTGACGGTATATTGGATGCATCGGAAACTACGGTAGTGGGCACTGCTACGACAGATGCCAATGGTGATTACAGTATTAGTAATCTTGTACCAGGTGACTATATTGCAGTGCAAACACAACCAGCAGGCTTCACAGATGTGAGTGAAAATGAAGGTGGTGCGGATGATGATGGCAGCAGCAATCCTGCCAACAATAACCAAATTGCAGGTACAGTTACTGCAGGTGAAGATGACATTAGCAATGACTTTGTTGAAGCGCAAATAGACAGTACATCTGTTGACCTCGATTTAAGTAAAGCAGTTAACAATACGGCACCGAATATAGGTGATACAGTGTCCTTCACTATTATCGTGAATAATGCGGGGCCAAGCGATGCCACAGGTGTTGCAGTTGAAGATATCTTACCTCTGGGTTACAGCGGCATTAGTAGTATTAGCAATGGTGGCGTCCTTTCTGGCAATATCATTAGCTGGACAGAATTTGATATTGCGGTCGGTGGTTCAGTGGTGCTTACTTATAATGCTGTGGTTGAAGCGACAGGCCCTTACCTGAATGTTGCAAGTATTACAACACAAGATCAAATTGACATTGATTCTATACCAGGCAATGATCCAGATAGTGATGGAGATGGCACTGTGGGTTCGCCAGATGATGAAGATGATGCGGATGCTGTTTTAGTGTCTCCTTCTATTGGAACGCCAATAGTGGTACCAACAATGGCGACTTGGATGCTTATTTTACTTGCATTGATGTTGCTCGTCATTGCAAGGTCTTTTCAAAGACGGGAACAGGTCTAGACACTCTTAAATAGCAAACATAAAAAAGTGGGCAAGAAGCATGATAAATATGCTTATTGCCCACTGCTTTCTTGAATTATGCTACATAATTTAGTGGCACGATCCTAACCCTTTCTTTTCGAGATAACATTGGTGGTATGCCTCGGCAGGGTAAAAGATCGCAGCAGGTTCAATTTCAGTCACAATAGTCTGAGACAGCCTATTTTGATGCGCTTTACGTGAATCCAATGCGATTTGACGCTGCGCTTCACCATGATAAAAAATAGCGGAACGATATTGGCTGCCAATATCTGGACCTTGCTGATTTAACGTAGTGGGATCGTGTAAAACCCAAAGAGCATCAATCAAATCAGCATAAGAAATGAGATCGGGATCAAATGTGATTTCAATCACTTCGGCATGGCCTGTGTTGCCAGTGCAGACTTCTGGATAGGTAGGTGATTCGGTGTGGCCATTGCTATAACCCACGCGAGTTGAAATAACGCCATTAAGTTGGCTAAATTTAAGTTCAACACCCCAAAAACAGCCTGCGGCAAAAGTGGCAATAGCCATGATTAAGCTCATTCTTTATTAAAACCCTCATGATACAATAGCCAGTTATATATTGCCTTAAAAGGTTTGTAACAAAAGCATGAGCGAAGAAACAATAAAACCCAGCCATTTTATCCGGCATATTATTGATGCTGACAATGCATCAGGTAAACATGGTGGACGTGTACATACTCGGTTTCCACCTGAGCCGAATGGCTATTTGCATATTGGCCACGCGAAATCTATTTGCCTGAATTTTGGTTTAGCAAATGATTATGATGGCTTATGCAATCTACGATTTGATGATACTAATCCACAAAAAGAAAATGAAGAATTTGTAAGCGCGATTAAAGAAGATGTAAAGTGGCTAGGCTTTGATTGGGCTGACCGCTTGTATTTTTCATCGGATTATTTTGAGCAGCTTTACACCTACGCAGTACAGTTGATTGAACAGGGTGATGCGTATGTGTGTGATCTAAGCGCGGAACAGACCCGTGAATATCGTGGCACCTTAACGGAACCAGGCAAAAACAGCCCTTATCGCGATCGCAGTATTGCAGAAAACGTAGATTTATTTCAGCGAATGCGGGCTGGCGAGTTTGAGGATGGGGCGCGATTATTACGGGCTAAAATTGATATGGCTTCGCCCAATGTGAATATGCGTGATCCAGCGCTATATCGTATTCGCCAAGGTGTCGTACATCACCAAACGGGCAGTGAGTGGTGTATTTATCCGATGTATGACTATACCCATTGCGTGTCGGATGCGATTGAAGGAATTACTCACTCAGTGTGTACGCTGGAATTTGCAGACCATCGGCCACTTTACGATTGGTTTTTAGAGAAACTGAACACACCGCATCACCCACAACAAATTGAATTCTCACGGTTGAATTTACAGTATGCGATTACCAGCAAACGTAAACTCACAAAACTTGTTGAAGAGAACTTAGTCGAAGGCTGGGATGATCCACGGATGTCGACTATTTCAGGCATGCGTCGGCGCGGTTATCCAGCGGCCGCCTTGCGTGAGTTTTGTGAGCGTATTGGGGTAACCAAGGCAGATAATTCGGTTGAAATGGAAATTTTGGATAGTTGTATTCGTGAAAACTTGAATGAAAATTCACCACGGGCAATGGTGGTGTTGGATCCCGTTAAAGTGGTAATTACGAATTATCCAGAGGATCAAACAGAAGAATTGAATGCACCTAATCATCCACAAAAAGAAGAAATGGGCATGCGCATCGTGCCGTTTACTCGTGAACTTTATATTGATCGGGCTGATTTTAAAGAAGAAGCAAATAATAAGTTTAAGCGCTTGGTAACAGATAAAGAAGTACGGTTACGGAATGCGTATGTGATTCGATGTGATGAGGTGATTAAAGATGCCAGTGGTGAGATCACAGAATTACGGTGTAGCTATGATCCTGCGACATTGGGTGCAAACCCAGAAGGTCGTAAAGTGAAAGGCGTGATTCATTGGATCTCGGCTGAGCATGGTGTGCAAGCAGAAGTGCGGCTTTATGATCGCTTATTTAATCATCCGCATCCTGATAGCGATAAATCGGTTGATGACTTTACGACACATCTTAACCCAGATTCATTGATTACGCTGACAAACAGTATGGTGGAACGAAGTCTTGCAACAGCGCAAGCAGGCACGGTGTATCAATTTGAACGGGAAGGCTATTTTTGTGCAGATACAAAGTTATGTCGGGATGGTAAACTGGTGTTTAATCGGACGGTAACATTACGAGATACATGGGCGAAAATAAATTAGCGAAGTGGAGTAGTAAACGGTGACACACGCATTAAAAACAGCACATTTTAATATGATTGAACAACAGATCCGTCCGGGTTATGTGCTGGATGAAAGGGTGTTGTCGGTGTTGGAATCTATTTCCAGAACCCAGTTCATTGATGAGGATATGCATGGTTTGGCTTATGCTGATATTGCCTTACCGATTGGCCATGGGCAAACCATGTTGCCGCCGATTTTAGTGGGACGCTTACTACAGGCATTGCAAATTAAATCCACAGATACCGTGCTAGAAATCGGTACGGGAACAGGTTATGTCACCGCATTATTGGCTGCTTTGGCTGCGCAGGTTCTCAGTGTAGAGATTTATCCTGATTTGTCAGCAGAAGCCTTAGATAATTTAGCCAAGTCAGGCATCGATAATGTCGTGCTGCAGATAGGCGATGCTGCGCAAGGCTGGGCGGTAGATTCAGGACGGGTTGATGTTATTATCTGCACGGCGGCCATGGTGTCAGTGCCGGATGCTTTTCTGCAAGCATTAGCAATTGAGGGTCGGATGGTGGCGATTGCAGGCCAAGGCGAGGTGATGGACGTGCAGTTAATCACCCGTATTTCGGAACGAGAGTGGCAAATAGAATCAGTGATGGAAACGGTGGTGCCGCCCATGGTAAATGCGGAACCAACTGTAGAATTTAAGTTCTAAGGCGCGTACTGTATCAATGTCTCAAGCAATAGAGGAATAAGAAATGAAACAAATGTCAGCAACAGAATTACAAAGCTATTTAGCGATTGAGACGTCAGCCGTGTTAATTGATGTGCGTGAAGCGCATGAATTGCCTAATGGCGTGATTGAAGGCGCCAATCATATTCCGATGCAGCAAGTGCCAGAGGTGCTGGAACAATTAGAGCCACATCGTAGTGGCCCTTTAGTGCTGATTTGTCGTACAGGAAATCGTAGCGGCCAGGTAGGGCAGTTTTTAGAAGGTGTTGGTTTTTCTAATGTGATCAATTTAGTGGGTGGCATGAATGCTTGGGCGGCGGATGTAGATCCGACGATGCAAAGCTATTAAACTTTATTTACGACCACTTACGCTTGCCATACTGTGTGTGTTTTCACAGGCTATTTTTGCCCTTGATGATCTCCTTTCTGTTTATCAACAATCCTTAAAAAGTGACCCACAATTGTTAGCCGAAGCCGCATCACGTCAGGCGGTGGGTGAATTGGCTAATCAAGCAGATGCCCGGTTTCGACCTACCATTGGGCTAACTGCGAATAAAGGCCGTATCTGGCAAGATCAATCAGCTACCTTATATGGTGGTAAGCGTGATTACGATAGCCATGGTTATACGCTCAATATTACCCAGCCACTTTATCAGAGACAAAATATCGTACAACGTCAACAAGCAAATATTGAGATTGCACGCGCAGACAGCCAATATCAACAGGCACAACATGCGCTTATTGTGCGTACTGCAACGCAGTATTTTGATGTGTTAGCAAGGCAGGCCGACCTCCAATTTGCAGAGGCAGAAAAAACGGCGATTAGCTTGCAGCATAAACAGGTATCGATGCGATTAGAGGTAGGAGTGTCAACAATCACAGATGTACATGAGGCGAAAGCAGCAGAGGATTTGGCGATCGCACATATTATTGAAGCACAAAATGCATTAGAAAATAGCCGAGTACGATTAGCCGAAACCACAGGTCAGGAGAACACAACACTCGCAAAGCTTAAACACATATTTTATTTAGTACGCCCAGTGCCAGAAGAGAGTAGGCAATGGCAAGAAAAATCCTTATTGAACAACCCAGCATTGCAAGATGCACAATTAGCGGTTGAACAAGCAAAAAAACAAGTCTCTTTAGCGCATAGCGGCCATTACCCTAGTCTAGATTTAGTGGGTTTGCATTCCTATTACTCAACCAGCGATGGAGGATTTGGCGCCTCACAAACGAAGCAATCAAGCTTGAGTGTGCAATTAAATATTCCTATTTATGAAGGTGGGGCGGTAAATTCACGCACACGAGAGGCCAAATTTAGATTGGATCAAGCGATGCACCAGCAGGAGCAAAAACGGCGTGAAATAACGAGGCTAAGTCGAGAGTCTTATAATGCAGTGATCTCGGGTTTAAGCCGAGATATTGCCTTGGCGCAGGTGGTGAAATCGAGTGAAAGTGCATTAGAAACGACAGAGGCAGGTTATGATGTTGGCACACGGACAACAGTCGATGTATTGAATGCGCGCCGAGATTTGTTTCGTGAGCGCCGAGATTATGCTCAAGCAAGGTACAACTACATTATTGATAGCTTAAAACTCAAGCAAGCAGCAGGTATTATATCGGAACAAGATTTAGTAGACATTAACCAATGGCTGGAGAAATAAGCACGCATGGTAAACACACATAATTTAGCGCAAGCGAAAGACAGTATTCTAGTCGTCATTGATGTCCAGCGGAAATTAGTTGATGCGATGCCCACGGGTACACGGGAACGGGTGATCGATCAAATAGATGTGCTATTACAAGCCATCCACACTCTGAATATTCCTGCCGTAGCCACCGAACAATATCCTAAAGGGCTGGGGGAAACAGAGCCAAGATTGATGGATAAATTGGCCGATGCACCCGTGATTGAGAAAACCTGTTTCTCCTGTGCACAAGCGGCAGGATTTTTAGATGTCTTGCATAATCTACAGCGGCAACAGCTCGTGTTAGTGGGGATGGAAACCCATATTTGTGTGTTACAAACGGCATTAGATTTGCAATCGCAAGGCTATCAAGTATTTGTGGTTGAAGATGCAGTGTCATCGCGCACTAAACCAAATCAATATAATGGCCTGCAGCGGATGCGACAAGATGGTATTATTGTCACGAATACAGAGTCAGTTTTGTTTGAATGGTTGGAGGATGCGAAATATCCAGAGTTTAAAAATTTAGCTAGCTTAATAATATAATTTTAATGGAGAGAGAAAATGAAATTACCATACGCAGTGCTTGTACTGCTATTTTCTGCTAATGCATCAGCAGCTGGGATTGAGGCAAAATCAAAACAATTTTGTGAAAAAATAAAAACTTGTACTTTAGCGCAAATGGAAGGTCAAGATATACCACCTGAAATGGAAGAGATGCTCACGCCATTGATTGATAAAATGTGTACAGAGATGATGGCATCAGTTGACACATCAAATAGTGATAAATCATTAGAAGAAGAGGGCATTGCTTGCATGGATAGTATGACAGCATTGAGTTGTGATGCGCTTATGTCAGGTAAAGCAGAAACCAAGGAATGCGCTGCGTTAGAGGCAAAGTCAAAGTAGGCTGATTAGGGGAGGATAGCTAGGCATTGCGGGTTGCCTCCTGAACTTAGAATCTACTAAAGAATTATAAATGAAGATGAAAAAAAGCCTTTACGTTATCTTTATATTTTTGGTTAGCGGGATAACAACTTTATTACACGCAGGTGTAGCATTAAACTCAGCCAATACCTTATCTCAATATAAGGGTACTATCGATAGTCCGCCTGCAGCGGAAAGGCCTGATTATAAATTCAGAATGAATGTCGCTATTGCTGATGATGGTTATGATGATCCGATAAAATTTCCTAACCAAGCCGGTAGATCGCATCATCACCTGTATTTAGGCAATGGCTATATCGATCATCTGACGACGAATGATCCTGACATAATAAATGACCATTCATTGAATTTTGATCAGCGGCCCATTGATTTTATGGAAGGAAATGGCGTTAATCGTTCAGCTTATTGGGTGCCTGTTATGTATAACCACGGTCCCGATGGTGAAATTGGCAGCCAAGCGGCGCAGGCCGATGATTTTCCAATGGGGATGGGGTTTAATCAAATATATTATGTAAAAGGCAATGCGCTTTCTGATACTGCATGGGAATCGGCAATTAAACCGATGCCAACAGGCTTGAAAATCATTACAGGCATACGTCAATATGTCTTTAACTGCGGTTTTAGAGATGACCCTGAGAGTACTTATTTCATTCCTGAAAATGGTGGCCCTAATAATTGGCCTGATGGGTTTTGGGATCCTAATAGAGGAGAATTTATTCCACAATGTGATACTACGGTGTCAAACAATGTCACGATGAGGATTACTTTCCCTGATTGCTGGGATGGTATCAATTTAACGGATAAGGATAATGATAATGATCCTTCTTCAACAAGCCCCGGCACCACGCATGATCATATGACATACTCCAATTGGAATAATGGATGTCCAACGACCCACCCAATTCAATTGGGCACGGTTCAATATAATTTCTATTTCCCGATTAAAACGATCCATGATGATACCAGTAAATACTATTTATCAGCCGATGTCAGTATGGCGGATGGATATTCAATGCTCTGCTCGGAAGGTGAAAACGGGTGTACTAACCATGGAGATTGGATGAATGGATGGGAGCCTTCGATTATGGAAAAAATGGTTAATCCTGAGGATGGTTGTCTTGGTTCAAAAATGGATCACTGTGCAAATGGAAAGATAGATCATGACGAGGCCTTGGAAAGTTCAAACAGTGGCAATACAGACATGAACTTTGAAAGCATTAGCATAAACTATGAATTTAAACGCCGTAAGCCAATTCTAATGCTAATGCCCTCCGACCCCATGCGTGGTGATTGTACAGGAGATAAGGTTATTGATATTTCCGATGTCGTGTGCACGATTAATGTTGTACTCAGCACAGGGCTACCGAATGGTAACGGGGCTGATGTGAATGACGATGGTACGGGTACGGTGGATATTAGCGATGTAATTGAGACTATTAGTCTCGTATTGTTGCCTTAAGCATATAATATCTCCTCAGCAAGAGCGAGTGTTTTTTAAAGGTGCATCAATTGCCGTTTATTGGCGACTCCCTGTTTTATCGTGTTTGGCTTGGTATCATTCCGTTCATAAGCGGGTATGCCTTTTATTTTGGCACGGGCATAGTCTTGGGCGAGGGCGGGTTTGATGATGTTGTCAGGCAATCCAAAATCTTGGGATAACACGTTGTAAATAAGTTCAAATAGTCGCTGCAAAGCAATTTTCCAAGTGCTGTCAGTTTGTTGGTATAGGCTGTCGGAGAGTTGCATGAACCGGCCGAAGGGTTGCTCACTTAAGATTAAGGGTAGGGTATGAGCAAAGCGACCTGAATTGCCGATCATATCCCAGAATCGGGCAAAGCGGTTAACGCGTTGCATGGTGGTGAAGTCAATATCGCGGGTGGTGAGGATATTATAGGGGGCTTCGGGATTATAACGAAGTTGATAGATTTCATCATGACGATTAAGTGGTGCACCACGTAGGCGCTTTAGGATGCCGAGTTGGATCTCATGCGGTTGCAGGGCGATGAGTTGATCGAAGCTATCGGAAAAATTAGCGAGGGTATCGCTGGGTAGGCCAAAAATAAGGTCGGTGTGGAGGTGGGCGCCTGTGTGTTCTTTTAGCCAGAGAATGTTTGCTTTGGTTTTTTCATTATTTTGTTTACGGCTGATGAGGTTTTGGATATCAGGATCGAAGGTTTGCACACCGATTTCAAATTGCAGCTGATTTTTTGGGAAGCGTTGTAACACTGCTTTCAGTCTATCGGGCAAATGATCGGGCACCACTTCAAAATGCAGATAAAGGTCATCGGTCATCCGATCAAGAAAGAATTCTAGGATTTGAATGCTGGTGCTTATTTTGAGATTGAAGGTGCGATCGATAAATTTGAAATTATGTACGCCACGCTTAAGGAGCACATCCATTTGTTCAAGAAAAGGAGTCAGTGAAAAAGCAGTGGCGGTTTTATCAAGGGCAGACAGGCAAAACTCACATTTGAATGGGCAACCACGAGAGGCTTCGACATAGATTAAGCGGTTGCGGATATCTTCATCGGTGTAATAATCGTAGGGTAATATGAGTTGATCAAGCTGCACATTTTCAGTTTCAATGAATTTCTGCGCGGGCGGTGTTTGATCCAATAACTGGTGACATAATATGGGAAAGCTAACTTCGCCAGCACCCGCAATAATATAATCTACTAAATCAGTTACAGCTGGCACATCAGGATAATGGCTGACTTCGGGACCACCAAGAACAATCTGCACCTCAGGCGCGATTTGTTTAAGCAGTGCGACCACTTGATTAATCTCACTCACATTCCAAATATAGACACTAAAACCAATAATTTTAGGCTGATGGGAAAGTAATTTTTCAGCAATGGTGAGTGCCTGTTGTTGAATAGTGAATTCGATGATTTTGCTACTGGATTGTAAATCACCCATACTGGCGTATAGATAACGCAAGCCAAATGCCGTATGCATATAGCGGGCATTAAGAGTGGTGAGTAGGATAGGGTGCACTACTAAAATCGTACGCTAACTGAGTTCAGTTTCTAGCTTGCGGGCATAGGATTCTAGTGCATCAAGCACAGTATGCTGTTCTGGACTGAGGTCATCTTCTTTACAGCTGGCAATCATTTTCAGATAGTTGGGCAAGGTGAGGATCTTATCGTGGGGTTCAGTGAGGCGTTGCTGGCGATACTGCTGCCATTGTGTTTGTTCCTCATCATTGAGGGTGTCTGGCCAGTTACGGGCACGATAGCGGAATAACATGTCGGGTAGTCTAGGATCATCAAACGGCACAGAGAGTGTTTTGAGTTGCTCGGGATCACTATTGCGGATCACTTCCATATTACGTTTATCATTGCCGCTGAAGAAGCCGCCGCTATAGAGCATTGCATCGGGATCATCTATTTCATCATAATCTGGTTTGGTAAAAATAGCGTTAATCTTTTGCGTTAAATCACCTGCGGCATTGAGTTTGTCGAGATGCTGTTGATGCTGGATACGATCGATGTGTAGGCGTTCGGCGGCAGCATCATTGAGCGTGCTTTCGGGTACGACAACAGGACATTTATTGATGTGTAGTGTTTTGAGTGCGGGTCGGCTAACGCCTTCGGGTAATTCAGCTGTAGGTGTGAATAACCAGTGTTTGAGTGTGTCGCTATCTTCGTTGATTAAGCTTTCTGGGTCATAACGTAAATCGTAAACAATAATGCCGTTGGCATTGGTCGGATCTTTGGCAAGAGGGACAACTAGGGCTGTATTACAATAATCGTTAGGATACATGCGAGAAACATGAATGACGGGTTTACGTTTACGCAGATTTAATAATGGCGAGACCATTTGTTTGCGGCGATGCTGGTAGACAAAGTCATAGAGCTTAGGCTGCTTGTCTTTAATGAGCTTGGCGAGGGCAATGGTGGCATAGACATCGACTAAGGCATCATGCGCGCCTTGGTGTGCAATATTGTTAGCCGCTGTCAGCGCCTCTAGTTTGAAACTGGGTTTGCCATCTTCTCTGTCAGGCCAATTGATCCCTTCAGGCCGTAAGGCACGAGTCAGCCTTGCCATATCGATAATATCCCAGCGTGAGTTATCATTCTGCCATTCTCTGGCATAGGCATCATAGAAATTACGATAGAGGGTAAAACGGGTGAATTCATCATCAAACCGCAGGCTATTATAGCCAACGCTGCAGGTGTCAGGCATGGCCATTTCATGATGAATTTGACGAATAAACTCGGCTTCACACACGCCTTTTTTATCGGCTTCTTGCGGGGTGATACCGGTAATTAAGCAAGCTTGGGGGTGGGGCAGACTATCGCCACTGGGTTTGCAGTAAACCATCAGTGGGTCACCGACAATATTTAGATCTTCATCGGTACGAATACCCGCAAATTGAGCTGGACGATCATAGCGCGGATCGATGCCGAATGTTTCGTAATCATGCCAGTAAAGCGTGTTCATAAGGTCGCAAAGACTTGCTCTACGGCATCTAAAGTCATATTGATTTCGGTATCGCCATGGGCGGCAGAGACAAACCCCGCTTCAAAGGAAGAAGGCGCAAGGTAAATACCCTTATCAAGCATGCCGTGGAAAAATTTCTGGAAGCGTGCTTGATCACAGGCAACAACTTGTTCAAAGTGGGTAACACGGGGTTCTTCCGTAAAAAATAAGCCAAACATACCACCGAGGTGGTGAGTGGCTAATGGAATACCAGCAGAATTTGCCCGTTGTTTAATGCCAGTGACTAAGGCGGTGGTAGAATCACTCAAATCTTGATAGAAATGGGGGGATTGGGTGATGGCTGTGAGTGTGGCGAGACCTGCGGTCATTGCAATGGGATTACCAGAGAGAGTGCCTGCCTGATAAACGGGACCTAGTGGGGCGAGTTCTTCCATAATATCGCGTCGGCCGCCAAATGCACCAACAGGCAAGCCGCCACCGAGAATTTTACCAAGGGTCGTAAGATCGGGTTTGATATTATAAACTTGTTGCGCGCCACCGAGCGCAACACGAAATCCCGTCATAACTTCATCAAAAATTAGGACACTGGCATATTCATCACATACACTACGCAGACCTGGTAGAAAGCCAGCCACTGGGGGAACACAGTTCATATTGCCCGCCACAGGCTCGACAATAATACAGGCGATTTGATCGCCATATTGTTCAAAGCATTCACGAACAGAGTCGATGTCATTATAGGTTAATGTGAGGGTGTGTTGTGCGAGATCGGCAGGTACACCTGCTGAGCTAGGCTCGCCAAAAGTGAGTGCGCCAGAGCCAGCTTTTACCAGTAGCGAATCAGCATGGCCATGATAAGCCCCTTCGAATTTGACAATTTTATCACGCGCAGTAAAGCCTCGCGCTAAGCGAATTGCACTCATGGTGGCTTCTGTACCCGAGCTGACCATACGCACTTGCTCCAGCGAGGGTACAAGTTTACAGACTAATTCAGCCATTTCAGTCTCTATTTCGGTGGGGGTGCCAAAACTAAGGCCGCGTGCTGCAGCGGCTTGTACATCTGCTACTACTTGCGAGTGTGCATGGCCTAAAATCATGGGTCCCCATGAGCCCACATAATCAATATAGCGGCGGCCTTCGCTATCGGTGAGCCAGGCACCTTGCCCTTCTTTGAAAAATATGGGAGATCCGCCCACGCCTTGAAAGGCACGGACAGGAGAATTGACGCCACCAGGAATAGTACGTTGCGCACGGCTAAATAATGCTTGTTGATGTGACATGTGATGCGATCCCTTCGTCTATAGTTAAGATATGCGATAATTCTAACCCTATATACGCATAATGGTAATGGTTGATGAGTTTAAAAGCACGCTTATTGTGGATTGTGTCCCTGATTTTGCTGGTGAATTTTTGTGTTGCTGGTTTGGTGATGGTGCACAATGCCCGTCAAGCCTTAGTTTCAGAGATGGAGTCGAGTACAAACCTAGCAAAAGGCCTATTAATTAATGCCTTACCCACTCTTCGATTTTCTAATGATCTAGGTGATAGATTGACGCTTATTGTGGATAGTGTGCGCGATACCAGACATATTCGCGCGTGGTTTGAAGATATGAATGGCACGGTTATGATTGGAGAGCAAAATAGCACCATTTTTATAGATGTCCCAGAAGTGCCGGCTTGGTTTATTAAAACTATGGAGCCAGAAGTGTTGGCTTTTAAACGTTTAATTACCAAGGGTAGTAAATCTTTTGGCTACTTAGTGGTCGAAGCTGATCCCAGTGATGAGGTGCTCGAAGTGTGGCGAGATATTAAAACATTATTTTGGTTGGCAATCTTGTTTATGTTACTAATTTTAATGATGATTTATTTTGCCTTGCGTCATGGTCTGCGGCCGCTTGATAGCCTGTCAGGTGCGCTAGGGGAATTAGAGAGTGGCGATTTTTCAGCGCGGGTTGAAACGTCGGTGGTGAAAGAATTATCGCCCATCCATGCACGGTTTAATCATATGGCGACCGTATTGGAGCGCACAATTGCTGAGAATCGTACCTTGGCAGGCAATATGCTTACAATGCAAGAATTGGATCGGCGTGAATTAGCCCGAGAATTACATGATGAATTGGCACCCTGTTTATTTGGTATACGGGTGGATTTATCAGAAATTGATCAGGCGAGTGCAGCGGGAAATACAGGGAAAGTATCAGAAAAAATAACCTCGGTGAAAGAGATAACAACACAAATTCAATCATTAGTTCGGAAAATGCTAATTCGCTTACGACCGATGACACTAGATGATTTGGGATTGGCTGATGCGCTACGAGATATGCTACGAAATTGGCGAGATCGCCAACCAGAAATTGATTGGGAGTGGGATTTTAGTGGTAATTTTGAATATTTCCCTGATACCTTAAAAGTGACGATTTATCGTTTAGTGCAGGAGTGTACGACCAACTGTGTTCGGCATGCGCAGGCAAAACACGTTAAAGTAGAAATACACCAAATGCAGGAGCATGTGAAAGTATCGGTGACAGATGATGGCGTGGGATTGAGCAAGGATATGGTACGGGGTTTCGGTCTGATTGGGATGCGTGAACGGGTTACCGCCTTGGGGGGGCGTATTGCCTTTGATACTGCGGAAGGACGTGGATTACAAGTGCGTGTACTGATTCCCTTCAAACAGACAACCACCACAACAGGAGTGATTTAAATGGCAACAACAATTTTAGTGGTAGATGATCATCCAATTGTACGAGCAGGATGTTTACAACTTATTCAACAAATTCCGAAAGCGACCGTTATTGAGGCCGAAACAGGAGAAGAAGGGTATTATTTATTTAAAACTCATGCACCTGATTTAGTATTATTAGATATTACCTTGCCCGGTTTGGGGGGATTAGAAGTATTGCGACGGATGCAGGCGAACAACAATAAATCAAAAATATTAATGTTTAGTATGCATGAAGATCCTGTGTTTGCATCGCGGGCATTGCAAGCGGGTGCAAAGGGGTATATTACCAAAAATAATGCAGCGGACCATTTGGTCGAAGCGATAGAAAGCGTGTTAGCGGGGAATGTGTATTTAAGCCCGGATATGGCGCAACAGTTGGCGATGTTGAATGTCTCAAGTAGTACCAGTGAGTTAAACGATCTGTCCCGTCGGGAACTGGAAATTTTGCGGTTGGTGGGAGAAGGCAAAAGTATTAACGATATGTCGGATGTATTGGGAATAAGCTATAAAACAGTTGCTAATAATCTAACGCAAATTAAAAGTAAGCTGGATATTAATAAGACAGCAGAACTGATGCGATTTGCGATTAGCCATGGACTCTCCCAATAACCTTAATAATTTTAGGATGTTTTTCCCGATATAAAGGGATAAGGCACTCATGTATAAAAGTGTTGCTATCGGTATCATATGCCCTAAGTTTTGAGGTTTTCAGGCCGCAGACTTGTATTTTCTCTCTCTCCTTCTTTAGAAGGTTTTAACCAGACTTGTTTGAGTCTGGTTTTTTTTTGCATGACGCTAAATTTCTTTACTTTAGCAAGTATAATAATTATCATTATCGATTAGATGAATTAGCAAGTATAATAATTATCATTATCGATTAGATGAAGTGGCAGTGAAAAAGTATTTTTCCTGTTTCGTAGAAGGGATTAACTTGCTACACTAGCTTGTTTAATTGTGGCAGACTACACGCCCACAGATTGTAAAATAATTAGGAAGATACTTTAATGCTTAAATTATCAAGGATGCTCACCAGTAGTTTGCTGGTGTTAGCAGTCGTGACCGCTGCGTCTGCAGGAACACTTAATGATGCAGTTGATGCACAGGTTGAAATTGAACAAGCGGCTAAACGTTCACAACAAAAAATAGATAATCTCTATGATGAAACAGCGTCGATGGTGGAACAATATCGCGCCACCCTGCAGCAAACAGCCAGCTTAAAAGCGTATAACGATCAATTAGATAAGTTAGTGGTGTCGCAACAAACAGAGCTGGGAACGATGGAAGCGCAGTTACGCAATGTTGAAACAACTCAGCGTGATATTGTACCTTTGATGCTGAAAATGATTGAGGTTATGGCGCAATTTGTTGAATTGGACGCACCTTTCTTACCAGAAGAACGTCAAGCACGGGTCGTTTCCCTGCAAGCCATGATGGATCGGGCGGATGTCACCTTAGCCGAAAAATACCGTCGGATCTTAGAAGCGTATCTGGTTGAAACAGAATATGGTCGTACCATTGAAGCTTATAAAGGGAAGATTGGTGAAGGCGAGCAATCACGGACAGTTAATTTCCTGCGTATTGGCCGGGTTGCCTTGTATTACATCAGTTTAGATGGGCTAGAAACCGCTTATTGGAATCAGGATACGAAGCAATGGGATCTGCTTCCTAGTGATTATCGCGATAGTCTATCTCAGGCATTAAAAGTAGCGAAAAAACAATTACCACCTGATTTATTAGTGCTGCCCGTGATGACAACGGAGATAGCGAAATGAGAATATTACTAATTGTATTGCTATTTTCTGGATTAGCACCGTTTGCGCAGGCAGCAGACAAAGCCACAAACTTAACCGAATTATTGGAACAAGTTCGCCGTGATCGTGTGTTAGAACAAAAAGCAAATAAACTCCGTGAAGCAGAATTTGTGAATGCGCGGAATCAACAGTCAGGCCTATTGAGTAAGGCAAAAGCACAGTTGGCGCATGAAGAGCAGCGCTCAACCACCCTGAACCAAGCATTTGAAGAAAATGAAGCCGCACTGTCAGAACAAGAGGCCATTTTAGGTGAGAAATCAGGGTCATTGGGTGAGTTATTTGGCACAGTAAAACAAGTGGCCAATGATAGCCGAAGTATTGTTGAAAATACGATGACTTCGGTGACCTTACCAGAACGTGGAGAATTATTAGATAAATTAGTAGAAAGCAAAGTACAGCCAACGATTGATGACTTACGTGATTTATGGCTGATGCTACAAGAAGAAATGACAGAATCGGGCAAAATAACCCGCTTTAGTACGCCTGTTATTACGGCGGCAGGTCAGGTTGAACAACGTGGTGTGACACGGATCGGTGTGTTTTCAGCCTTTAGTGATGGGAAATTCTTACGATATTTACCTGAAACAGGTGCTTTGGTTGAATTGGGGCGACAACCAGTGGGTCGAATGCGTGATATTGCTACTGAGTTTGAGGAAGCATCAGCAGGTCAATTAATGCCCACCGTAATTGATCCAACCCGTGGTGCGATTATGGCCTTATTAGTACAAAAACCAAACTGGATTGAACGCATTAAACAAGGTGGCTGGATCGGTATGCTGATCTTGGCGATTGGCGCAATTGGGCTGCTTATTTTCCTGATTAGATTTGGCTTGTTATTTACGACAGATCGGAAAATTGCCAAGCAACGTCATGCCTCAACTGCTAGTGATAAAAATCCATTAGGTCGGATCTTGTCAGTGTATGATCGTACAGGACAGCAAGATGTTGAGACACTAGGTTTGAAGCTTGATGAAGCCATTTTGCGAGAAATCCCCAAAATTGAGCGAGGCTTAATTATTGTTGCCATTATTGCAGCTATTGCGCCGATGTTGGGTTTATTGGGCACGGTGGCAGGCATGATTGAAACCTTCCAATCGATTACGCTATTTGGTACTGGTGATCCAAAACTGATGTCAGGCGGGATTTCGCAAGCCTTGGTGACAACAGAGCTTGGCCTGATTGTAGCGATTCCAATGTTATGGTTCCACAGTGTATTATCAGGTCGTAGTAACCGCTTAGTACAGGTATTGGATGAAGAAAGCGCTGCCATTATTGCTAAGCATGCTGAAGGCAGACGTGGCTGAGTTACTGAACAACCTATTTCATGTCGAACTGCTGTTAGAAAATGGTGGCATCGTATTGTGGCTGATTTTATTTGCTTCAATTTTGATGTGGACGCTGATTATGGAACGCTATATTTTCCTGTATTGGTTGCATCCCAAACAAGGTAAAGAAATTATCGGCAAGTGGATACAGCGGCAAGACCGACGCAGTTGGTATGCCAAGCAGATCCGCCGAGGCTTGATTGTAGAACAAACGATGAAGTTAGAACAGCACTTACTATTAATTAAAACCCTGATCGTCGCCTTACCCATGCTGGGATTATTAGGGACGGTTGATGGCATGATCCAGACCTTTGATGTGATGGCAGTGCATGGAACGGGTAATGCGCGAGGCATGGCGGGCGGGATCTCAATTGCCCTAATTACCACGATGGGGGGCTTATTGACCTCGCTATCAGGGCTTTATTTTAGTACCCAATTAGAGCAGCGTGTCGCACGGCAAGGAGATAAAGTGGCTGATGCTTTGCGCTGGGATTAGATGATGAAACAAAATAGGATAACAAAATGAGGAACAGACATTCGCGTAAGCGTCGTGATGCTGTCGCTGAGATCAATATGACACCCTTGATTGATATGGTGTTTATCTTACTGATCTTTTTTATTGTGACCACGTCTTTTGTGAAAGAAACGGGTGTCGATGTAAGCCGTCCTTCTGCTAAAACAGCGGTTAAAAAAGAATTGGCAAATATCTTAATTTCCATTACGCCTAATGATGAAGTATGGATGGATAAACGACGGATAGATCGTCGGGCTGTGCGTGCTAATGTGGAACGAATGCATGCTGAGAATCCAGAAGGTTCTGTGATCATATTAGCAGATAAAGAAGCTAAAACGGGGCTACTGATTGAAGTAATGGATCAAGCCAGGTTAGCAGGTGTGGCGAATGTATCTATCGCGGCAGAACAGGATTAGACACTGACAATATGCGGTTATTGATAGGGTTGTTGCTTGCGCTACTAGTAAATTGGGGTTTGTTTGCCATTATGGAACGCATGACGAATCCTAAAGAAGTTGAACGTCAATTAACCGAAGACATTCGCTTACTTGATTTTGTACGCCTAAAACGAGATGAACAACCACCCGAATTAAAAAAACGCGAGCCACCCAAGAAACCGCCCCCACCCAAGAAACCGCCGCCCCCA
>DBOG01000080.1:6148-22368 GCA_002299915.1 Proteobacteria bacterium UBA652 | reverse complement strand
TACCTTGATTGCGACCGATGGTGTATTTAGTATGGATGGCGATCTTGCGCCATTAGCAGACATCATGACCTTAGCCAAAGCACAGTGTGCGGGGGTGTTA
Organism: Proteobacteria bacterium UBA652; assembly: GCA_002299915.1. Lineage (GTDB taxonomy): Bacteria > Pseudomonadota > Gammaproteobacteria > Nitrosococcales > Methylophagaceae > UBA652. The sequence continues at coordinate 22,268 of DBOG01000080.1, read as the reverse complement.
GTAGATGATGCGCATGGGTTTGGCGTATTAGGGAGATCAGGGCAGGGCAGTGTGGCACATTGGCATTTATCTGGCGATGAAAAACCGATTATGATGGGCACCTTTGGCAAAGCCTTGGGTACCGCAGGTGCTTTTGTGGCAGCAGATGAAACAACCATTGAAACTGTAATTCAACATGCACGTAGTTATGTCTATACCACCGCCCAACCTGCGGCGATTTCAGCCGCCACCTTAGCCAGCCTAAAGCTGGTACAAACAGAATCATGGCGACGAGAAAAATTGCAGGCATTAATTAGCCAATTTCAAACAGGAGCTAAGGAATTGGGCTTGGCTATTATGCCCTCTATCACCCCGATTCAGCCTATTGTGATTGGCGATGATAAGCGGGCAATTCAGATTGGACAGGCATTGGAAGAGAAAGGGATTTTAGTGGGGGTGATTCGCCCCCCTACTGTGGCCGAAGGCTCGGCACGTTTGCGAATTACTTTATCAGCAAACCATAGTGAATCTCATATTATTCAATTGTTAGATGCGCTTGAGGTGGTGATATGCCATTAAATATCACCGTTATCGGCACCGGCCCTGATATGGTGTTGCTACATGGCTGGAGCATGCACAGCGGTATTTGGCACACCTTCGCAGACGTGCTGGCAACACAATTTACCTTGCATCTGGTCGACTTGCCGGGTCATGGCCATAGTGAGTGGCAACCGGGTGGTTTAGCCATGGATGTGCTTGTCTCGCAGTTGGCTGAGCAGTTACCACAGAAAGCCATTTATATCGGCTGGTCTTTGGGCGGCTTAATCAGTATTGCCTTGGCAACCCACCACCCTGAGCGGGTAAAACAATTAGTCTTGCTGGCCGCAACACCCAAATTTGTACAATCTGCCGGTTGGCCTCATTCGGTTGAGGGCAAGGTATTCAAGCAATTTGCAGATAACTTACAAGCGGATCAAGAACAGGCGCTGCAACGATTTTTAATATTACAAACGCGTGGCGCAAAGCACAGCCGAGAAACCATCCAGGAACTCAATACGCAATTAGCATTAGCACCCACTCCCCATCCGCAAGCATTAGTAGCAGGGTTGGATTTATTGATTAAAACTGATTATCGAACTGAACTGGCCGCATTAACATGCCCCATATTCAGCCTATTAGGCACCCGAGACACCTTGATTCCATCAGCCATGCTACAGGCCTTACCAGAACAAATAGCGGGGTTATCTATTGATGGCGCAGGTCATGCACCGTTTATTTCCCATCCTGAACTTTGCGCACGCATGATAACCGACTTTGCTAAGCCAGATGAGGCGCAGCGACATGGATAAATCATTAGGCAGACAATGGCAAACTAGCCAAGTGGCGCACTCATTTTCGCGTGCAGCAGCAGCCTATGATTCGGTGGCGGTATTGCAGCGGCAGACAGGAGATGAATTACTAGACCGCTTAGCGCTACTTAAAAACACGCCCAAAACCGTGTTAGATTTAGGTGCAGGCACGGGGCGGCAAACTGCCATGCTCGCAGCGCGTTACCCAAAATCACATATCATCGCGCTAGATATCGCGACCGCCATGGTGCAACACGCACGTATGCAGCATAAGCAGTCCCTTGGTTTGAGCCGACATTTACCTAAAAATAAACGTACAAGTTATCTGAGTGCGGATGCTGAAAGTTTACCAATGGCTGATAACAGTGTTGATCTAGTCTATGCCAACCTTTGTTTGCAATGGTGTGATCCACGCCGCTGTTTCAATGAGATCCAACGTATTTTACGACCCGGTGGCGCGTTGATGTTCACTACATTAGGACCCGATACGCTGACGGAACTCCGCCAAGCCTGGTCAGCAGTGGATAATTATCCGCATGTAAATCAATTTATTGATATGCATGATATTGGCGAAGCGATGGCCGCAGCAGGGTTAGCACAACCCGTATTAGATACCGATCATTACACCCTGACATATGACAAAGCGCATAGCCTGATGCAAGATCTTAAAACATTAGGCGCGCGGAATATACATGTGGATCGCCGTCGCGGCTTAACTGGTCGACAAGCCTTTGCTAAGCTGGCCGTCGCTTATGAGCCTTTCAGAAAAGAGACGGTATTGCCGGCTACTTACGAAGTGATTTATGGCCATGCATGGTGTGGTGAAACACATCAACAGCGAGGTGAAGCGGGTATGGTGAGTATTCCTATCAGCCAGGTTCAGGGAAGAAAAGGATGAAGGGTTTTTTCGTAACAGGTACGGATACAGCTGTGGGTAAAACATTGGTATCCGTCAGTTTAATCTCGGCGTTACAACAGCAAGGTAAAACCGTAATAGGTATGAAACCCATTGCCAGTGGCTGCGAACAAACAGCAGCAGGCTTGCGTAATGATGATACCTTGCAACTACAAGCTCAAGCGGATATTAAAGTACCTTACGAGCAGATAAATCCTTATGCATTTGAACCCGCGATAGCGCCGCACTTAGCGGCAGAAAAAGTGGGTGTTAATATTAATATTGACAAGTTACATACTGCATTTGAAAATTTAGGCGCACAAGCCGATGCCATTATCGTCGAAGGTGCGGGTGGCTGGTTGGTGCCGATCAATAAAACCCACACTATGGCAGATTTGGCGGTTAGCTTAGGCTTACCTATCGTGCTGGTGGTTGAGATTAAATTAGGCTGTATTAATCATGCCTTATTAACCGTTGCGGCGATTGAAGCATCGGGGCTATCCTTGCATGGTTGGGTAGCAAACACCATTTATGAGATCACAGAATCAGATGCCATTATTGAGAGTTTGAATGATCGAATTTCAGCCCCCTGTTTGGCTGAAATTAAGCCGCTGAAAACGGGAGAAGCGGTAATGATGGTAACGACGCTTAATATCCTGTAGACTACACGCTTTCAGTCAACTGACTGCTGGCTCAGGATAGCCCATTTTTTAAATGTGTGTCTATTTTGAGTTCCTGATGTCGAGATTTTTTCTTTAGTTTAGGACAGCTTGCGTATCAAGCTGCATTATTCGTTCACTGGCAATATCAAAAAAAAAGAGAGATTTATGAGCTTTGATGCTTTGGGCCTATCCGCCCCTATTTTAAAAGCCGTAGCCGAAAAGGGCTACGACACACCTTCCCCGATCCAACAACAAGCGATTCCTGCCGTATTAGCCGGTAAAGACGTGATGGCAGCCGCCCAAACAGGCACGGGGAAAACAGCGGGATTTACACTGCCGTTACTAGAAAATTTATTAAAAGGGGAGCGTGCGAAAACAAACCAAGTGCGTGTGCTCGTGCTCACCCCCACGCGTGAATTAGCCGCGCAAGTACAAGAAAGCGTGGCGACCTATGGCAGACATTTACCACTACGCTCAGCGGTGGTCTTCGGTGGGGTGAAAATTAATCCTCAGATGATGAAATTGCGTCAAGGTGTGGATGTGTTAGTCGCAACGCCAGGGCGATTATTAGATTTATATAGCCAGAATGCAGTGAAGTTTAAGCAACTGGAAGTATTAGTGCTAGATGAAGCAGATCGGATGCTGGATATGGGGTTTATGCCAGATATCCGTAAAATCTTAGCGTTGTTGCCAACACAGCGTCAGAACTTAATGTTTTCAGCCACTTTTTCGGATGACATTCGGAAATTAGCAAAAGGCTTGGTGAAGAATCCCGTTGAGATTTCAGTCAGCCCAGCAAATACAACGGTAGATTCTGTTGAGCAGTGGATCCATCCGGTTGATAAACAACAAAAAACACCTTTATTAATTCATTTAATCAATGAAAACCAGTGGCCACAAGTATTGGTGTTTAGTCGCACCAAACATGGGGCCAATAAAATCACCAAGCAATTAGATAAAGTAGGCCTAAAATCGGCTGCGATTCATGGCAATAAAAGCCAAGGCGCACGAACGCGGGCATTGGCGGACTTTAAGAGCGGTAAAATTCAAGTATTGGTGGCAACCGATATTGCCGCACGGGGCTTGGATATTGATCAATTACCGCATGTGGTGAATTATGATTTGCCGAATGTGCCGGAAGATTATGTGCATCGGATCGGCCGGACGGGCCGCGCGGGGGCAACGGGCCAAGCGGTCTCATTAGTGAGCGCGGATGAATTTAAGCAATTATCAGATATTGAACGCTTGATTCAGCAATTATTGCCTCGCAAAGAATTAGAAGGTTTTGAGCCAGATCATAATCTACCTGAATCACGGTTGAATCATCGGCCTGTGCGTTCACATAAGCCGAAAAAACCACGGTCAGGCCATCGCGATGGTCAACGTTCTGCGGAAGATACACAAGGGCATCGTGCGAGACGTCGGAAACCAGGTGGGCGCTCTGCGACAGCGAATAAAGGTAAAGGCCGTAACACGGCAGGAAATCGGAATGCGAATAGCCAGCCAAGCAATAAATCAGGTAATCGCAAGCAAGCGGAGCGCCCAGATAATACATCAGGCAACCGGGTGGATAATAGACAGCCTAGAAATGTGAACGGCAATCGCTGAGATGTTTGCACGAGGCGTCTTGTCCTGACGAAAAACACACCTCGTGTAAAAGTCCCAGAGGATTTTCAGCAATATGCGTTAACAAAACAGAAAAGGGAAATTGACGTTTATTTGTGTTGATTAATAAGGCGCAATAAAAAAGGCGAAACCAGATGGTTTCGCCTTTTTCGTGTTTAACTTACGCATCCAAACGATGCATAAGGGGTGTAAGTCTTATAGACCTACGATGTTCTCAGCTTGAGGGCCTTTTGCGCCATCAGTTACAGTGAACTCAACTTTTTGGCCTTCAGCCAAAGTTTTGAAACCATCACCTGAAATTGCGCTGAAATGAGCAAAAACATCAGGACCAGATTCTTGTTCGATAAAGCCAAAGCCTTTCGCTTCGTTGAACCATTTAACAGTACCAGTAGTAGTAGACATATAGATAAATCCTATTTTTAAAATAATAATGCGGCTAAATTCTAATTAAAGAGACCAGCCATTTAGCGAGAAGTGCTGCTATTTAATTATGAAAACAGGACGAGGTCTTAAAACTAAGGCTTTCGAAATGGTGTGCATAAATATAAAACGTACTTTCAAGCAATGTGAATTATACAGATATTTATCCAAATGTCAACAACTTAGCTGTTGGCACCTTTAAATCCGTTTTTTCTGTATTGAAGTCCTGTAGTGAGCATGCTATGTTGAACTTTGGAATATCATAAGAGCGCCGGGGAGAAATACATGGCTGGGTTATTTTCAAAAGAACGCACGGTGGCAAAAGCAGGGTTTAATCGGTGGCTAATTGCCCCCGCTGCCTTGGGGATCCATTTATCTATTGGTTCGGTTTATGCGTGGAGTTTATTTAATCCGGCGTTAGTGGCACGACTTGGCGTTGTAACCAGTGCGGCGGATGACTGGAGCTTGAAAAGTGTGGTGTGGATTTTCACCGTTGCTATTGTATTTTTGGGATTGTCAGCAGCTTTTGCGGGGAAATGGTTAGAAAAAGTAGGGCCACGTTTAGTCGGTTCCATTGCGGCTGCCTGTTGGGGTGGCGGGTTTATTATTGGTGGCATTGGGATTGTAACAGGGCAGCTATGGCTACTCTATCTAGGTTACGGTGTGTTGGGTGGCGTTGGCTTAGGTTTGGGGTATATTTCACCCGTTAGCACCTTAATACGTTGGTTCCCCGATCGCCGAGGAATGGCGACAGGGATTGCGATTATGGGCTTTGGTGGTGGCGCGATGATCGCTAAATTTATGATTGGTCCGATCATGAAGTTCTTCTATCAAGCGCCTGAATATTTAGGCACATTGGAGAGTGTGAATTTAGTGACGGAAGCGGGTCGCCGGATGGTTAATGTGGCCGGTGAATTAAAAGAAGTCGTGCTGGTTGGCGCCAATGATGTGGCGAGTATGATGGTAGCAGGACCTGAAGGGGTGTATGTGGTCGGCACAGGGAATATCGGTGCGGCACAAACGTTCTTTACCTTAGGCGTGGCTTATTTTGTGATTATGATGATTGCAGCTTTTGCATATCGGGTGCCGAAAGAAGGCTGGGCACCAGCAGGTTTTGTAGCGCCAGATGAAACTAAGGGCTTGATTACACAGCATGATGTGCATATCGATGATGCGCATAAGACGCCACAATTTTGGCAGCTATGGTTGATGCTTTGTTTAAACGTAACCGCAGGGATTGGGGTGATTTCCGTCGCGAAAACGATGATGAAAGATATTTTTGGCGGTGCCTTGCCGAGCGTGGTGAATCTTGAATTTGCGGCGACCTATGTATTGATGATCAGTGTGTTTAATATGGTCGGTCGCTTCTTTTGGGCAAGTAGTTCAGATTATTTGGGGCGTAAGAACACCTACTTTATTTTCTTTGGATTGGGTGCGTTGCTGTATGCGTCGATTCCTTTCGCTGCACAGGCGGTTAGTGTGTCCCCATCGATGACATGGTTAATCATGTTCTATGCGACAACGATGTTGATTTTCACTATGTATGGGGGTGCATTTGCAACCATTCCTGCTTATTTGGCCGATATTTTCGGCACTAAATTTGTCGGCGGTATTCATGGCCGCTTATTAACCGCATGGAGTACCGCTGGGCTGTTAGGACCATTAGCGATTACATCTTTACGAGAAAGCGCGACCGCGAAAGCGATTCAGGGATTGGTGGATAAGATTGAACCAGCGGTATTTCAAAATGCGTTTGGCGCCAGCTCAGACCAGTTAACGTCACTGGTGGAAGCAAAAACGGTGACGATTTCTAAATTGATGGAAATTGTACCAGCGGGGACGGTTAACCCAACGCCGAGCCTTTATAATCAGACGATGTATTTGATGGCCGCTTTACTGATAGTGGCGTTTATTGCGAATTTCTTTATGCGACCTGTAGATCCGAAGCATCATATGAAATAATGGCATGTTATTTTGGAATAACGGCATCAATCACGTGGCTATGTTCAAAAAACACTACAAAATCGTTATAAACCCAACGACTAATCGGCGGTTGGCCAATAGCACTGACTTTGCTATTGGGCTGGCCAAATTGTTTTGCAACGGCAGCCATTGACATGCCACGCGTAGGGCGCAAGATCCCTTCGGCGGAGTTAGGCACATCATAACTGGGCTGTGCGATGGAAATAACATCAGCAAAGCTGAGCTGGCTAAGTAATAATAAACTGGCAATGAAAGTTGATTTGATCATGGTGTATTCCTGAATAATATTGTTATTAATATAGCAGAAATTTACTGCGGTAGAAAGTACTCGACTAATGTGTTGAGATGGCGCTGACCTAATTCAGTGGCTTGGATGCGGTGAATATCGCGTTGCAATAAACCGTCTTCGACGGTGGAGGCGAGGGCGGTTTCGATATGTGAAAGTGGGCTACCCGTATGCTGTAGGAACAGTGGCGTGGGGAAGCCGTCAGTCAGCCGTAAGGCATTAAGCATAAATTCAAAACCAATATCGCGCAGCCGCAGGCGTTCTTCACTGATAATATTTTCAGGCGAGCCTGCGGTTTCAATATAAGATTGGGGGTGTTTTTGCTTCGCAATACGGGTGATCGTTTGTTCGCCCGCATGGCTTATTTTGCTATGTGCGCCTGCACCAATACCGAGATAATCGCCAAAGTTCCAATAGTTTAGATTATGCCGACATTGCTGCTTATCGCGTGCATAAGCGGAGACTTCATATTGGCCATAACCTGCCTCGGCAAGCATGTCTTGTCCTTGTTGTTGCCAATCGGCGATGGGATCTTCTTCGGGCAATGGCGGTGGATTGTGGTGAAAGAGGGTGTTCGGTTCCAGGGTGAGTTGATAATAGGAGATGTGATTGGGTGCCAATGAGATGGCAGTGGCAACATCCTCGGCAGCCGTTTTTGCCGTTTGCTGGGGTAGGCCAAACATCAGATCGAGATTGATATTATCAAAGCCTGCGGATCTGGCACTTTCAATCGCGTGGATAGCCTCACTGCTATCGTGAATACGCCCCAATGCACGCAGTGCCTCATCATTAAAACTTTGGACGCCGATAGAGAGACGATTGATGCCGATAGCGTGGTAATCGGAGAAACGTTGTTGTTCAAATGTGCCAGGATTGGCTTCTAGCGTAATTTCGGCATGGGTGCTGATTGGTAGTAAAGCGCGGAGTGCTGAAAATAGGCGTTCGAAGGCTTCAGCTGAAAATAAGCTCGGTGTGCCACCACCAATAAAAATACTGGTGATAGAGCGCCCCCAAATTTGAGGCAAGGCCAATTCGAGATCGCGGATCAGGGCGTCAATATAAACTTGTTCGGGTAATTCCTCAGCTGCGGTATGTGAATTAAAATCACAATAGGGGCACTTTTTAACACACCATGGGATGTGGATATAGAGGGAAAGCGGTGGCAGAGCGGTAAAGTTGAACACGAGGAGTTATGAAAACACCGTAATAAATTGCCGCATGGCTTTGCCACGATGGCTGAGTGTGTGTTTTTGTTCAGCGGATAATTCAGCGGCGGTGCAGTGTGTTGCTGCCACCCAGAAAATGGGATCATAACCAAAACCGCCATTTCCCTTTGGAACAGTGAGTAATCGTCCTTCCCAGCTGCCTTGGCAGATTAAGGGGGTTGGATCGTTCGCATGGCGCATATATACGAGCAAGCATTGGTAACGGGCAGTACGATCGGCTTCAGGCTTCTCTTGCAGGGCGACTAATAACGCATTGAGATTATCTTCATCGCTGGCACCCATACCAGAATAACGGGCAGAATAAATGCCTGGCGCGCCTTGCAGCGCATCGACTTCAATGCCCGAATCATCTGCAATAGCAGGTAAGCCTGTGAGTTCACAAGCATGGCGCGCTTTAATAATCGCATTTTCAACAAAGCTTAAGCCAGTTTCCTCGGCTTCAGGCACATTAAATTCCGATTGCGGAATCACATTAATATTCAATGGCGTAAATAAATCGGCAAACTCGCGGAGTTTGCCAGGGTTACCACTGGCTAAAACAATCTTACTGGGAGAGGACATCGCGTTGTTTTTCTAGCAACTCATTGATGCTGCCTTGCGCTAATGCCAACATCGCTTGTAATTCTTCAGGGCGAAAAGCATGGCCTTCAGCGGTGCCTTGCACTTCGATATAGCCACCTGCATCATTCATCACCACATTCATATCCGTTTCCGCAGTTGAATCTTCGGCATAATCTAAATCTGAGACAGGGGTGCCGTTATAGATCCCCACAGAAATGGCAGCAACTTGACCGATAATAGGATTTTTCTTGATTTTTTTAGTGGCGAGTAAATGATTAACAGCATCTTGCAATGCGACAAAAGCACCCGTAATCGAAGCGGTCCGTGTGCCGCCATCTGCTTGGATAACATCGCAGTCAATGGTGATACTACGTTCGCCCAATGCGCCTAAATCAATCACTGCGCGCAATGAACGACCAATCAAGCGCTGGATCTCTTGGGTGCGACCACTTTGTTTGCCGCGCGCGGCTTCACGCCCCATTCGGCTGCCCGTAGAACGCGGCAGCATGCCATATTCAGCCGTGACCCAACCTTGGCCTTTACCGCGCAAAAAGGAAGGGATCCATTCTTCAACAGAAGCAGTACACAATACTTTAGTATCGCCAAATTCGACTAATACAGCGCCTTCAGCATGTTTCGTATAGTTGCGAGTCAAAGTAACTTGGCGCATTTCATTGGGTTGACGTCCACTTGGGCGCATATTTAAATCCTAAAAGTTGAATAATCAGCCCAACATTATACGTTGTCATGAGCATAGTGCAGTGTGTTTTTGTTAAGATAGGAAAGTAATAAGAAAATGTCATCTCGACTGCTAAGGAGAGATCTTATCGTTATTTGAAAGCATAAGATCCCTCCGCTACTCCTTCGGCAAAGCTCAGGACAGGGTTGGAATGACAAGACTTTATAAGCTATTAGGATAATCTGTGATTAAAAGTATGACTGCTTTCGCGCGGCAACAGCGCCAAACTGATTTAGGCACCTTTATTTGGGAGTTGCGATCGGTGAATCATCGGCATTTAGATGTGAACCTCCGGATTGGTGACGCGTATCGGCCGTTAGAAATGCAGTTGCGAAAAGTAATTACAGAGCGGTTAAACCGCGGCAAAATTGATGCGACATTGCGCTATGACCCTCCAGAAACACAGCAATCAGGCTTGGCAATAGAAGGGACATTGGTGTCGGCTTTACTGACAGAGTGTGAAAAAATGGCTACACAATCAGAGCAAGTGGCTAACGTTGATCCTTTGGCTATTCTACAATGGCCAGGTGTATTCCAAGCGCCCACCCCAGCTCCAGATGATTTGGCCGCCGAAATGGAATCATTATTGATTATCGCGCTGGATGATTTGGTGGCAACGAGAGCAACGGAAGGCGCTGCCTTGCAACAAATGATTAGCCAGCGAACGACGGAGATTGATGCGATTTCAAATACCGCACGGGTGCGAATGCCCGTTGTATTGGCAGGCTATCGGGTGAAACTCAATGAACGTATTGCTGAGATGCAAGTAAATGTCGATCCTGAGCGCTTAGAGCAAGAATTAGTCTTATTGGCGCAAAAAACAGATGTGGCAGAAGAATTGGATCGTTTACAAACGCATGTGGCCGAAGTCGGCCAAGTTTTACTGCGCGATGAACCTGTAGGACGGAGGCTGGATTTCTTGATGCAGGAATTGAATCGCGAAGCGAATACTTTAGCCTCAAAATCGATTGATACGGAAATGACGAATATGTCAGTAGAATTGAAAGTATTGATTGAGCAAATGCGTGAACAGATCCAGAATATTGAATAGGAAAATATAGATGAGCATAAGCGGTCAACTTTTTATTGTATCGGCACCCTCGGGTGCGGGAAAAACCAGCTTAGTAAAGGCGCTGGTAGAGAAGCATGCGGATATTGTGTTGTCAGTATCACATACGACGCGCGCACCGCGGTTGGGTGAGGTGGATGGAGAGGATTACCACTTTGTGAGCCAAATTGAATTTGATCGGATGCGGGATGCGGGCGAATTTTTAGAATCAGCAACCGTGTTTGATCATGCGTATGGCACATCGACAGCAGCAGTAAGCTCACAATTAGCACAAGGCCAAGATATTATTCTGGAAATTGATTGGCAGGGCGCTGGGCAGCTTCGGCGGAGTGATTTGGCTTGTAAGCGTATTTTTATCTTGCCGCCATCGAAAGCAGAGTTGGAGTCTCGCTTACGAGGTCGAGGTCAGGATGATGATGCGGTAATTGCACGGCGAATGCGCGATGCTAAAAGCGAAATGGCGCATTATGTTGAGTTTGATTATGTGGTCATAAATGATGAGTTTGAGCAGGCATTGGTAGATTTAGAGGCCATTATTGTCGCACAACGCTTATCTGTGGCACGACAATCGCAGGTTGAAACCAAGCTAATACAAGAATTACTAGCGTAAGACGTTGCTTTTCCGTAGAATGGATAGATTGATTTTGAGGAGAATATCGGCATGGCTAGAACGACTGTAGAAGATTGTTTGGAAAATGTAGATAACCGTTTCCAATTAGTACTGATTGCAGCGAAGCGCGCACGTGAATTGCAATTTGGAGCGGATGCGTTGGTGGATGAAGAAGGCGATAAGCCAACCGTGATTGCTTTACGCGAAATTGCAGCGGGTTTGATTGATGTGAGCATTTTAGATAAACCAGATGCCGTTAAGCCTGTCGCATTAGATGCCGCAGCAATCGCAGCAGGAGCGACTGGGGAGTAGTCATTATTGGCTGAAGAAACCACGGTTACCGCCGCAGAACTGGCAGCAGTTCAGGGTGGCGAACCAACCTTACATGTTGATGATTTATGTCTTGCTGCCGCGAATTACCTAACGACGGAGCAAGTTGATGAAATCCGTCGCGCCTATTATTTTGCTGAAAAAGCGCATGGCGATCAAAAGCGCCGTTCAGGCGCAGCTTATATTACCCATCCCTTAGCGGTTGCCCATCTGCTAGCAATGATGCATATGGATCATGAATGCATTATGGCGGGATTGATGCATGATGTGATTGAAGATACAGTGGAAACACATGATTCTTTAGCCGCACAATTCAGCGAAGAAGTTGCGGCAATGGTAGATGGTGTAACGAAACTGGACAAGGTGGCAGAAGAAACGATACAACAAGCCCAAGCTGAAAATCTACGCAAAATGCTCTTGGCAATGACCCAAGATATTCGGGTGATCATCGTTAAACTAGCAGATCGCTTACATAATATGCGAACGCTGGGCGTGCTTGAGCCAGAAAAGCGCCGCCGGATTGCCCAAGAAACCCTTGATATTTATGTGCCAATTGCCCAGCGTTTGGGCATGAATTTAATGCGCTCAGAATTGGAAGATCTGGGCTTTCATATGCGTTATCCTCTGCGTTATCGCGCATTAGAGAATGCAGTAAAAAAGGCAAGTGGTAACCGTAAAGAAATCGTCAGTCAAGTGATTGAATCAATGACCTTGCGGATGGAGCAAGAAGGCGTAAAAGGCGTGGTGCAAGGGCGTCAAAAATATCTTTATAGCATTTATAGAAAGATGCAGGATAAGCAGTTGTCCTTTTCTGAATTGATGGATATCCATGCCTTTAGAATTACATTAGATGATGTAGATGCCTGCTATCGTACCTTGGGCGTGGTGCATAATTTATATAAACCTGTTCAAGGGCAATTTAAAGATTATATTGCGATCCCCAAAGCCAATGGCTATCAATCCTTACATACTTTTGTAGTCGGGCCGCATGGTTTACAAATTGAAGTTCAAATTCGCTCTAAAGAGATGGACCAAATGGCCGAAGCGGGCGTTGCCGCACATTGGTTATATAAAACAGGGGTGGAAGGCGCGAATCAAGCACATCATCGGGCAAGGCAATGGCTACAAGGCTTGTTGGAAATGCAAAAAGGTGCTGGCGATTCTGTCGAGTTTTTAGAAAATCTACGAATTGATTTATTCCCTGATGAGATTTACGTATTTACCCCAAAAGGCAAGATCATGTCATTGCCACGAGGAGCGACACCGGTAGACTTAGCCTATGCAGTGCATTCTGATTTAGGGAAAACCTGTGTGGCAGCAAAGGTAGATCGACAGTTAGTGCCATTAAGTAGTCAGCTAGAAACAGGTCAGTTGGTGGAAATCATTACCTCGCCAAATGAAACACCCAAATCAGCCTGGCTTAATTTTGTAGGCACCGCAAAAGCGCGTAGCCAGATCCGACATTATTTGAAAGAATTGCGCTATGAAGAATCGACTGTATTAGGTCGGCGAATGTTGGAGCAACATTTGGTGGCATTTTCAACCACACTGAAGGATGTGCCCGAAGAGCGACTCGAAGCGGTGGTGACTGAACTAAAATTGGCCTCTTTTGCGGTGTTATTAGATGAAATTGGCTTGGGCAATTTATTACCTTTATTGGTCGCACAAAAACTGGTGCGTGAAGAATCAATGGGTGATGCAGTGCAACAAGTACCATTGATGATTGCAGGCACAGAAGGTATGGTTGTTAGCTTTGGGCGTTGTTGTCATCCGATCCCAGGCGATGCCATTGAAGGTTTTGTCAGTGCCGGCCGTGGCATCACCGTGCATCAACAAAATTGTAAAAACACGGTTAAATTACGCGATCAACATGATAAATGGTTGGAGGTGGCGTGGGATGTTAATATTGATCGTACTTTCCCAATTGAAATCGTCGCACGGGTGAAAAATCAGCGCGGCGTGTTAGCCACAATTGCGGCTGCCATTTCTACTTGTAATGCGAATATTGATAATGTGACGACAGATGAGAGAGACAGTGTTTATTCTGATATAAGATTGGCAATAGAAGTGACAGATCGAGTACATTTGGCACAAATTATCCGAGAAATGCGGCGATTAGAACCCGTAGAACATATTATGAGACAATAAATTTAAAATTAAGGGCATTATTCAATGACACGCGACATTATTCAAACAGCACAAGCACCCGCTGCAATCGGCACTTATTCACAAGCCGTGAAAGTCGGCGACACCGTTTATTTATCGGGTCAAATCCCCTTGGTGCCTGAGACAATGGAAGTGATTGAAGGCGATTTTGCCGCGCAAACACGCCGCGTGTTTGATAATTTAACGGCCGTGGCGGTGGCATCCGGTGGATCTTTACAAGATATTGTGAAACTCAATATTTATCTGACCGATTTAAGCCATTTCGGTACAGTGAATGATATTATGGCGGAGTATTTTGACAAGCCTTATCCTGCACGTGCAGCAGTCGGCGTGGCATCGTTACCTAAGGGTGTGCCCGTTGAAATGGATGCGGTATTAATTTTAGATTAACCGCCATTTTGGGATAATAAAATGGATGATGAAAACCCATTATTCCAGCCTATAACGAGCTTGAAAGGGGTAGGAACTAAAGTCGCGGAGCGACTTGCACGCTTGAGTATTTATCAGGTGCAAGATATCTTATTTCATCTGCCACTGCGCTATCAAGATCGCACGCGATTAGTGCCGATGCAAGATCTGGTACATGGTCAAGAAAGCCTGATTGAAGGTGAAGTTTTAAGCAGTCAAGTTGTGTTTGGGCGGCGTCGCGCGTTATTGTGTCATCTTGAGGATGGAACAGCACGCATCACCTTACGATTTTTCCATTTTTCTAAAAGCCAGCAACAGCAATTAAGCACCGGCTCGCGGCTTCGGTGTTTTGGTGAAATACGGATGGGACGGGGTTTGCCAGAAATGGTGCATCCAGAATATCAGCTGGTGAAGGACGATGCGGTACAAGCGGTCGATGCGACGCTTACCCCCATTTATCCCACGACCGAGGGGCTGCATCAACTTAGTTTTCGTAAATTAATCACCCAGGCTTTGGCGATCTTAAAACAGCATGCAGCCTTGCCAGAGCTTATTCCGGATACCGCAAAATTGCATCCTGCCGCAAAATCCTCATTGGTTGAAGCCTTAAGCTATGTTCACCAACCCCCGCCTGATGCGGATGTTGCGCTGCTATTAGATCGAAAGCATTCTTATCAGCGTCGATTAGCCTATGAAGAGCTATTAGCGCATCAAATCAGTATGCAGCAATTACGGGTAAAAACACAGATAAATGACGCGCCCATTTTAATCAGCGATGGACAGCAGCGACAAGCATTATTGGATCAACTACCCTTTTCGCTCACGCACGCACAGCAGCGCGTGACAAATGATATTTTACAAGATATGGCGATTGCCCATCCGATGCAGCGCTTGGTGCAAGGTGATGTCGGTTCGGGTAAAACAATCGTCGCCGCATTAGCTATGATTGAAGCAGTAGCCGCAGGCTATCAGGCGGTATTGATGGCGCCAACCGAATTATTAGCAGAGCAGCATTATCAGACTTTTTCAGCATGGTTAGCACCGCTGGGGATAACCGTTGGCTGGTGTGCCAGCAAGCAAAAAGCAAGCGATAAACGAGAGACTTTAGGCCAATTAGCCGACGGGTCGATTCAAGTGGCCATCGGTACGCATGCTTTATTTCAAGATGCGGTGCGTTTTGATAATTTAGGTTTAGTGGTGATTGATGAGCAACATCGGTTTGGTGTGCATCAACGCCTAGCGCTGAGAGATAAGGGCAAACAAGATAATAGTCAGCCACATCAATTAGTGATGACGGCAACCCCGATCCCACGGACGCTAGCAATGACAGCCTATGCAGATTTAGAGGTCTCTATTATTGATGAATTACCGCCGGGCCGTAGTCCCGTGCAAACTGTGGTGATTCCTGAAACGCGTCGAGATGAAATTATTGCACGTGTTGAGGTGGCATGCCAAGCAGACCGGCAAGTATATTGGGTGTGTACTTTGATTGATGAATCAGAACACTTGCAGTGCCAAGCAGCTGAAAATACCGTTGAAGACTTACAAAAAATATTACCCGATTTACAGATTGGTTTAGTGCATGGTCGCCTTAAATCAGCAGAAAAAGAACAGATCATGCAAGCATTCAAGGCGGGTGAATTGGATTTGCTGGTGGCGACTACGGTAATTGAAGTCGGGGTGGATGTACCTAATGCGAGTTTGATGGTGATTGAAAATGCCGAGCGTTTAGGCTTGGCACAGTTGCATCAGCTGCGAGGAAGGGTGGGGCGAGGCAGTGTACAAAGCCATTGTGTTCTAATGTATGCCTC
>DBOG01000080.1:0-5761 GCA_002299915.1 Proteobacteria bacterium UBA652 | reverse complement strand
TTTGAAATTGCCGAGCAAGATCTAAAATTACGTGGCCCCGGAGAGTTATTGGGTACGCGTCAAACTGGTTTACCACAATTCCGAGTGGCTGATTTAATAGAAGATCAAGATTTATTAGTGGTGATTCCACGCGCAGCGACGCTATTATTAGCAGAATCACCTGAGTTGGCCGATGCTCTGGTGGTACGATGGTTTGGCGATAAAATGGATTTGGGGCAGGTGTGATAATGGCAGTAGAAACAAGATGGTTGCCACCGGAACAACAGGATATGCCAGCAGAATTACAATCGTGGCTGACAGGCACAGGATCGCTCACACATAGTTTACAGACACAGGCAGATCAGGGTTTTTCGGTGAAGGTGCTAGCAGAGCAGTGGCAGAAGGCCTTGTCGGATGAAGCTGGATTGTTAGGTATTCAGCTAGATGAATTGGTTTATCAAAGAGAAGTGACATTATTGAATGGCCTAGCAGCGGATGTGTATGCACGCACAGTGATTCCACGTGCCACATTCGATGCCTTATCAGAACGATTCACTCAGCTAGGTTCGCACTCTTTGGGTGAGATGTTATTTACGGATCCTACAGTCCGTCGTGGCGAAATTGAGGTAGTTTGCTTACAAGCAGGTCATGCTTTATATGATATGACAAAGCGGGCGGAACCTGAGTTGTCTGACACAATATGGGCACGACGTTCCCTCTTTTATATTGGCGACAAGGTATTATTAGTCAATGAAATATTTTTACCCAATTTGATTGATAAGCATGAATAAAGAACGATTTCCTTGGCGAGCTGCCGTCCAATTAATGCGGCTCGATCGGCCGATTGGTATTTTATTATTACTATGGCCAACCTTAACCGCATTATGGATTGCCGCTGCGGGTTGGCCAGATCCTAAAGTATTGCTTATCTTTGTGCTAGGCGTGATCATTATGCGTAGCGCGGGCTGTGTAGTAAATGATTTGGCAGATCAACGCTTTGATGGGCAAGTTGCACGCACTCAAAACCGACCCCTAATAACAGGTGATATCCAACAAAAACAAGCGATAATTTTATGTGTAAGTTTATGCTTATTCGCATTTGGCTTGGTGTTAATGTTGAACCGGTTAACGATTTTATTATCGATCGTTGCCGTGTTGTTGGCGGCTAGCTATCCCTTTATGAAACGCTTTATGCCGATCCCACAAGTGGTGTTGGGAATGGCGTTTGGCTGGGCTATTCCCATGGCATTTGCTGCTCAAACGGGGCAGGTTCCTGCAGTTGCGTGGTGGCTATTTGCGGCGAATATTGTGTGGTCAGTTATTTACGATACTTTTTATGCAATGGTAGATCGTGAGGATGATCTAAAAATTGGTGTGCAATCAACAGCGATATTATTTGGCCAGTATGATCGTATTATCACAGGATCGCTGCAAGTTTTATTGCTTGGTATTATGTGGGTGGTTGGCGATATGATGCAGTTTAGTGTGGTGTTTTATGCGGCGCTTAATATTGTCTTATACTTGTTTATTTATCAACAATGGTTAATTAGAGATCGAGAACGGACAGCGTGTTTAAAGGCATTTCTGAACAATAATTGGGTGGGCGCGCTGTTTTTTGTAGCCATATTTATTCATTTTGGGATGGTAGGATGGTAAGCCGACTATTGTTAGTGGTCTTGTTAGTATGGCAATGCACGGCGATAGCTGAAATATATCGCACCGAAGATGCCACTGGTGTGCATTATTCAGATCAGCCGACTGTGGGTGCGAAAACCGTTGAGGTGGTGGATAAAGTCCAGCGTTATCGGCATCAAATCAAAAAAGTATATGATGGCGACACAATTATATTAGCCAATGGTGAGCGTGTCAGATTATTGGGTGTGAATACCCCTGAAATCAGCAGCCGATATCGCAAAGGTGAGCCTGGTGGCAAGGCTGCTCAAGCATGGATGAAAGCACAATTATCGGGCGGTGAGGTTTATCTTGAATACGATCAGGAAAAGCGGGATAAATATGATCGTTTATTAGCCCATGTGTTTTTGCCGACAGGAGAGCATATTAACCTGGGTCTGGTGGCAGAAGGCCATGCTGTGATGAGTATTATTCCACCCAACGTACGGTATGCAGATGATTTTTTAGCGGTGCAGCAACAAGCTGAAAAAAAAGGCTTGGGAATGTGGTCAATCGCTATCTATAAACGCCGTGAGGCGAAGCGGGTAGCGAGCCATAAATTTAGAGGCTGGCGGCGCTATTCTGCCGAGGCAAATAGCATCACCAGCAGCAAGCGATTTTATCGCTTAATTATCAGCAAAAAATTTGATGTTCGGATCCCGAAAGAGAATATATCTCATTTTCCTGATCTGGCAATATATCTTAATAAACCACTGGAAATTCGAGGTTGGGTATCACGCCAAAAAGGCCGCTCTTCCATGTTGATACGGCACCCCAGTGCCATTGTGGTTAATCCCGCGCAGTAATACCCAGATTTATGCTGTCCTAGAACGAGACACTTATATCATAATTTATGGTATAATTATTGTAATAATTTTGGGGATTATTGCTCATGATCAAGCAAAGAACGTTAAAAAATATCATTCGCGCTACAGGCGTCGGGCTACACAGTGGTGACACTGTTTACTTGACATTGCGCCCTGCCGCACCGAATACAGGTATTATTTTTCGCCGAGTTGATCTTGAACCCGTAGTAGAAATTGAAGCCAAAGCCGAAAATGTGGGTGATACCTCCATGTCCACTACGCTAGTAAATGGCGATATTAGCGTGTCAACGGTTGAGCATTTACTGTCTGCTTTTGCAGGTTTAGGGATTGATAATGCCTACGTTGATTTGAATGCAGCAGAAGTGCCGATCATGGACGGCAGTGCGGGGCCTTTTGTGTTCTTAATCCAGTCAGCCGGTATTGAAGAACAAAGCGCTGCAAAACAATTTATTCGAATTAAGAAAACAGTGAAAGTTGAAGATGGCGATAAATGGGGTCAATTTGAACCCTTTGATGGTTTTAAGGTTGCATTTGAAATTGATTTTAACCATCCTGCCTTTACAGAAAGACCACAGCAAGTTGAAGTTGATTTTTCATCCACCTCTTTTGTGCGTGAAGTCAGCCGCGCTCGTACCTTTGGGTTTATGAAAGATATTGAATTGCTGCGCGAAAATAATTTAGCATTGGGCGCAAGCGTTGATAATGCGATTGCATTGGATGATTACCGCGTCATCAATGAAGATGGTTTGCGTTATGAAGATGAGTTTGTTCGCCATAAAGTACTTGATGCGATTGGTGATTTATATTTGTTAAAATATAGTTTAATAGGTGCCTTTATTGGTTATAAATCAGGTCATGGCGTGAATAACCAATTGTTGCGTGAATTATTAGCACAAGAAGATGCTTGGGAGTTGGTAACGTTTGAAGATGAAGCACAAGCACCGATTTCATTTAGCCGACCTGCAGCAGTGATGGATTAATTGTTTTTTAAGAAGATTTAACGCGTGTAGCCAGTTTGGCTAGCGCGTTTTTTAATGCAGGATCGGTTATTGAGTCTGCGGTCGCTGAAATAAGGGCTGCATTATCTGTTGATAAGGGGCTTGCTTGCCGCATCGCTAATGTTGTGGCAGACTGCGGATGATCTGGCCGAACTTTGATTTGTAACTGCGAGATATTAAGCTCATATTGTTGTGATATTTGTTGGCAAAGTTCAGCAGACTGGAAGCGAAGTAAATTTGCAACCGAGGCGCTGTCAGTATGAAGAATAAGAGTGTTGTCGCGAAGGTTAGCAATATGACAGCGCGAGATAAAGTCAGCAGGGAGGGCTTGCTGCAACGCCAGATTTATCTGGTTTAAGCGATGTGAATGCTGGGATAAATTTTGAAATAATTTATTTTGATGCAATACATCGATAATGGGGTGAGGTTTTTTCATAATCACTTTATAAAAATGGGGTTTGGGGATAAGGATACACGATGCAGATTATTATTATTTCAAAGAAATCGGGCGCACATCGCCAATGGCATCTTAATAAACGCTTACTGGCTTTGCTAGCTATATTGTTACTGGCAGGATTATCAATGGTTGCGATGACAACATATCGTACAGTACAAGCACCGATGGCACCGCTAGCAGTCGTGTCTAAAATATTGCCATTACCATTACCAGAGGCAGTGGAAGCGAAAGGTTTGGCGTCCATTAGAATATTAGAACCTGCGACACAGGGACCCGCAGAACTAACAGATTATTATGCAAAACGTATTGGTAAATTGCAAGCAGAAGCCATTCGACTTAAATCGCTGATAAGCCAGCTTGCAGAAGAAGCTGAATTAGATGATGCCGCCTTCTTATTATCAGAGCCCCCCGGCCAAGGTGGGATAAATGAAGAAGGCAGCTGGCTAACCCCTGCAGATTTTATGACGGAATTGGATGCCTTAACGGTTTTATTTCAGCAACAAGATGAAAAGATAGCGGTGATGCGTTCGGTTAATATAATAAATGAACGTGTGCAATCTTCTATTCCAGCAGGAGCACCCACCCTAACAGGCTATATTTCATCAGACTATGGCAATCGAATTCATCCGATATCAGGTAAAAAAAGTTTCCATAAAGGGATTGATTTTGCAGCAAAATCAGGCAGCGATGTCGTGGCCGCAGCGGATGGGTTGGTGATTAAATCACAGCATCAAGGAGGTTACGGTATGTTGATTGAGATTGAGCATGGCAATGGCTATATCACGCGCTATGCGCATAATAAATCTAGCGCAGTGGCACTAGGTGATTATGTGAGGCAAGGGCAAAAAATTGCATCGGTGGGATCAACAGGCTATTCCACGGGCCCCCATGTTCATTTTGAAATCGTGAAAGATGGTGACAGCATTAATCCTCACGATTACGTGCAACACTGAGCCTGGTATCTGCCAAACGTAAGATTTTAATATTACACTGCCAGAACATGCTGGTCGCATCGCATATAACAGTCTTGTATTCAGGAGGTGTCGCCTCCATATCGCACAATAAGATTAGGTGGTTTCCCGCTTAATTGGCTATAATGGTGCGTTAAATTTTTGGCGGTTTAATCCGCGGCAAGTAGAAGATGGATAGTAATCTATGTTGAGTAAACTTTTTAGTAAGATTTTTGGTAGTAGCAATGACCGAATATTGAAAAAAATGGGCAAGACAATTGACCAAGTTGCAGCCCTAGAAATCGAGTATGAAGCGCTTAATGATGCAGACTTTCCCGACAAAACAGCTGAATTCAAACAACGTTTCGAAGGGGGTGAAACCTTAGAGTCTTTATTGCCAGAAGCTTTTGCAATTGTAAGAGAAGCCAGCAAACGTACACTAGGAATGCGTCATTTTGATGTACAGATGATTGGCGGTATCGTGCTTAATATGGGTGAAATTGCAGAGATGCGCACAGGTGAAGGTAAAACCTTGGTGGCAACGCTAGCCGTTTATTTGAATGCCTTATCAGGGAAAGGTGTGCATTTGGTTACGGTGAATGATTATCTTGCACAGCGTGACGCAGATTGGATGGGGCAATTATACGGTTATTTAGGCTTAACGACTGGGGTGATTACATCAGGTATTAGTCCAGATGAACGCCGTGCAGCGTATTCGGCTGATATTACCTACGGCACAAACAACGAATTTGGTTTTGATTATCTACGCGATAATATGGCATTCTCGATGGAAGATAAGGTGCAGCGTGGGTTGAATTTTGCGGTAGTCGATGAAGTGGATTCTATTCTTATTGATGAAGCGCGAACGCCTTTGATAAT
>DBOG01000035.1:6984-15073 GCA_002299915.1 Proteobacteria bacterium UBA652 | reverse complement strand
GGTGCTGCGCCGCGCCAGCGCGGCAATAAGGAGGCATGTACATTGATGCAACCATGGGTTGGTATGTCGAGAACAGCTTGTGGTAAGAGCAAGCCATAAGCAACCACAATCATCAGATCGGCTTGGTAATTGACTAGGGTGTCACGATCCGCTTGTTGTTTGAAATTAAGCGGCTGCTCAACAGGGATGTTGTGCGATAGGGCGATTTGTTTAATGGGGCTGGCGGTGAGTTTGCGGCCTCGGCCAGCCGGTCGGTCTGGCTGGGTATACACGGCGCAAATAGTGTGGCCGGCATCAAGCAAGGCCTGTAAGTTTATGGCCGCAAAAGCAGGGGTGCCCGCAAAAATTAGCCGCATCAGATCAGGATTCTTTATTGGCTTTTTCGAGACGTTTTTGGATCCTGTCGCGCTTGAGCTTGCTTAAATAATCAACGAATAACTTACCATCTAGATGATCGATTTCGTGTTGAATACAAGTAGAAAGGAGCTCATCGGCCTCTAGCTCAAAAGGCTTGCCATCACAGTCTAAGGCGCGAATTTTCACTGTGTCAGCGCGCGTTACCATCCCATATTCTTCAGGCACGGATAAGCAACCTTCTTCATATTCACGTTCGCCTTCGCTGCTTAGAATTTCAGGATTGATAAGAATAAGCGGAGCGTCTTGCGCTTCGCTCACATCAATTACAATAAGGCGCTGTTGCACATTAATTTGATTGGCCGCAAGGCCGACCCCTGGCGCAGCATACATTGTTTCTAGCATGTCATCCGCCAATTGGCGGTGTGTGTCCGTAACGCTCTCAATGGGCAAGGCTTTTTTGCGAAGCCGTGGGTCGGGAAAGCGAAGAATATTAAGTATTGCCATGGTGAACCTGTTTGTGAAAGCTGTGCTATTATGACCGATATGCGAATAAATGGTTGCATCCGCTATGAGATGTGTTGATGCAAGGATTATTGCGCATTATGGCTATTTTAAGCGAATTATATTAAGGAGACAACATGTCAGTAGCAAGAGTTACAGAAGTTATTAGTTTTTCAGAAAAAAGTTTTGAGGATGCTATTTCATCAGGCATTGCACGCGCAACAGAAACGCTGTCTGGCGTGAAATCTGCTTGGATCAAAGATCAGACCGTTGATATTGATAATGGCAAGATCACAGGCTATAAAGTGGTGATGAAAATCACTTTTATTCTCAAATAAATTTTACGAGGAGATAAAAATGGGTTTATTTGATTTTGCAAGAGACTTAGGTAAAAAATTATTTGGTTCAGATGCCGAAGCCGCACCCAGCATTCAAGAAAGCATTGAGGCCGACAATCCTGGGATTGAAGGCTTGGATGTCACGTTTGAAGAAGGTGTTGTTAACCTCAGCGGCAAGGCTATGTCTGCCGAAGCGCTTGAAAAGGCGGTGTTGATGGCAGGCAATGTGAAAGGTGTGACCGATGTGAAAATCGATGGTATGGATGCACCAGAAGCAACAGAAGAAGTGCAATACTATACGATTGAAAGTGGTGATAGCTTATCCAAAATTGCCAAGCAATTTTATGGTAATGCGATGGACTATCCAAAATTGGTGGATGCCAATAAAGAAGTAATTAAAGATGCGGATCTGATCTATCCTGGTCAAAAAATCCGTATCCCCACAAAAACGTGGTAATACTTTTTTGTCGGTATCTGTCGAATAGAGTTGAAAAAATAGCGCCTCAGCCAAGATTTGGTTGAGGCGTTCATTTAGTGTGTGCTGCACGGAAGCCCGTGCGGAAATAGAGTAGAGAAAAGCATGTTGATACAATTGTTTAGCGAGCATATCTAGATTAAAACTTGATTAGTGCGCGTTATTATATGATTATAGTCGATATCTGCTTGCGTTTTGATGTGTTAAATGTGAGAATTATAAATAAATTTTGAGGGTTATTCGATGTTGCGTCGTCTTTGTTTTGCGTTATTTTTATTATTATCTACTGCGATGCAAACCGCGGTAGCGGTTGAGCTAAACGCCAATCATCCTATGCAGCATGTGGTGGTGAAGGGTGATACCTTGTGGGATATTTCAGGCCGGTTTTTACAAAATCCGTGGGAATGGCCCAAAATTTGGCATGCTAATTCGCAGATTAAAAACCCGCATTTAATCTATCCAGGCGACGTAATCAGCTTGGTATATCGAGATGGTCAAGCAATGCTGGAATTATCACGTGGCCCCTCTTCTGTTAAATTATCACCGGGGGTGCGGGCAACACCATTAGATAAAGCAATTTCAACAATTCCACTATCAGCAATAGAAGCCTTTTTAACCCAGCCACAAATTGTGGGCGCGGAGGTGTTACCAATGGCGCCTTATGTGGTGGCAACGGTAGATGACCGAGTGCTTGCTGCAGCGGGGGATATTGTTTATGTCCGCAGTTTAGATGAAGATGCGATGGCAAATTATAGTGTGTTTCGCCCAGGAAAAACATATGTTGATTATGAGACCAAACAGCTTTTAGGTTATGAAGCGCTTTATGGGGGGAATGCGACCGTGTTAGAGATTGGCGACCCCGCAACCCTTGAACTGAATAACTCAACACGTGAAGTAAAGGTTGGCGATCGATTATTAGCAATTGAGGATGAGGGGTATGAGGTCAATTTCTTTCCGAAAACACTGCGGGAAGAGCTAGACGGCCACATCATCTCTGTTGCGGGCGGCGTCACTTATGTAGGGCAACATCAAGTTGTGGCAATAGACCGTGGTAGCAATGATTATCTGGAAGAGGGTCATTTATTATCTGTTTATAAAGCAGGTAAAACGATACGTGACGATGTGACGGAACAGCGTGGTGATGTGGTGACCTTGCCTGATGAATATGCCGGTGTGGCGATGGTGTTCAAGGTTTTTGAAGGCCTTAGCTATGCTATTTTGATGAAGTCGAATTTTGCAGTTGAAGTGGGCGATAAGGTGAAAGGCCTAGAGTAGGCGCTAAATGAATTTAGATTCTTTTCCCGCCGAAGCGCGTGAAATAGCAAGCTGGCTGGCCCTGCATCGTATCCCCGGTGTGGGGCCAGCGACGTTTCAGCGGTTGTTAACGCAGTTTCGTTCGCCTGAAGCAGTGTTTGCTAATGTGGCACAAGCAACTGGGATTTCACCGCGCACTCGAGCAGCATTGCTTGCGCCGGATTGGTCACAGGTGGCAGCAGACGTGGATTGGTTTGCTGAGCCAGACCGATATGTGGTGACGTTGCAGGATCCGCGTTATCCGATATTGTTAAAAGAATTACCCGATCCGCCAAGTATCTTATTTCTTCAAGGTAACCCAGATTTATTGTCACACTGGCAGCTGGCTATTGTCGGAAGTCGTAATCCTTCTGCATCAGGTCGGGAGACGGCGTTTGAGTTTGCCCGTTATTTAGCGGGAAATGGCATTGCGATTACCAGTGGCCTTGCCTTGGGTATTGATGCAGCAGCACATCAGGGCGCGCTCGCTGCAGCTGGGCCGACGATTGCTGTGGTAGGAACGGGCTTGGATGTGGTCTATCCCGCGCGCCATCGGGAATTGACACAAGAGATTGCGCAGACAGGTTTGTTGGTGTCTGAATTTCCATTAGGAGTAACGCCACGGCCAGAAAACTTTCCCCGCCGTAATCGTATTCTCAGCGGCTTATCGCTGGGCACACTGGTGGTTGAAGCGGCCTTGCGCAGTGGGTCGCTTATTACCGCGCGGATGGCAATGGAGCAAGGGCGAGAAGTGTTTGCCATCCCGGGCTCGATTCATAATCCTTTGGTGCGAGGATGCCATCGCTTGATTCGAGAGGGCGCGAAGCTGGTGGAAACGGCAGAAGATATTGTTGAAGAACTAGGGGCGTTAGCGGGAGCCTTATTAGAAGACGTTAGCAGGGAAATGACAACCACCACAGCAACAGATGCGGCGCAGACCGAGCGTTTGGGTGAAGACTATGAGGCTTTAATGGTGCACTTAGGCTTTGATCCTATTGCGATTGACCTATTAGTGGAAAAAAGTGGATTGACGGCGGAAGCGGTTTCCTCCATGCTATTATTACTGGAGTTACAAGGACGGGTTGAGTCTTTGGTTGGTGGGCGGTATGTTCGAATATAAAATGGAGGGAGACATGAAAGAAAATATAATTGAAGTGTTGCTTTACCTATTTGAATATTATATTGATACCAGTGCAGAGTTAGAAGCAGATCAGGCTGAGGGATCGGAGCAGCAGACAGAAATCATTGATAAATCCACCTTAGAGCTTGAGCTTGAGCAGGCAGGGTTCCGACCGCAGGAAATCAGTAAAGCGTTAGATTGGCTAGAAAACATTACGATTGTACCAGAAGAAACACAGGCGCAAGCCGCGTTGCCGGCTTTGTCGATGCGGGTCTATAGTGAGCAAGAACAGGCACGATTAAATGCAGAATGCCGTGGTTATTTACTCTTTCTGGAACAAGCAGGCTTATTGGATGATGTTACCCGTGAAGTGGTGATTGAGCGCACCTTGGCATTGGAGACAGAAGATATTGATTTGGAACAACTGAAAAGCGTGGTGTTGATGGTCATGTTTTACCAGCCGGGTCAGGAAGTGGCTTATGCCTGGGTAGAAGAGCTGGTGTTTGATGACTTAGTTGCAGATATACATTAAAGAAGGTTTTGAAGAAAAATGGGAAAAAGATTGGTTATTGTTGAATCGCCAGCAAAAGCAAAAACGATAAAAAAATATCTTGGGAAAGACACGGAAGTATTGGCCTCTTATGGCCATGTGCGGGATTTGTTGCCAAAAGAAGGCGCCGTCGATCCCAGTAATGATTTTGCGATGAAATATCAAATTATTGATCGCAACAGCAAGCATGTTGACGCCATCTCAAAGGCCATGAAGAAAGCAGACGTGCTTTATCTCGCAACGGATCCGGATCGCGAAGGAGAGGCGATTTCTTGGCATTTATTAGAGTTGCTGAAAAAGCGCGGCGCGATGAAGAATAAAGAGGCTTACCGTGTTGTTTTCCACGAGATCACCAAAACAGCGGTCAATGATGCGGTTGATAATCCCCGCGATATTTCTATGGACATGGTGAATGCACAGCAAGCGCGTCGCGCCTTGGATTATTTGGTGGGCTTTACCTTATCTCCCTTATTATGGAAAAAGATCCGTCGCGGTTTATCGGCGGGGCGTGTACAAAGCCCTGCATTGCGAATGATCGTTGAGCGTGAGCTTGAAATTGAAGCCTTTCAACCCAAAGAATATTGGACCCTAGAAGCCGATGCCGCGGTTAAAAAAGCAGCTTTTGAAGCGAAGTTAACCCACTATCAGAATGAAAAATTATCACAATTTACGGTCAACAATGCGACACAATCGGAAGAGATCGTTGCGCAACTGGTAAAACTTGCTGATGGCAAATTACTGGTGTCAAAAGTCGACAAGAAAAAGCGCAAGCGTAACCCTGCCGCACCGTTTACCACGTCTACTTTGCAACAAGAAGCCTCACGCAAGTTGGGGTATGGTGCACAGCGCACGATGAGTGTTGCTCAGCAGCTTTATGAGGGCGTGGATACCGGTGAAGGTGCCGAGGGTTTGATTACCTATATGCGTACGGATTCAGTGACGCTAGCAGATGAAGCGGTTGCGGAATTACGCGGCTTTATTGATGAAAAATATGGTGCGGATTCGGTGCCCGCCAAACCACAAACCTATAAAACAAAATCTAAAAATGCCCAAGAGGCGCATGAGGCGATCCGCCCTACTTCGGCGCTGCGTACGCCTGACAGTATGAAGTCTTACCTCTCAACGGATCAATTGAAGCTTTATCGCTTGATTTGGCAGCGTACGGTTGCCAGTCAAATGATCCATGCAACGATGAACACGGTGGCGGTTGACTTGGCATGTGGGCCAGGCAATATTTTCCGCGCCACCGGCTCGACCGTGGTACATCCCGGTTTTATGGCGGTGTACCAAGAAGGCAAAGACGATAGCAGCGCTAGCGACAAGGATGAGCGCTTATTGCCGGCGATGGAAGTCGGCGATGTGGTCGATTTGAAGAAAATTCGCCCGGAGCAGCATTTTACCGAGCCACCGCCACGGTTTAGTGAGGCTAGCTTGATCCGTAATTTGGAAGAATATGATATTGGCCGCCCTTCGACTTATGCCAATATTATTTCGACATTATTGCAGCGTGAATATGTTGAATTAGAGAAAAAACGTTTTCACCCAACCGATGTGGGCCGTGTGGTTGGCAAGTTTTTGGTGAATCATTTTACCAAATATGTGGATTATGATTTTACAGCGAACCTGGAAGATGAGCTGGATGCGGTTGCCCGTGGAGAAAAAGAATGGGTGCCGTTGATGGAGAAATTCTGGGCACCGTTCAAACAGCAAGTGGAAACTAAAGAGAAAGAAGTGCAGCGTAGCGATGTAACCCAAGAAGATATCGGTGAAGACTGCCCCAAATGTGGCAAACCGCTATCGAGCCGTTTGGGAAGAAGTGGGCGTTTTATTGGGTGTACCGCTTATCCGGAATGTGATTACACCCGCAATGTTGATGGCGAAGAAACAACCGCCAGTGAACCTGAAGTGGTGGCTGATCGGAAATGCCCTAAATGTGAATCTGATTTATGGGTGCGCACAGGTAAATATGGTAAATTTATTGGCTGTTCTAGCTATCCAAAATGTAAGCATCTCGAATCTTTAGAGCAGCCTGAAAAAACAGGGGTTGATTGCCCTGAGTGTAAAAAAGGCGAGATTTTGATGCGTAAATCGCGCCGTGGTAAAGTGTTTTATTCCTGTGGTCGTTATCCTGATTGTAGTTATGCGATTTGGAATGTGCCCGTGGATGAGCCCTGCCCTGATTGTGACTGGCCGATTTTATCGATTAAAACCACCAAGAGCAAAGGCACGGAAAAAGTGTGTCCTCAAAAAGAGTGTGGTTATTCCGTTAAAGTTGAGGATGCCTAGCCTTTGTATAGCCAGATAGCGATTGATTTATGACTAGATATATTCTTATTTTTGCCACCACGCTGATTGTTTTATTTACATTAGAACTACTGCAGCCGATACAAGCGGCGGTGATTATCCCGTTCACTACATTTATTGCCCAAATCAGTGCGGGTCTCATTGGATTCTTTGATGATTCTGTTATTTCTTTTGGTAAAGTGATTCAAAGTAAAACAAATGGCTTTGCGGTCTCGATTGAGGCGGGTTGTAATGGGGTGGAAGCCGTTATTGTGCTGGCTGCGGCGATCATGGGCTTCCCTGCCAGTTGGAAGCAAAAACTAGGCGCGCTTATTTTTGGTTTCTTTGCTATTCAAATTATGAATCTTGCTCGGATCATCACCCTTTTTTATCTGGGACAATGGCATCATGGCGTATTTGAATGGTTTCATCTGTATATTTGGCCCGTCTTGATTATGTTGGATGTGCTGCTAGTGTTCTGGCTGTGGATCCGCTACCTCAGTAAGCGGCAAGACGGCGCGAGTAACGGTGTGGTAGCGGGATGACCACCCAAAACGCGCTACAACCGCTAGCATCAGGCAAGTTTGTGCTGCATGTTGCGCTATGGTTGGTGCTGACGTTTGTGTTGTGGTATTTCTTTAATGATTGGTTAATCGCGCCGATTCTCTGGTTGGCAGAGCCCATTATGGCTTGGCTAGTGCCGCATACCTTTGCATCGCTTGCCCAGCAAGGGGATTTGGCACGCGTATTTGCGTCCGTGGGTGAAGTGAATGGCCAGATTGTGAGCGCTAAAGTGGCGGGCCACCAGCTTGCTTTTGACTTTAATACCTTTATCCTCACCTACTCCATCCCCTTTTTAGGCGCCTTAATTATGGCAACGCCGCTTGAGCGCCATGGCAGAGCCTTGTTATGGGGTTTTTTAGCCTTATTACCGTTCATCCTGTGGAGTGTGGTATTTGTTAGCTTAAAGCAGCTTATGGTAGGCTTAGGCGCCTATTTTACCCAAGCAGAAGGGTTGGCATCTTGGATGCGAGAAGGCATTGCCTTAGGTTTCCAATTGAGTACGATTATTATCCCGACCATCGTACCGGTGATTATTTGGGCGGTATTGGCGCGTAAACAGATTGGGATCTTATTGAAATCAGTACAAAAATAGCTTTTCACAGAAAACA
>DBOG01000035.1:0-6641 GCA_002299915.1 Proteobacteria bacterium UBA652 | reverse complement strand
ATTAATGCTGGCTTTTTTAATTTAAACATCAGTGCCCAGCTTAATGATTAGGACACAGTTTTATCATATTTACCGCTTATTGATATTTACCGCATCAAGTTGCTGTGTTGCAGGATTAAAGCCAAACTGAAGATCATAGATTTGACCTTCAAACACGCCACCATTAACCGTAAATAAGTCACTAATAGCCGGATCAGATCCTGCCGGCTGGAAGGCACAGCTCGCTGCGGTTAAATCCACGTCATTAAAGCTTGGGATATATGCATTATCAAAGCGCACCACTGTGAAGGTTGATGAATCTTCCGCCGTATTACCGAGGCTATCATAAGCGATTACTTTAGCTGTGTGAGATCCCGCAGTAAGATTACTATAGCCATAAGCCATAGAGAAGCCACTTTTATCGGAACCAGGATAGTCTGGGAAGACATCGCCTACATCGCCTTCGCCGGAACGGTCGCCTCCGGCAGGAATATCGAATTTATATACACCATCAAGATAAAAAGCGACACGTTGAATAGGGCTAGCACCAACAACCCAGCCCCGGAGATTAGCAATACCATTGCTAACACCGCCGTTTACAGGTTCTTCAAGGACCATTTTAATTGGTGCAAGCCCTGCATTGGGCACGGGTAAGGCAATCCAATTAGCAACAACACCTGTACGGTGTTTTGGCTTTAATAGAACGCCATCCGTTTGGGCAACATCACCGATATTATCAATGCCCCAACTAGAGACGGCGGTACCATTTGAGTCGATTAGCGCTGTTGGTGAAGTAACAAACCACTTAGCACTGACTGCGGAAACATTTCCTGCGTCATCAGTTTGAATGGTGCCACTTGTGCCATTCAATGTTGGGCTGACAATATTAATAGCATAGCGCGGACCAGCGGCAAAGTTAACAGAGAGAATATCGCCCGCATCCCATGTTTCACTCACTTGGTCACTCCCGCCATTATCCACCACGATATTGATGATTAGCGGATCACCCAGTGTAACGCCTTTAGGGGCGGGGTCACTGATTACGGTAGAGGTGAAACGCAGCGTATAAGGATCTGCAGATGCAGTATTGAAGGTCAACAATAGACCCAAACAGGTAAGGAATAGTGGGTTTCTCATGGTAAGACCCTCCAAAAAGACCAAAAGACAAGAACTGCAGGAAAGAGCCTAGTCCTTATGCTTAATGAAGTCAAGTCAGTCAGCGTTAAAGCACTGAGCGACCTTTTCCTTTAGAAAGGCCGCTAGCCTAGCATAACCGTTATAGTTTATTTTGGTGTAATGGTATGAATCTCAAAGTTTTGGGTTGCCGTGCTCCAGACCAATAAAATAGCATAGGCCTTGCCATCAACAACGGCATTATCAATAATCATTTGATAGCCAGGGTTTTCTGCGGGTGGGAAGACGGCGGTAGCATTTCGTAAGTTTATCTTATTTGGATCGCTAAAGAACAGCGTATTATTAAACTCAACCGTGGTGAAGGTGGCGCTGGCTTCTTGGATGTTGCCATTGACATCATAAGCGCGCACTAAGGCGGTATGTGTCCCTGGGGTAAAGCTGCTATAAGCATAGGCCATGGAAAAGCCAGCATTGGCTGCGTTGGGATATTGTGGCCACGCATCCCGCACATCATCCCGCACACCACCAAAAGGGATATTACCGATTAACTTGCTATCGACAAATAGCTCCACTTTTTGAATGGCTGCGGAGCTGACAACCCAGCCTTGGAAATTTGCAATACCGCTCAGTACCTCTCCTGCCCTAGGTGTTTCTAGTTCTATCTTGATAGGGGCAAGGGCATTGCCGCCTCCCGAGGGCGCGCCATAAAGCGCCGCCACACCGGCCAAATCATTACTGGTTGGCGCTTCAATACTACCTTCAAAGGGCGCCATAATAGCGGTCGCCGTGGTTTCATGGTCTAAGCCGAGTGCATGGCCTAATTCATGAACAGTAACGCGGCGAAAATCATGGGCAGCAGGTAAAACGGGGCCATGATAAACATCCCAATTAAGCGTGTCATTAAATAGAATATCGGTTTTTGCAGTGGCGCTAGGGGTGCTGTTGAAGGAATAGGTGATGGTCACGGCGAGGGTTGAGTCGCCCCATGCATCCCCACATACATCTCCCCGAAAAGCCATATAATTGCGCAGATCTGACTCAGAACAAGCGGCCACACTTGCATTAGACAGGTTGAACGTAAAATTCGTATTATTATTCCATAGCGTGGCGGCTTCGGTATAAGCATCTTTCCAGCTCGTACCACTGGTAGAAGATCCGGAAAGCGAGCCAAGATACATGGTTGTATCGCCTTGTGGCCATTTAGACGGGCCAAGCGTGAAGGCTTGGGCGGATGTGGCAAAAAATAGGCTGGCAATTAGCAGGAAACGACAGATCCGCATATTTATTCTCCTTCCGCCAGTCGCGCTCGTAGATCGGCTTTAAATTTCGTTAAAGTATAAAGCGCTTTAAGTTCAGAAGCGTGTTGCAAAATAATGCCGGTAGCAACGCCATCGCTAAGGCCTCGTGTTTGTGAACTGTCTGCAGGTAAAAATTCAATGCCGGTAATGTGTTGTTTTGAGGTTGTTGTAATCACTTTTTCACCCGAGTTTGCATCAGTTTCTACCACAAATAGGCCTTGTTCCCAGCCAAACAGTGGGTTGACTTGGTTTTGCAATGGGTTTTCAATAAAAAACACACCTTCTTGACCCAATTCAGGGATATGTTGCCCGCCCACACTAAGTGCAAGCCCGTTAATTGAGCCACCCAAAAAGCTAATATCAATGGTTGGCTGGTGCCAGCTGCCTTTAACGGTATCACTGATCTCTAAGGTAATAATAGTGTGGATATTTCGGCCATCGCCCTGTTCAACTCGTTGCCCTATCACCGAGCCTTGAATAACCAGTGCGCTGACTGCCAACATTTGATCTATATTGACTTTTGCAACGGCAGCAAAAGCCATGCTTTGGCTCAGCAAGGCAAGGCCGATAAAGAGATTTATAATCATTAACTTAAACATTTTTTGCTCCAGAATAATCTTAAAAATTGAGGAAGAGTTCCTGCCCACCATAGGTAGTTATGGATGGTTTTTCTAT
Organism: Proteobacteria bacterium UBA652; assembly: GCA_002299915.1. Taxonomy (GTDB): domain Bacteria; phylum Pseudomonadota; class Gammaproteobacteria; order Nitrosococcales; family Methylophagaceae; genus UBA652. The sequence continues at coordinate 3,555 of DBOG01000035.1, read as the reverse complement.
TGGAAAGTTCATAATAGCCGGGGATTTAATTGTTCAGCACCACATTAATGGTGCAGATAACATCTTGAATATCAATGCCGCCATTGGCATTACAATTTTCCCCAAAGCCTTGTGCCGAGGCGCTACCGAGCACAATATTTATAATCGCAATCACATCTTGGATATTAACGATATTATCACCATCTTCATCGCCTGGAGTTGCACCAGTTGCGCCATAAATAGCGGCTAAACCCGCAAGATCATCTGTTTCAGGATTTTCGGTGTCGCCAATTGTAGGATACATAATTGCACCTGTTGCTACGCTATGGCCTAAACCAATCAGGTGGCCCAGCTCATGCACGGCAACGCGGCGAATATCATGGGGTGAGAATTTACCCGCTGGCGGATCTGCAATGTTCCAGTTTTTGTTCGAATTAAAGACAATATCGCTTTCGATTATTAGGTCTGTTACGGGATTATAAGATGTGAGTGTGACCCCTAGCGTTGTACTACCAAAATTATCGCCCGGTGATGCTGGGCCAGAGCCATCAGGATCAATGCCACAGGGGTTGGGGTGAAAACCGACATCGTTTTGACCATTATTTGTGCACGGGTCGGTTGTGGCTGCAGGATGGTTTACGGTGAAGATAAAGTTAGGGCTCCAACGCGTGGCGGCGGTTGCCAACGCTGCATTCCAGTTAATGCCGGCGCTGGCTGGTGTATCAGGATCACCTGTGAATTGTACTTCAATGGTGGTAGTTGCTGTTGGCCATTTAACGCCTGTCAACTCATAACTCTGTACGGCTTGAGAGAGCAATGATAAGTTAGAGAATAAGAACAAACAAGCGATTTTTATGTTCATAATTTAAGGTGTTTTTGTCGTCCAGAGTGAGTGGTAGGAGATGTGTGGATTATCGTATGATACCAAAAATAGGATTAAGAGGCTGCTTCATCGCCCTTAATTAAGCGTTTAATATTGCTGTGGTGGCGGGCAATAAGGAGTAGCGCTATGATTAAAATTATCCACCTAACAATGTGGTTTTCGATCAACCACAGGCTGTAAATAGGGGTCATGGCAGCAGCAGCGAGGGCGGCGAGAGAAGAAAGCCGAGTCAATAAAAAAACCGCCAGCCAGGTGACAATAGCAGTTAATGCTAAAAAGGGCGATAGCGCGAGAAAAGCACCGAGCGCGGTGGCGACACCTTTGCCGCCTTTAAATTGGAAGAACACAGGGTAAAGATGGCCGATAAAGGCAAAAAAAGCGGTGGCAGCAATCCATTCTGGTGCTAGCTCAAGCATGTTTGCGATAAGCACGGGGATAACGCCTTTTAGGACATCAAGGAATAAGACGGTGGCAGCGAGTTTTTTGCCACCGATCCGCAACACATTGGTAGCACCAGGATTGCCAGAACCTTCATCTCGTGGATCGGGCAGGCCTGCGAGTTTACAGAGGATGATAGCACTCGATAAAGAGCCTATTAAGTAGCCCCCTAAGAGAGCGAGGGCGGTTAAAATGGAAAATTCGGGCATGGTATGATGGCCTCTCTCGCATCACAAAAAGTGTAGATAATGGATAAAATATACCTCAATGACCTGAAAATAGACACTATTATTGGTGTGTTTGAATGGGAGCGCGAGATTAAGCAGACGCTTCAATTCGATTTGGAGATGGATTGGGATATTCGTAAAGCGGCAGAAACCGATGATTTAGACGACACGCTGGATTACGGTACGATTGCCAAACATTTGGTGACATTAGTGGAAACCAGTCGTTATGCCTTGATTGAGACCTTGGCTGAAAAGGCATGTGAGATGTTATTAACGCACTTTCCGATGGATAAAGTCACGTTATCACTCAGCAAGCCAGTGAAACTACATGGCGATAACGTTGCCAAAATTGTGATTACGCGGTCTCGTGAATGACGGCTAGTTATTTACTGGGAATCGGCAGCAATATTGACCCCGATCGGAATATTCCGCTGATTATTGCGGCATTATTGCTTGAATTCCCCGTGGTGAATCTTAGCCGTGTGGTGCGGATCCCGCCGGTGGGGATGAATTCAAAGCAGTGTTTTTTGAATGTGGTGGTGAGCGTGGAAACCGCGCTGACAGCATCTGCATTGAAAAAGAAATGTAATGCGATTGAGGAGGCATTGGGGCGAGATCGCGAAGATGGAGCCCGCAAAACAAAGGATCGCACAGCTGATATTGATATTTTGCTGCCCTTTTGTCGAGAAACGGTAGCCTCGCTTATTCCCTCAGAGATTACGGCAGAATATTTTTTATATCCCTTGATGGCAGAATTATTTGCTTTTTTAGGCCATAAATCCGCACCAGAAATACTGCAAGCGGGGGTAAGCTTGCACGCAAGCGGCTCAACGTTTGGAGAGACGGCGACCACCATCTACCGGGATGCTGATACCTGTTATGAACGGATTGTCGAGTAAGGATTTTATGGCGAGATACACGGGCTCTGCGCCACCTTCTTCTCGTAAATAGGTTTCTGCTAGCATAGCTTGTCGTGTGGTGTCGCTGTGTTGTGGAGCGAACAATACGGGGCCTGGTGCAATCGCGTTGACCTTAATCTCAGGCGCATATTGTTTTGCCAAGCTGAGCGTAAGGTTTTGCAAGCCGGCTTTAGTGGCGCTATAAATATCAAACTGTGCCGTCGGATTGTCGGCATTGATATCGGTGATATGGATAATATCGGCGGGATTGTCTGCTTCGCCGGTTAAGTGGGCTTGTAGGCGTTGGTTGATGAGATAAGGCGCGAGCATGTGGATGGCAAAAAAATGCTGGTATTGCGCGGCGGCGATAATGGGATCGGGATCGGTTGGCGCAAAGGCAGAGGCATTATGGATCACGGCGCGGAAATCTGTGGAGAGCGTTGTTAATTGATCAAGGAAGCTAAAAATAGTATCGCTATCCGTGAAGTCTGCTTGCAGGATGCGGACGCCTTGTTTGGCCAAGGCCTCAATTTCTGCCGTCAGCGTGCGATAATGGGCAATAACCGTGTGGCCATCTTGGTGTAAGCGCTGGGCAATATGGAGACCAATACGGCGACCCGCACCCGTCACTAAAATAGCAGGATCAGACATGAAAGACCTTAAATTTGAATAATAAAGACCCTATTATTACACACCCTGTGCAAGTCGCTCTATGTGAAACGATTCGGCAGGCAATTAGGGAAAATGGCGGCCGGATCACGTTTGCTGATTATATGGCGCGGTGTTTATATACGCCTGAGTTGGGGTATTATAGCGGTGGTAAAATCAAGTTAGGGGCGGCAGGTGATTTCACCACCGCGCCTGAACAAAGTGATTTGTTTTCGCGCAGCTTGGCGCGGCAGATCATGCCTGTGTTAGCGCAGCTTGAGCATGGCGATGTGTTAGAGTTCGGTGCAGGCAGTGGCAAAATGGCAGCCTTTATTTTAGAAGAGCTAAATCGAAGTGAGTGCTTACCCCAAAAATATTTTATTTTAGAGACCAGCCCTGATTTACAGCAGCAACAGCGACAAACCTTAGCAACATTAACCCCTGATTTATGGGCAAGGGTTGAATGGATTTCAAGCTTGCC
>DBOG01000048.1 GCA_002299915.1 Proteobacteria bacterium UBA652 | reverse complement strand
TTCATTTGCGGATTGCCGATGCCTCTTTGGGCGGGGTATTTCCCGTGATGAGCGTCACCTTGTTAAATCCGAAAGATGGCTCCGTCTTTGCCTCATTTGGCGCCCATCCTTGTTTTGAAGTGGCATTAGAGCGGACAGTAACGGAATTATTACAAGGTCGCGATTTAGACCAGCTTGATGTGTTCCAACCCGCTATTTTTGATCAACAAGAAATCGCCTCGCCACAAAACTTGGAAATGCATTTTATTGATTCTAGCGGCTTCATTTCCTACGATTTTTTCAAAAACACACCTGATTACGAATTTGCAGATTGGAATCATGATGCAGACACGGCAACAGAGTTTGCCTATCTCAGTGCGTTAATTCACGATCTGGGATTTGAGATTTATATTGCGGATTATGATCACCTAAGCGTCTATGCTTGCCGCATCCTCGTGCCGGGCATGTCGGACATTTATCCTGTGGATGAATTGGAATGGGAAAATAATAATGAAGGCGCGCTATTCCGAGCAGACTTTTTAACCCTCAAACAAGGAAGTGCCAAGCAGTGGGCTTCTATATTAGAACGGCTAGAAGCAGGCGGCTATGATGATGCCACCCCTGCGGCACCCTTCATCGGCTTAGCGCCTGATCCCGATACGTTGTGGTCAACGGTACGGCTAGGTGAAATCAGAATGATGCTGTGCCTCGCCTTGCAAGAGAGGGAAGCGTTAGATTGGGTGGAGTGGTGTTTATCGCTGCCGGATGCCGAACAATCTGGTGAGCGAGTGCGTTATTTGCGTTGTCTGCAAGTCTTGCTTGAGATTAAAAGGAATGATGACAGAAGCTACGCGGCTTACACCGATAGTTTGCGCTTACTTTTTGGCACGGATCTTGTAGAAACCTGTCTCGCACTGGTTGAAGGAGAGACGGTTTTTTACGGCTTACATTGCCCTGGTTTAGGCTTATCAGGATTTGAACGGCATTTAGCCTTACTCGCAGGCTATAAAAAGCTACAACAGGCGAAAATAGATGTATAATCTAATGCTTTTTATTAGCAAATCAAAAAGCATCAGATGGGGCAGAAAAAGGAGAATATAATGAGAACAACAGATAAAACAAGACTCTTTTTAGGTGGAATGGCACTTTTATTGTTTGCTTCCTTCGCGCAAGCGGCACCGGTTCAAACGGCGTATTTAAAAGCGCTTAATGCAGGAGAGGTGGATCAATTTGGGAGTACCGTTGCAATAGACGGCGACACCTTGGTTATTGGTGCACCCTACGAAGATGCAGATACGGAAGACCCTTATCTTGGTTTTAATGAGCATGATTATGGTGCTGTTTATGTGTTTGTTCGTGACGATGCAGGCAGCTGGTCTCAGCAGGCATATTTAAGAGCTTCCAATCCAGACGAGGAAGACTTATTTGGCGCATCGGTTGCTATTTCTGGCAATACCTTGGTGGTGGGCGCGGTGGGTGAAGCAGGAGATGTTAATAGCGATGGCAGCAGCATAGGATCAAATAATAACCGACAAAATGCGGGCGCAGTATATGTGTTTACTCGCACGGGGTCGACATGGACGCAGCAGGCGTATTTAAAATCACTAAGCATCCTGAGCGTTGGCGGGATGTTTGGTCGTTCCGTGGCGATTGAGGGAGATACGGTTGCTGTGGGAGCGCCTTTTGAAGGGCCGGATCTTTTTTCTATTGGAGAAGGTGCTGTTCATCTGTTTACTCGTGATATAAATAGTATTTGGAGCCCACATTCAACCTTAAAAGCATCCAATGCGGCAGGAGATGTGGATGCTTTTGGTGGTGATGTTGCCATCAGTGGTCATACAATTGTGGTGGGTGCATCAGACGAGGATGGCAGCTATTTAAGCACGGCAGCGAACCCAAATGAACAGTCTTCTGGTGCAGGCGCCGCGTATGTATTTGTACAAAATTCAGCGACCACGAGCTGGAGCCAACAAGCCTATTTAAAAGCCTCTAATGCGGCGGGATCCGATCAATTTGGCTTTGCGGTTGATATTGATGGTGATTCGATCGTTGTTGGCGCGATTGATGAAGATGGTAGTGCAGCAAGTGATGGCACGCTCAATGGCTCTGATGAGAACACATATTCTGCAGGCGCCGCCTATGTTTTTAAGCGCGTTGGCGGGAGTTGGCATCAACAGGCTTATTTGAAGGCTGAAGATGCAGAGGAGAGCGACAAATTTGGTACATCGGTGGCTATTTCTAATAATGCGATTATTGTTGGTGCGTATGCCCATGCAAACTTTGCTGATAACACAGACACCAGTTCAGGAGCGGCCTATCTATTTGTTCGCAATGGGCAGGCATGGGCGCAGCAAGATATTCTTCTGTCTTTTGAACCATCAACGGGCTTAGATTTGTTTGGTGCTAGTGTTGCCATTGAGAATGATGTCGGAGTGATCGGCGAGCCATGGGAAGATAGCGATATTAATAGTACGATGGCAAACCGAAATGAAGATGCCGCAAGCTCAGGTGCGGTACATGTGTTTAAGGTTGATATTCCGCAAGTGATTATTGTGGCGGGGGACAGTGATGGCGATGGGGATGTTGATATTTCGGACGTTATTTTCACCATTAATTTAGTGTTGAGTGGTGGTGTGGCCGTTAATGGTGCCGATTGCGATGAAAGTGGTGGCTCCGTTGACATTAATGATGTTATCTGTGCGATTAATAAGGCGCTAGGTTAGGTAAACGTTGGTTCTTATTTGCGGCTTAACTGGGGTTTGGTCTGCTGTTAAAGCGGCATTAGCTTCGGTTTGATTATGCGGCGGTGAACAAATTAATAGATGGTGGTGTCTCTATTATTGTGAGGGGTGAATCCTGAACAGGTTTGTTATGGCATAGGGGAAAGCAATGAAAATAGCAAAAAATATATTATTGATTGTTGGGATAGTGACTATTTTGCCAGCGCTGAGTGTGGCGGGAGAGTTTGGAGGCGATGATTATCCCGACCGAATGCTAGGCTATGGTGGCGATCAGATAGAGCGCGCAGGTCAGGACAGGCGCGTTTATTTACCTAGATATTCAGATGATGCGTATGGACACTTTCCTAAGCGTAATAACAGCCGACTTTATGGTGATTATAGTTTGTATGGCGATGCCGCTCAGGGAGATGCGCGTTATTATAATACTAACGATGATCGCAATAATTGCCGGTTTGTTTCAACGCGGGTGATTGACAATGGTGGCGCGTATATTGAGACGCGCATGCTGTGTTATGACGATAATGGTCATAGCTATATCGCGCCAGAAAGGTATTATGACATCCAGTAGACTTTAGTTAGAGATTTAAAATAAGGTTTATTTCACACACAACATCGGCAATATTAACCGTATTATCTCCCGTGCAATCGGCCGCCTCTGTGACGGCGCCATTATTTAAAATAAGATTGATAATCGCAATCACATCTAAAATATTGATAATACCATCCCCATTTACATCGCCCACAATAATGGGTTGGGGTCGCTTAAAAGCACGCTGTGCGTTTTGATCAATGGCGACAATGCGAATATCAGAGAAATCGGTATCAGACAGGCCATCTGCCGCTTGAATTGTACAGGTGTAGAGTCCATCATTAGCCGTCTGATCGCCACTATTTCCGTCGGTTCGTTGATTATAAATGGGGCCGACTTTAATGTCGGTCGTGTGTGCGCTGCCATCATCTAAACAAATGAGATGCTGTAGCCCTTCATCGGCATTAACGTCTGCCTTACTCATCCACTCCAAACGCACTTCTTTTATATCATTATCTGGATCGGTAACCGACACTTCGATTGTGCCTTGGCTGCCAATAAGAGGAAGCCCTGAAACGGTGCCAATTTCAGGATGGGCGTCAAGAGTTTGCCCACCCAACAAGGATTCGAATAAGGTGGCAAAGCTACCCATTGCCATTAGCCAACCCGTGTTTTTAGAGACACTGCCTGGAAATCCATCTGCATAGGCACCAATTTTGCACACACTATCACCCGTCGTGTAATTGATGGCATCTAAGTCGTGTGGGGAGCTGGAAGAGCAACCATACAGTAATATATCTCTAAACCATTGGCGAGCTTTGCGGAGGTAATCTGTGTTTTGAGTGAGTAAGTAGCCAATATATAGAATGTCAATGGCTTCGGCATTGGCTGCGGCAGCTTCGGTCGTTCCCAGCGGGAGGTAGCTATTGATTGAGCCGCTACCATTGGTCAGAAAGGTGTCCTTATAGTAGCGTGCGAAATTGCTTAATAGATCTGTGGAGAGCGTTGTTCCTGATGGGTGATCTTGCGCTAAAGATTCGAGTAAAAAACTGGTGAACGCTTTAACAAAATAAACCTCCATCAGTAGGTTGGTGGTCGTGGTCACTTTGCCATCACCCGCTTGCTGATCTTTCGCTAAAGCCATCAGCATTTCTGCTTTATCAAACAGGATTTGATCGCCGAAGACTTGATGGCCATTGATTAAGTTTTTAATCGTTCTAGATTGCCAGCGTCCATTTGTAGGATCAAAGGCAAAAGTACCTGAGTGAGCAAGCAAGGCATTAGAATCTCGGCGCAAGGACTGCTTGGCAAAGCGATCGCCAGTCATCAGATACAGAAATTTCATCCCTTCATTCCAACGATGGCCAAGATAACCATCAGGTTGACGGCCAAACGCATGTGCCCTTGTCGATTCATATACATTGGTGAACATACTAAAAGAATTGAGGTGGCTTTTATCGGGTACAGTGACATGGTTAAATCCAATATCAGATTTAAAACGCACGCCAGAACGACACCATTCAAAATGATTATAATCACCGGTGCTCATGAAAATACGACATAAACTAGCATCATGATCGTAATGTAAGTTAGCGAAGCCATTATTCCAGCTAATATCACCATAATCAAAGTTGCCAAATAAGCCACGACCAAAAAAGCTTGTTTGGCTATCTTGATTGTAACCATGGTAACGCCCTTCTTCCCGACCAGCGCCTGCGGATCCGCCGGGATAAGCGCCAATATTGCTTCTAAAGCGATGGTCTCGGCCACCGTTTACGCGATTTCCTTTGTGCTCTCCAATCGCGGGATCGGTATAGGACGCTTGCATACGGTTAAATCGGCTTAATACCTGATCCATTTCAGCAGCATCAGGCTCGATAGCTGTTGGGGTGTAATCAAAAGAGGCAGGATTGCTGTGGATCCGTCCGACAGGGACTTCACCAAAGGCAAAGGTATTGGCAGTATAATCTGCGGGCGCAACCGCAAGCAGTGGCGAAGTCTTCAGGGCATCTGCTGTTGTACTGGCCTGTTGAGGCGTTGTGTTTGCTGCGTGAAAAGACAGATAAATCGTATTTAAAATACGCTTGCCAGCATTGATATTGTATACATTAATGTCATAGCGATAATTTGGGATGTTGCCAGTGTTAAAACGCCTAACAATGATTTCATTTGGATTATCAGGGTTTAAATCTTCGGGATTATATCCATTTGCAGGATAGCGGCACAAGCTATTAGTAATAGGCTCGGGGCACTTAGGTAAAAATTTAACCATAAGCTGATTATTGTCATAAGCAATCGCACTAGGGTGTTTTTGCCAGAAATCCATCATATCGACTAAGACGCCCGCTTGATCGCTTTCGATATTAAGCAATCCACTGGTGCGGCGACCCTTTTCCATAATTTGTGAATCATTTTTAATCACTTGATAAAATAAATTATCTTGTTCCCGGTGGCTATTCACTTTGTGAATTTGGATTTTTTCTAGTTTGTCTGAACGCGCAAGGCTGCCAGATTGATAATGTGTTTGGAAGAGGAGTGTTTGATCGGGCATATTCAGAGGCAAGCGTAAGCCAAATTCATTGAGGTGTAAGACATAATTATCTTTGCGATAAGTAGGGTCGTCAGCAGTGATATCATCTTGAGCGCTCCCCCTGCTATTGAAATGACCCCGGGTGCCGCCTTCATTAGTGAGTGACGTCGTTAGCTTAACGAAATCTTGATCCTTATAGAATTCCATCCGCACCTCGATCGGCACTAATTTCCAAGGATTAGGGGCATTGGCATTGTATTTGGGGAAACAGTTAGGGAAGGCTAAAACAAGCGGGTCACACGCTATATTGGTATAGCCTGCTTCGACTAGAAAGTCCTTTGGCTCAAAAAAGCTTGCACGAACAGTTTTTTCACCATAAATTTCTGATCCACCCTGCTGTTTAAGATACCCCTTTATATAAATAGCGGCTCTTAATGGGCCATTATCTTCAATCACAATTTCTTCAGGCACCATATCTGTCGTATCGAAAACAACCCCATTTTCATCAACAATATAAATGCCACCAGATTGCCCCACCATTTCGGTTTGGCCGTTATCACGGGTAATATGGTCAAATAAATTGAATTTTTGTTTATTGATAGTAAATTCAGCAGCACCGGTATTGATCGTAATGTTATTGGCAGAATCTGTAGCTAACAGGGGGGCATTATTCGTTTGGGCTGAGTTATCCAGAGTAAATGTTTTTTCTTCAAACGCGCCAAGCTGAGTTTGAAAGCTAACACGAACCACCCGAATGGACGCGCCAGCCGCACAGCTTTTTTGATCGCCACTCACCGCTGCTCCCCAGCAAGAGAGCACATCAAATTGAGCTGCAATGGCTTGGCCAGAATCGTTCTTTAAGCCCAATTCGCTTACCTGCATAATACGGCCCATATGTAGACCAATGCCACTGCTAACAGGCCAATTATGACGGGGGACGCCCGCAGGCTCTGCTACGACAAGCGAAATCGACAGCGGGGAGTCATTATAGGTAAAAACTGTATCGACCGTGGGGGCGGCAATAGCAGATAAAGACCAGATCTGGGAAAGCAGCAGGAGGCAGGAAACAAAGTAAGATTTTTTCATAGAGATCCTTGACGGCTGTTTTTTCACAATAATCTCATCTTTCATGCGCTATTACAACTTAAAAGCGATTGATACGATAGCTGCTATTTTCCCTAATAAACTACTCCAGCTTATTAATACCCATCATTTTCAATAGCTGGCGCTCTAATATGGGGTCGGTTTTACCTGTTTTGACTTTTCGTAGATGATACTTTTCAAACATCACTTTTGCAGTGTGTACCCACTTGCCCTGCCTTGCCCATGTCACGTTACGAGGCGGGATTTGTGGCATCGCAACAAAGGCAATACCCGAGTCTCCCATATCGGCTAAACAAATTGCATTCCAGGTTGCGGTATGTGAAGGTTCCTGGCCTGCTAACATTTGAGCAATATTTTCTACGGTAGCCGATATCATAGATTCAATCATATAACCGGTTTTTGGTATACCTGTCGGAACCGGCGTCACTTCGAGTGGTGAAATTGCAATACAGACTCCCGCAGCAAAAATATTATGATATTTCGGGTTGCGTTGGTGCTCATCGACAATAATAAAGCCCCGCGGATTCACTAACCCATCAATATTCTGCACCGCATCAATGCCTTTAAATGCTGGCAAGATCATAGAATAAGAAAAGGGCAGTTTATGCTTCTTTTTGACGCCACCCTGCTGATCTACTTCAGTGACAAACATCGTGCCCTCTTCGACTTTGTCAATTTTGGCGTTAGTGATCCAGTTAATATGCCGATCTCTCAGCACGCCTTCAAGCATTGCTTTTGAATTGCCAACACCACCCAAGCCAAGATGGCCGATATAAGGCTCTGAACTTATATAAGTCATCGGTACTTTATGGCGGATTTTACGTTTCCGTAATTCAGTTTCTGCAATAAAAGCATATTCGTATGCGGGGCCGAAACAGGAGGCAGATTGTGCTGCGCCGACAATCATCGGGCCAGGATCTTCAACAAACTGATCCCAATTGTTGGCGGCATCCGCGGCATGGTCAACATGGCAAACAGACTGGGTAAAACCATCAGGGCCAAGCCCAGTTATTTCATCGAAGGCTAACTTTGGGCCTGTTGTGATGGCAAGGAAATCATATGTAATCTCTGTACCATCTGCGAGTTCAATACTATTTTCAGCAGGATTAAGACGCTTTGCAGCTTGATGCACAAACGCGATCTTCTTTTTTGCCAGATAAGGAGCTAGCGGAACTTTAATGCTCTCAGGAGAGCGCCAATTAACAGCAACCCAAGGATTTGAAGGCACAAAATGAAAGGTTTCACTATCAGAAATAAGAATAACTTGATGATCCATTGTTTTTGTTTTTGCACGTATTTCATAAGCCAGCGAGACGCCTGCAATGCCGCCACCTAAAATAATAATTTTTGCCATTTTATTAAGGCCTCATAAATTAACAGTACAAATATAATTTAGCACTTGCACCATTTATTAGCAAGTGCTAATATTATAAACGTCTAATCTTTGTTCTTTTTGGAGTACTCGAATCAATGTCGTTACAAAAATCAAGCTGGTTAATTGACTTCGCAGTGGACAAGCCGCGTGTTGTGTCATGGGTGATGGCTGTATTTGCCTTATTGGTGATTTCGCTTGCCACGCTTCCTAGTATTTCACCAGAAACTTTTCCAAGCTTGCACAGCTTAAAAGTGGATACCGATCCTGAAAACATGTTGCCTGCAGATGAGCCGGTTCGGGTCTTTCATAATGCGGCCAAAAAGGAGTTTGGTTTAAATGATATTGTGGTGGTGGGGGTTGTTAACACAGAACATGAAGCGGGTATTTTTAATAAAAGATCTTTAACTCGGGTTTATGAATTAACGGAATTTGCGAAAACATTAACATGGCAAGAAAAGGGCGAGCAGCGTGGCGTGATCGAGGTTGACATTATTGCACCTTCAGAAATAGATAATATTGAGCAAGGTGGCGAAGGGGTGGTCAATTTTGACTGGTTGATGCCCAAGGCGCCAACGACACAAGCAGAGGTGGCGACTTTTCGTGAGCGAACGCTACGGATCCCCTTTTTGATTGGTACCGTAGTAAGTGAAGATCACAAAGCAATTGCCGTTTATTTACCTTTGGTCAGCAAACATGATTCGTATGATGTGCGAGAAAAGCTGCTCGCGTTTACGGAAGACTGGTCTGATGAAGATAAAGTTTATATCACCGGCTTGCCCGTTGCTAAAGATACTTTTGGGGTGGAGATGTTTGTCCAAATGGCGATTTCAGCACCGTTGGCGATGCTCGTCATTTTCTTGCTATTGTGGTATTTCTTCCGGAATCTAACGCTGATCATTTCACCAATGATTGTGGCAATGGTCAGCGCGTTATCAACAATGGCCATTTTGGTTGTTTCTGGTAATACAATCCACATTATGAGCTCGATGATCCCGATTTTTATTATGCCTATTGCAGTATTGGATTCAGTACATATTTTGTCAGAATTTTTTGATCGTTATCCTCTTATCAAAGATCGGCGTAAAACAATTATTGAGGTAATGAAGCATTTATTTATGCCGATGTTGTTTACGACTATTACGACTATTGCTGGATTTGCGTCACTTGCATTGACACCGATTCCTCCCGTGCAGACCTTTGGTGTTTTTGTGGCTTTGGGTGTGTTCTTTGCCTGGTTTTGGACGATTGTGTTTATTCCAGCCTATATTATGCTAATTCCTGAAGCGAAGCTGGCAGGATTTGGGAATACGACGATTAATGGAGAAGATAACTCACTCATGGGGAGAATGCTCCAATATGTTGGTAATTGGACATATCGCAGCCCTAAAATGGTATTAGGCTTAACGATGATTTGCGTCGGCTTCTCGGCGTATGGGATCAGTCAAATTCAGATCAATGACAATCCAATTAAGTGGTTTAATGAAAAGCATTCGATTCGTATTGCAGACAAGGTGATGAATAAACACTTTGGAGGAACTTATCTTGCTTATCTACAATATGACACACAAGGCGAGCAACCATCCTTTGACGAATATATAGTGCAAATGAAGCAACGCTTAGCGGTACGGAAGGCAGGAGTAATGGCTGAGGAATTTCATCAAGCAGAGGCCACTTTCTCATCTGTGATCACAATGATTGATAACATACAGGGCGATACAATTAATGATTTTTCAATAGAGATTCAAAATCAGCTCTTGGACGTTCTTGAAAATGCTTCAGATGATGAATACGATACTTGGTCAGAAATTGAATTGTTCTTTAATGCTGAGGCACAGAGGAGTGAAATATTTAAACAGCCCGAAGTGTTACATTATATTTCTAAGCTGCAGCAGCACCTGCTGCAGACAGGGATTGTAGGTAAAGTGAATGCGTTACCTGATGTGATTAAAACCGTCCATCGTGAACTATTAGGCGGAGAGGAAGCACAGTTTCGGGTGCCAGATAGTGCCAGCGCAGTGGCGCAAACTTTAATTACCTATCAGAGTAGTCATCGACCACATGATCTATGGCATTTTGTAACCCCAGACTATCGTAAATCAAATCTGATGCTGCAATTAAATAGTGGTGACAATATTGATATGGAAAAAGTAATGGCAGCAGTGGTTGCATTCGAGCAAGATAACCCGCCGCCTATGAACTTGAAATCAAGCTGGTTTGGCGCCACCTATATTAATGTTATTTGGCAAAATAGTATGGTCAGTGGAATGTTGAAATCTTTTATGGGCAGCTTTGTTATTGTGTTATTAATGATGATCTTCTTATTCAGATCATTTTTGTTTGGTATTTTGTCTATGATCCCATTAACCGTTACGGTTGGCTTTATTTATGGTGTGATTGGGTTTATTGGCAAGGATTACGACATGCCTGTGGCAGTATTGAGCGCGTTAAGTTTGGGGCTGGCAATTGATTATGCTATCCATTTCTTGGCGCGTTCTCGAGAGGCAAGACAAACCACTGGTAATTGGCAACACGCAATTAAGACAGTGTTTGGGGAGCCTGCGCGTGCAATCACTCGTAATCTCATTATATTAGGTGCCGGATTCTTGCCGCTATTAGCAGCTCCGCTGGTGCCATACCAAACAGTTGGCGTATTTATCGCCGCTATTTTAATTTGTGCAGGTATTGCAACATTATTAATTTTACCAGCATTGATAACCTTACTTGAAAAGCGTTTATTTGGAGGATAAAACAATGAAAAGTATTATTATTTTAGTATTATTTTTAGTGAATGGGCTGGCTTTTGCAGCAGCACCGCCAACGGTGGACGAGATTGTTAACCGGTCAAATCTGGCAACCTATTACCAAGGCAAAGATGGGATTGCCAAAGTCACCATGATCATTACGGATAGTCAACAACGTGAACGGGAGCGAAAGTTGACAATCCTACGTCGTGATCAACCAGATACGGACTCCCTTGAAAACGGTGCCTACCGAGGAAATCAAAAGTTTTATGTGTATTTTTCGCGCCCTGCGGACATTAACAAAACAGCATTTCTGGTATGGAAAAATATTGATTTAGAAGATGATCGCTGGATGTATTTGCCGGCTCTTGATTTAGTGAAACGCATTGCCGCTTCAGATAAACGAACCAGTTTTGTGGGATCAGATTTCTTTTATGAAGATGTGTCTGGCCGAGATATTGATGAGGACTCTCATGAATTGGTAGACACCACAGACAAATATTATGTCATTAAAAACACGCCCAAAGACCCTGCTGCGGTTGAGTTTTCATATTTCAAAATGTATATCCATAAGGAAACTTTTATTCCCGTTCAGGTTGAGTTTTTTGACAAACAAGATATGAAATATCGGGTTGCAAGAGCGTTAAAAGTGGAGACCATTCAAGGCTATCCAACCGTCACTAAATCAAGTATGGAAAATCTAAAAACAGGCAGTAAAACAGTGATGGAATATACGTCCGTTAAATATGACTCTGATATTCCGGAAGATATTTTTTCCGAACGTTACTTACGTAAAGCGCCTCGGAAGTTCTTAAAGTAATAAGCACGATGCGATACGTTTTCAGTTTTTTATTGATATTTGTCTTCTCTCCAGTCATGCTGGCAGACGAGCCAGCATTGCCAGCAGGGCTTGGGGAAGACGGATCTGTTGCAGGTGAACCCACCTTGCCGGAGGGCTTGGATTCGGCTGTTGGTAAGCCGGATCTTCCTGTCGGGCAGGGTGAGAGTGCAGATCAAGATCCCTCTCCCGAGCTTCCAGCAGGATTAGATGGTAATGCGTTGGAACAAGATTTTTCAAATAATAAGGAAGCGTGGTCAGGATTGTCAGGCTTTTGGGATGCACGATTTGGATTAAGAACACAACAAGATCCACATGAGCGAAGGCGTGCCATTGCTGAAACGAGATTGCAGCTGGATTTTGAACATGATTTTTCTATTTTCAACCTCCGCTTGGTGACAGACTTTATCTATGATGACTTGGCAGATTCTCGCCAGATCAGTCTGGAGTCAGGCCAGGGCTGGTTAGATTTGCGTGAAGTGAATCTCTCCTTTACCCCAACGGAGATTGTAGATATTAAAATTGGCCGACAGATTCTGACATGGGGCTCAGGTGATTTATTGTTTATTAATGATCTCTTTCCAAAAGACTGGCAGGCTTTTTTTATGGGTCGTGAAGTTGAATATCTTAAGTCACCTTCGGATGCGATTAAGGCCTCTTTTTTTAATAAGCTCGTAAATTTAGATATTGTTTATATACCGCGATTTGATGCAGATCGATTTATTGATGGCAGCAGAATTTCTTTTTTTAGTCCACAAGCGAACAGTCTCTCTGGCCGGAATGCCATTATACATACCCAAAAACCGACGGATAGTTTCAACGATCATGAAGTATCATTGCGGCTATATAAAAATATTGGCGTAATGGAAGCAGCGCTGTATGCCTATGATGGATTTTGGAAAAGCCCTGCAGGGTTTAATCCCGTTTCAGGCCAAGCAACCTTTCCAGCATTACGCGTTTATGGCGCTAGCTTACGTATGCCAGCCGCCAACGGTATTGCCAACTTTGAAGTTGGCTATTATGATTCTCGAGATGACAGCAAGGGCAGGAATCCCTTCATAAATAATAGTGAATTTCGACTATTAGCAGGCTATGAGCAAGAAATAGGTAAAAATTTAACCTTAGGATTACAATATTATCTCGAACAGCTATTAGATTATTCAGATTATAAAGCCAGCTTGCCTGTAACAGTTAAGGCAAGAGATCATAATCGTCATCTATTTACTCTGCGAGTAACAAAAATGACGCACCAGCAAAATATGCTATGGTCATTATTTATTTATGCTTCTCCTAGTGATCAGGATGTTTATTTGCGGCCACATATTCAATACAAAATTGATGATAGCTGGCGTGTCGAGGCTGGAGCAAATATTTTTAGTGGTAAAAATAAGGACAGTTTTTTTGGTCAATTTCAAGATAACACCAATTTTTATGGTGCAGTCAGATTTAGTTTTTAAGGGTAAATATGAAAGTTAGTGAAATGGAAAGTAATGCTCAGGAAGCATCTAAATTGCTCAAGTCGCTTGCTAATCCAAATCGCTTAATAGTGTTATGCCATCTAAGCAAAGAAGAATGCACGGTGGGTGAGCTGGAGAAACGGGTAAACTTGAGCCAATCAGCTTTGTCGCAACATCTTGCGCGACTACGCGAAGAAGAGATTGTTGAGTACAGAAGAGAAGCTCAAAGCATTTTTTATTCTGTCAAAGATGAGAAAACGAGAAGTTTATTGAGCTCACTATATGAGCTTTATTGTAACGACTAAAGGCATAATTTTAATTATAAAGAGGAGATAAAAAATGAATATTGATCGTCTGGTTTTTGCTTTTGCAGGTGTTTTTATTCTTGCCAGTCTTGCATTATCACAATTACATTCCATTAATTGGTTATGGTTCACAGGCTTTGTTGGTGTGAATATGCTTCAAGGCGCATTTACCGGCTTTTGCCCGTTAGCAAAAATATTAGCCGCCTTTGGTAAAGAGCCAGGGAGTGCGTTTCAAAAATAAAAGCAGTGTGTTTTGGGCCATTTCCCTCCGTAAAGAGGCTTCTGCAAGAAAAAAACAGAGCGGAAACAGAAGTTATTTTTCAGTGATCAAGTCTTGTTTATGCTGTTCAAATTCTGCTTTATCGGCATCATTAACAGTGGGGTAAGCAGGCTGCATTGCTTCCAGCGTACGGCGCACAATTTTAGCCACTTGCCAACGCATATAGGGTTTATTGTCGGCGGGGATGGCATACCATGGAGCGTGATCGGTGGAGGTGTGGCGCATAATTTCATGGTAGGCAGCCATATAATCATCCCATAGGGCGCGTTCGGAGAGATCGGTTTTGGAGAATTTATAGTGTTTTTCAGGCTCTTCTAGGCGAGATAAAAAACGATTTTTTTGCTCTTCAGGCGAGACATTGAGCCAGAATTTGATGATGGTGGTGCCATGGTTACTCAGGTGTTGCTCGAATTGATTGATCGCAGCGAAGCGCTGCTGCCAGAGATCGTTAAGATCGGCAGGTAAATCTAGCTTTTGACTGCCGAGGTATTCAGGCTGGACGCGTACCACCAGCGCTTCTTCATAATGGCTACGATTAAATACGCCGATATGGCCTTTTTCAGGGGTGCGTTGGTGGATCCGCCAGAGAAAATCGTGTTCAAGTTCACGCTTGGAAGGTTGTTTGAAGGAATGAATCCTACAGCCAGCAGGGTTAACACCACGAAGCAACGCGCGGATAGTGCTGTCTTTTCCAGCGGCATCCATTGCTTGGAAAACCAGCAACACGCTTTGGTGCCCTTCAGCGTACAGCTGTTGTTGCAGATCATCCAGTGCATCAATGTGTTTTTCTCGTTTTTTATCACACTTATCATCCTTGGGTGCATCGCTTGGTGGTGATGTGGGAAACTGCTCGGGATTGAAGCTGCCGTCGGTTGGCACTAGATATTGGTTTGCAATGGGGCGTGTCATGGTCAAATTCCTTATATTTGAAGTAGGATAATATCATTATCTATAAATGTGCGCGTTGTTTGCCATCGATTGGCAATCCAGCGAAAGCTGTTCTTAGAAAAAAAGCAGACATGACTCGGATCATCCTTATATCCCCAGTGGGAGAAGTTATCGGTTGAATCATGGCGACGAGTCATGATGGCAAGCGTGCCGTTAGGGTGTAATAAGGCAAATAAACGATCAAGTTCTGCTGCTGGATGAAAGGCGTGTTCAAGTACTTCGGTACTGGTTATAAAATTATATTTTTGTTGGAGGATGCGGGTGTCAGGGGCAAAAAAAGGATCGTAAATAGCCATTGGGAAGCCTTCTTTTTCAAGTAATAATGATAAGGTTGGCCCTGGGCCAGAGCCAAAGTCTAAGCCCGTGTCTCCCGCAGATAAGTGCGGCAAAAGCGGCGGAATGATCCGCGCTAAAAATTGGCAGTAGTGGGGATCATCTGGGCTGTTTTCATGTAGTTGGTAGCGTGCTTTTTCGGCCTCGGCGGACAGCTGAAACTGAGGCGGCACAAAAACAAGATCACATTCTGGGCAACGCCAATATTCACGCTTGTCGTTGGCATAAAATAACGCGCTATCTACACCAAGGCAAAGCGGGCAAGCCATCGTTTATTGGGTGAAATTCGCGAGTGATAAACGTGTAATCGGTAGCTGAGCAATGCTTGCTCGGTCTTGCTCGGTATTATATCCCCAGTCAGCAAGAAATAAGGCGACAGATTGCAAAGCAGGGTCGGCAATCACATTATGCAAGGTTGGCAAACGATCTTCGACAAAGCCAAACAGCACATTAGGATGCTCGACCTGTAGTTCGGTGAGCACCTGGGTTTTGCTTTTATTGCGATCCAAGCCGAAAATACGATCAGCAGGAAACGGAACATTATTCGCTTCTAAAATCCTTGAAACAAACCGTTCTTGTTTGGTGGTGATGATATACCAAGGGAGTGTGGCTTGATTTAGCCGCCTTAAATGGTCGGGAATGCCATCGAATAAAGGATTCATTTCAATCCAAGAATCTAAATCAGTTTCGATCCAATAATCGCGCACTGCAGCAAACTGTATTTTCAGATCGGCAGGAGACAGATCATATTGCGTCAAGAGATTGGTCATCTGGCCAGCAAAGTCCGAGAGTAAGGTCTCAACCGTTATCCCGCTGGATAAAGCGCGCAAAATCAAAATAGATTCATAGCCTGTTTCTAATACAGGCCGCACTTGGCGAAACTGATCGATCAACGTGTCGGAAGGCATATTGCCGGCCATCTCTGGCCAAAAATTAGCTGCCGCTCGCCAACCCGTGACCGCTGTTTCAATCGCACTATCACAAATCACACCATCAAAATCGAGCAGGTAAAGATAAGCAGGCTGTAAACTCATTCTGAAAACGCTCGTTCCCATCGGGTGGCTTTGTGAGACGGATCGCGGTTAAACATGTGGTTTCCACCACTAAATAACACGATCAGCGTGGCAAGTATTATTTCCATGCTTTTTTCATTATATTTCCATTATAGGGTGCGATGGATCGTAACAGATTTATAGCAATAAAGGCTGGTTAGCCAATAAGGAAAGGAAGGGTTAGTTTAAATTCAGTATTGAATCGTGGCACACATAAAGCTAAGATAGTTGAGAATTAATAATAAGGCAGGCAATAATGGAAGCATTAAAATTTACCGGTGATGGCGCGCAATATTTTAAGATATGGATCGTTAATATTTTGCTGACGGTGGTGACCTTGGGTATTTATTATCCGTGGGCAAAAGTAAGGACGCGTCGGTATTTTTTCGGCAATACTTTTTTAGAGGATGCGAATTTTGAATATCATGCAACAGGGAAGCAGTTGTTTATAGGCTTTGTTATTTCGATGGCTTTTTTCATCGCCTATATCTTTTTAAGTAATTTCAGCCCTATTTTAGCCATGGTGCTTATGTTGGTTTTAATGGTGGCAACGCCATGGATTATTTGGCGAAGCCTCAAGTTTAACCATCGGATGATAAGTTATCGCAATGTACGGTTTGGTTTCGGTGGCGGCGTAGGCGGGGCATATGTCGTCTTTGCTTACCCGCTTGCGTTGATGCTCGGCTTTGGGTTGGTGGCGGGCTTAACCGTGGCGATATTTAAGGAAAACATCATTGGTTTTGGTCTGGTGGGGGCGCTTTCACTCATCTTTTATCCGGTTTTTTTAGCGATGTATAACAAGGTTATTAGCCATTATTTTACAAATGGTTCTCTTTTCGGGCAGGGCAAGTTTTCTGCAGATCTTAAATTTAAACCTTTCCTGATGATTATGCTAAAGGGGCTGGGCTGGGGGGTGGTGTTTGTATTGATTGCTTTGTTTGTTTTTGGTTCGCTGGCACTTATTGCCGCTTTCTTTAGCGATTTTAGCTTTACCGATCTGCTAGCGGATGCTGCCCAGAAAAGAGGAAAAACAGGTGATTTTGATTCAGATATGGAAATGAGTGCTGGCATGGGGATCTTGCTCGTTGCAGGCCTGATGCTGCTATATCCACTATTGATTGCCATTGGGTTCTATGTGTCTAGTTATCTTAAAGCACAACATCGCCGTTATCTTTTTAACGAAACAACATTAGATGATTCAATTAGATTTAATTCTACCTTGGAAGCAAAGCCCTTATTTCAAATTCGGATCACGAATTTATTGTTGGTCATGATGTCGGCAGGGATTGCATATCCTTGGACAAAAGTAAGGCTTCACAAATATCTAACAGAGACAATAGAAGTGGAAGCTGAAAATGGCTTTGGCGGCTATATTAGTCAACAGGCCAGCGAAGGCGCGTTAGGTGAGGAACTGGGAGAGGCCTTTGATATTGATATCGGTGGTATTGCCTTTTAGCGCAATGTGTTTATTATGATAGCAGGAAGATATTATCTAGCGGGACAATCAGATTTTAGTATCGCGGATCTTGCTTTACAAGGCGATGTGTATACGATTATTATTGCCAGCCGCCAAGTTGAATCAGGTGAACTAAGCGCACTTAGGTTCAGTGATCGGCTGGGTAATATTGCGCGTAAAATAACCCTGCCTAATGGTGCTGTGTTTGAAACAGCGGACAATGACGCGATTGATCTCGCATTAAAAAACAGCCGCCAAACCGTTGGTTTTATGGGCGGGGTGCATCTGCTAGAACGGCATATGGGGGTGGCTATTCTCAGTATCTTTCTGGTTGTTGGGGTGGTCTTTTCGAGCTTTAAATGGGGTCTGCCGGCAGCCAGTCACGTTATTGCACACGCATTGCCAGATGAGGCTAATCAAGCATTATCCAGCAACGTTTTAGGCTTTTTGGACGAACATTTTTTTGAACAGAGTCAATTAACAGATATAGAGCAAAATAAAATTCGTAACCGTTTTTTTAATACAATCGTACCGCTTTATCAAGCAGAAGAGATGCCGCAGTTTAAGCTACATTTCCGGCTCTGGTCTGTCGGTGATGAGATGAGTGTGGCGAATGCGTTTGCTTTGCCGTCAGGGGATATTGTGATTACAGATCGGCTGGTTCAGCTGGCGGAAACGCAAGATGAAATAGATATTGTGTTGCTTCATGAAATGGGCCATGTTGTTGAAAGGCATTCTCTAGAACAAGTGATAGAAGGCAGTGCGATTGTTGTTGCTGTTTCAATGGCGATTGGTGATGTCAGTTGGTTAGCCGACATGGGCGTGGGTGTCGGTTCTTTTTTAATCAGTAGTTTTTATTCCAGAAGTCATGAAACAGAAGCGGATCAGTTTGCCTATAAATTAAGTTTAAAAGGTGGCATTGTACCCAAAAGCTTAGGTATTATTCTCGGCCGAATGGAAAATGATATGGGTATGCGGCGGGAGGATGAATGTAGCGCTACACAAGCAGATCTAAATAATAGCGAAGCAGATAAAGAAGAAAGTCGATTGTCGGACTATTTTTCAACACACCCAAGCTCTGGCGAACGTGCGGAAATGGGGGAGCGTTATCAGCGGTGTTTTGAACAAGGTTTAACAGTGTGTTTGGTCAGCGGCGAAGACTAGCGTTTGATTTTTTCTGCAACAAAAATAAAGTAGCTGTGGTAAATTATGGGGGCTGCCATAATGGCAACATACAAATTACATTAAGGAGTAATAATGACTTTTACAGATTCCGTTAAAACATGTTTATCAAAATATATAGACTTTTCAGGCCGCGCGACCCGTTCTGAATATTGGTGGTTTATTCTTGCCTATGTGCTGGTTTATATCGCGCTGCTTGTGCTGACTGTGGTCACAGGTTTTACCTTGTTTGGCATTCTTGCAGGGGTGCTCTCGTTAGCTGTGCTTGTACCGCAGATCGCTGCCGGAGTGCGTCGTATGCATGATGTTGATAAAAAAGGCTGGTGGTTACTCGTGCCATTTGTAAACCTCTATTTTGCTGTTATTTCAGGAACGCCTGGTGATAATCGTTTTGGTGCGCCACCTAGTAGCTAACCTGCTACCGCTGACTTTATATCAATAAAAAGCCCTTAACGTCAAAAACGTTAAGGGCTTTTTATATATGGTGGGCCTACAAGGACTTGAACCTTGGACAAAGGGATTATGAGTCCCCTGCTCTAACCAACTGAGCTATAGGCCCGTAAGCGGTGCTATGAGCCTTCTGATTCTAGGAAGCTACGTAGCTGCTCAGAACGGGTTGGGTGTTTGAGCTTGCGTAGGGCTTTGGCTTCGATTTGACGAATACGTTCACGAGTCACATCAAACTGTTTGCCGACCTCTTCTAAGGTATGGTCGGTATTCATATCGATCCCAAATCGCATTCGTAATACTTTGGCTTCTCGCTCTGTGAGGCTATCCAATACACCTTGCGTTGATTCTTTTAGGCCTTCAATAACGGCTAGTTCAGAAGGTGAGAGCGCGTTGGCATCTTCAACAAAATCACCCAGATGAGAGTCTTCATCATCACCGATAGGGGTTTCCATTGAAATCGGTTCTTTGGATATTTTAAGCACTTTACGCACTTTGTCTTCAGGCATTTCTACGCGTTCTGCAATTTCTTCAGGCGTGGGCTCGCGACCCATTTCTTGGAGCATTTGGCGGGAGACACGATTGAGTTTGTTGATGGTTTCAATCATGTGAACAGGAATACGAATTGTCCGCGCCTGGTCGGCGATAGAGCGGGTGATCGCTTGTCTGATCCACCAAGTTGCGTAAGTGGAGAATTTGTAACCCCGTTGGTATTCAAATTTATCAACCGCTTTCATCAGACCAATATTGCCTTCTTGAATCAGATCGAGAAATTGTAGTCCGCGATTGGTGTATTTTTTAGCAATCGAGATAACAAGGCGAAGATTGGCTTCAACCATTTCTCTTTTTGCTTTACGTGCCTTGCCTTCAGAAATTGACATTTTACGGTTGATTTCTTTAATTTGAGCAATCGGTAATTTATTGTCTGTTTCAAGCGCAATAATTTTTGTTTGTGCAGAAATAATCTCATCGTGATGCTTTCGGATCTGCGAAGAATAGTGCTTTTTAGCCCGAGTATGTTTTTCAATCCAATCAAGATTTGTTTCATTGCCTTGGAATGAGGCGATAAAATTACGGCGTTCCATGCCTGCATTGGTCACAACAATGTCGAGAATGGTGCGTTCTTGCTTACGTACAACCGCGATAGCAGAATACATTAAGTCATTCAGTGCAACCAGTGTTTTAGGGGTTAGCTTAAACTCCATAAAACGTTCGGTTGCTTCTTCTTGAGCGCTTACGCGGCTGGCATTATCGCTTGCTTTTTGGACAGCAGCAAAGGCGGCACGTAAGCCAGTGAAGCGTTTATGCGCTTCTTCTGGGTCAACGCCTGAAGGGGCCTCTTCTTCAGCGTTTTCATCAACTTCGCCATTGGCGATTGCAATTTTTGCAGCTTCCGCTTCCGCGGCTTTGGCTAAGATAACTTCTTCAGGCTCAATAAAACCACGAATAAGTTCATTTAAACGCAGATCCCCTGCTTCAACGGCCTCATAGCGCCCTAAAAATTCAATCAGACAAGGCGGGAAGGTTGAAAGAGCGAGTAGACTTTGGCGCAATCCTTCTTCAATCCGTTTGGCGATAACGATTTCACCCTCACGGGTGAGGAGCTCAACCGAACCCATTTCACGCATATACATGCGCACAGGATCGGTGGTGCGACCAAATTCACCATCAGAGCTGGCAAGTACAGCGGCGGCTTCTTCCGCAGACACATCATCGGTGGAACTGGCAGCATTGGCCATGCTTTCAATCACTTCAGGATCAACACCATCTTCATGCACGAGAATGCCTAAATCATTGAACATGGAGATCAAATCTTCGATCTGATCTGCATCAATTACATCAGCAGGCAAGCTATCATTGATTTCGCCGTAGAATAAGTAGCCACGCTCTTTACCGAGGGTAATAAGTTCTTTGATGAGGACTTGTTGATCTTTCATGCGATGCCTTTAGTGTTGTAATGCAGGGTTTTTCTGCAGTTGACCCTATATTATAACAATTTAAGCTTAGTTTACTCAAGTTTTTGTTTTTTATAAGCTTGCTGAGAGGGCTTATTTGAAGTCTTTTAGCTCTTGTTTTTCGGCGTCGGTTAATGTGTTGAAGGGTTTATCCGAGAGCAGGCCATGGCGCTGTTGTTTGGCTTGTTGCTGGAGCTGATTTAAGCAACCAATAAGCTCTCCTAGCAGTTCTTCGCCGGCAAAAGAAAGCGAGGCATAAGCAAGGTGGTGAATATGCTGTTCGCTTGGTGTATCCCGCCATCGTTCTACTAGCGCTGCAGTATTGAGCTGGGGTGAGGTCGCCAAGGATTCAAGTAGCGCAATCAAAACAGCAATGCCTGGCCGCTCTAAGGTGGCGATAAGCAGTGGTTCTCCTGCTTGTTCAAGTTGGCTAGCAAGATCGGGGTGTTGCAATAATATGGTGATAGCAATGCGCAGCGGGGAAAGGGTTTGATTTTTTTTCTGCCCCATTGGCGAAGGTGCTCTGGTTTGTGCGGCGAGTGGCGGTGTTAAACGGCTTTTGAGCTGGGTAAGATTGGTTTTTGCGGTGTCGGCAAGGCGTTGTTCCAGCATGTCGCGGTAGCTGCTCGCAGGAACATGTTGCAGATAAGGTTTGGTAATTTCTATCAGCCGGGCGCGGCCATCTAAGCTGTTGCAATCAACGCGGCTTTCAAGGGTATTGAAGAAAAAATCTGAAAATGGCAAAGCGGTATCCACGCGGGCAAGAAAGGCATCAGCACCTTCTTGGCGCACCATGCTATCGGGATCTTCGCCATCGGGCAGGAATAAAAATCGGAGCTGATAATTGCCGCCGAGCAGGGGCAAGGCATTTTCTGCAGCGCGCCAAGCGGCTTCTCGACCCGCGCGATCGCCATCAAAACAAAAAACAATGTCGGGCGCGGTGCGGATCAGCTGGCGTAGATGATCAGGCGTGGTGGCTGTGCCGAGGGTGGCAACCGCATGATTGATACCTTGTTCAGCGAGGGCGACTACATCCATATAGCCTTCAACAATGATAATTTGGGTGAGCTTCCGATTTTGCTGCCGCGCATGATAGAGCCCATAAAGTTCATTGCTTTTATGAAAAATAGGCGTTTCGGGAGAGTTGAGATATTTCGGTCCGCCACCCTCTAAGCTGTCATCCAAAACGCGGCCACCAAAGCCGACAATACGCCCACGCCGATCATGAATCGGAAACATCAGGCGGTTGCGGAAGCGATCGTAGGTTTTGCCGCTGTCGTTATGGCTGAGCATTCCGGTTTTGTCGAGCTGTGCTTGTGATGCGGGATCACCACCAAACGTCCGTAATACATTATCCCAACCATCTGGCGCCATGCCGATTTGAAAACGCTCGACGATTTCAGTTGACAGGCCACGTTGTTGAATATATTGGTTGAAGTCGCCTTTTTGAGCATGATTTTGCAGCTGATGCACATAATATTGACTTACTTTGCCGAGCAAATCATAGAGGCTTTGTTGGTTTTGTACGGGTGCAGCGGAATGGGTGGTGGGCACCTTCATGCCGACAGAATCAGCCAGTTCATGGATGCTTTCAGGAAAGCTGAGCTGATCATATTCCATCAAAAAGCTAATAGCGGAGCCATGTGCGCCACAGCCAAAGCAGTGGTAAAACTGTTTTTCACGGCTCACCGTGAAAGACGGTGTTTTTTCGTTATGGAAGGGGCAACAGGCGGAGAGGTTTTTGCCTGATTTTTTTAGCGGAACGCGCGCATCGACAATATCGACCACATCGATCCGCGATAATAGTTCATCAATAAATTGGGAGGGGATTTGGCCAGCCATAAGGTAAATATTATAGCGGTAAAAGCGAGCTAATACTTAAGCGTTTAATGCCGCCTTAATACGACCGCTTACCGCGCCCATATCTGCGCGCCCTTGCAGTTGCGGACGAAGGATGTTCATCACACTGCCCATATCACGCATACTGCTGGCACCGGATTCAGCAATCGCCGCTTTAATCGCGGCATCAATGTCGTTATCGCTCATTGCTTCAGGCATAAACTCTGCAATAATGGCCAGCTCAGCAATTTCAATAGCAGACAGATCATCACGACCTGCGGCTTCAAACTGCTCAATCGAATCGCGACGTTGTTTACACATCTTGGTCAGCGTTGCCAACACAGCAGCATCATCTAAATCCTCACGATTATCGACTTCTTGCTGTTTAATAGCAGCAGAAACTAAGCGTAAGGTATTTAAGCGATCTTTCTCTTTAGCGCGCATGGCGGCTTTGATGTGATCGAGGATCTCTGTTTTAAGTGGGCTAGCTGCTTGCGACATTTATTTGTCTCTTAATACAAGCGAATGCGACGCGCGCTATCACGAGACAATTGTTTTTGGTGGCGTTTTACTGCCGCTGCCGCTGCACGTTTACGTACTGTTGTCGGCTTTTCATATGCTTCACGAGCACGGGATTCTGTTACTGTGCCTGCTTTTTCGACCGCGCGTTTGAAGCGGCGAAGGGCGATGTCAAATGGTTCGTTTTCTTTAATGCGGACTGAAGGCATTTAATTTCCTAGGTCATTTAGTGATTGAGAACCAGCCATTATACGAAAAACCCAGCATAGATCAAGCGAGAACCGAATTAAGATCGACTGTGGGTAGAAAGAAAAGGCATAATATGCATTTTAACGGCGGCATGGCAAAATCGATCAATGAAAGTATTGGGCATAGAATCTTCTTGTGATGAAACAGGTATTGCGCTGTATGACAGCGAGCAAGGCCTGTTGGCGCATGAGTTATATAGTCAGATTGCCCTACATGCTGAGTATGGCGGCGTGGTGCCTGAGCTGGCCTCTCGGGATCATATTCGTAAAACCTTGCCGCTGATTGAATCCGTGTTAAAACAAGCAAAATGCGCACGACATGAGATTGATGCCGTGGCGTATACCGCTGGCCCAGGATTGATGGGCGCATTATTAGTGGGCGCTTCGATTGGCCGTAGTATTGCGTGGGCGCTGGGAGTGCCTGCGTTAGGTGTAAATCACATGGAAGGACATTTATTGTCGCCATTATTAGAAGAAAACCCGCCCGTTTTTCCCTTTCTTTCGCTGCTCGTGTCAGGCGGTCACACCTTATTGATTGATGTGCAATCTGTGGGGCAATATGCCATTTTAGGAGAATCAATTGATGATGCGGTCGGTGAAGCATTTGATAAAACGGCTAAATTACTCGGCTTAGCCTACCCTGGCGGCCCTGCGATTGCCGCCTTGGCAGAGCAAGGTGAGGCGGGTCGATTTATATTTCCCAAGCCGATGACCAATCGACCAGGATTAGATTTTAGCTTCAGCGGTTTGAAAACCTTTGCAATGAATGCTTGGATGGACTCCGATAAAACGCAGCAAGATAAAGCCGATATCGCGTTGGCTTTTGAAACAGCGGCCGTCGAAACCTTAGCGCTTAAATGCAAGCGTGCTTTAAAGCAGTCGGGTCGCAATAGATTGGTGGTTGCAGGCGGTGTGAGTGCTAACAAATCTTTACGAATAAGGCTGGATACTTTGCATGGCGTAGAAACCTTTTATCCACGCCAAGAGTTTTGCAGCGATAATGGAGCAATGATTGCGTTTGCGGGCTGCATGCGGTTGGCAGAGATGGGTGAGGTGCAAAGCGACACCTCATTTTCAGCGCAACCACGTTGGTCTTTGGCAAGCTTATCCCCGCCCTAATTTTCTAATACTTGATTAATAACGCAGATCACATCCTGAATATTGATGCCCGCGGTGCCATCACATTCGCCAAAAGAGGAAGGATCGGGCGTTAATACTTGATTAATGGTGCAAATCACATCTAATATATCTATTTCACCGCTCGCATTACAGTCTCCCAAGCGGTGTGGCTGCTCATACGCACCGATATCGGCCTGACTATCGATAACTCTTGGCGACATACGTTGGTCTCCTGTAAAGCCATTATTAGCACCTTTATTCAATGCGGGGCTCGTCTCCAGAAGGGCATGTGTTTGTACGCAGGCTTCGGATCCAGGCGCACCGGCCATTGTAGCGCAACCATTATCGGCGAGGACATCTAGCCCTGGCTGGTTGCTGAAAATATTATCTCCCTCGTTGTTTGTAATTTCTGAGGCGTTATCTCCAAACAAGCTATGGTTGCTGTGTATTGTGACGGTGCTTGTTGGGTAAAGAAAGGCGTGAAAGTTATTGTCACCGTTATCCGCTAAAATGGTGCTGTTCAATGTAATCGTACTGCTTCCACCAGTGGCAAAAAGGACACCATTTCCACTACCATCAACCCGCTGGTTTTGGGTAATGGTACTGTTATTTAGCGCTGCACTGCCAAGAGCCTTAAAGCCGGTTGCTGAGCCTGTCGTCCGGTTTCCGGAGACAGTGCTATTATTCAGCGTAACAGAGCCAAAAATATAAAATCCCCCGCCTTCAACAAAGGTGCCTTCAGTGTAATTCCCAGAAATCGTGCTGTTATTTATAACCGTTTCTCCTCGCGCATGAAATCCACCACCGCTGCCGCCGTCTCCCAGCGTGTAGTTCCCTGATACAATACTATTGTTTAACCAAGTTTTACCCGTATTTATGGCATTATCTACGCCAGCAAAAAAACCGCCACCATCACCAGAGAATTCAGTCGTATAATTGTCTGACACGATGCTGTCGTTCAGAACGATTTCTGCCCCGCCAGCATAAAAGCCGCCACCATCACCAGCGACTCCCTGAGTATGATTTCCTGAAATTGTGGTGTTATTCAGTGTGGCATTACCCTTGGTATAAAACCCACCACCAAAAGCCTTGGCTGTGCTATTTGAGATAGTAGTGCTGAATAATATTAAGTCACCTAGCGCGCACACTGCGCCGCCTCGTGAATCTCCAAGGAAGCAATCTGAGTTGGACGAAGAACCAGTTCCAGTACTTCCTGCCGTTATGGAGAGATGTCTAAGGGTAAGGGTTTGAACCTCCGTAACCCCTAAAATGCGCGAGGCATTATCACCGCTCAGGGTGATGCCATTATTCAGCGTGGCGGCGTCAATCGTAAGCCCTCCGTTTGCGGTGGTATCTGTAATATCTATCTGGCTTACAAGGGTTATCGTTTGATTATCAAGAGAACCATCAAATTCAATGGTATCTGCGCCAGGGTTGTTATTAGCCTTGCTCACCGCATCCCGCAGGCTGTCATCGCCACTATCATCGGCGTTGAGAACGGTATAGGTATCGGCAGATACCGCTGAGCAGATAAACATAAAGCATATTGCAATGATCCGCACTAAATGCGGGGAGGAAAGGGGGGTAGAAGATTGATTCATTGTTTTTTACTCTTTAAGGATGGATAAAGTAGGACAAGACCGGCACAGAATAGTACTATATTTTTTAAGATAAAAATAGTTTGTTTTTAGATAAAAAAACGGCTTGCGAATCTCAACGGGCAGGCGATCACAATTAAGAGGCGTTAGTGCGGATGAGTTTTTGTGGGTTGCATGCGGCGGCAGAGAGGAGTGATATGCACAGCGACACCTCATTCTCAGCGCAACCACGTTGGTCTTTGGAAAGCTTATCCCCGCCCTAATTTTCTAATACTTTATTAATGACACAGATCACATCCTGAATATTGATGCTGGCTTCGCCATCACATTCACCAAAAGGAGATGAATCGGGCGTCAACACTTTATTAATAGTACAAATGACATCTTGGATGTTAATGCCGGGTGTGCTGTCACACTCACCGAGCGGAGGGAGATCAGCGGCAAAGGTTAAAGCATGCAGATCATTGATCGTTGGAATGGAGCTGTCTAATGTGAGAGTGACAGGATCGATCACAAGCAAGCTTTTGCTACCTGCCTTGACACTGTCTAAGCCATAATATTTATTGTTTTCAGCACTAATATCGCCATGATGCGCCATATTATTCGGCGTCTCATCGCTAATGGCACCAAGTAGCGCACTCGTTCCTGTTGTGGTATCTATTTGGTAAACATTATCGTCATTATTGAACAGAAGCAAGGCGTTTGTATTGTCAAAAGCAATACCATGTTGTTTGGTTGTGAGGTTGGGATTACCTACTTGTATTGCTGAGCCGGTCGCTTTATCCCACCGTATCAGGCGATCTGTGCCTGCTTGTAGCCAACCATAAAGTTCGCCGTTCGAGTTGGTGGCAAGCAGAACGGGTATGCCGCCTAAACCGACACCCGTCCCAACTGGGCTGCCAACGCCAGTTGTTTGATTAATGGTGATCAAGCCGTTTGGAAATAAGGGATCCCGCTTCCAAGTCGTTGCGTAAAGGATGCCTGTTGTATCGTCGTAGGTGAGGCCGGTAACGTTATAGCCAACGGAGCCAATTGTGTTGACTAACTCACCCGTTGCGGGGTCTAACTGTACAAGTTCACTCACGGAGTCTGTGATGGGAAGGGTTGTAGCGAACAGCCTTTCCGCTGATGCTTGCGTTGTTATAAGACCTAAAAGTGCAAGTAAAGCACCCATAAAAAAGGGCTTTTGATATCGCATCATTATTCTCCAAATAAGGTTTAGACCGCTTAGGTAGAATCATAACACATGGATTAGTTAGCTTATATTTTTAGCTAAAAACCGATCCAAAGTATCTGCAAAAGCCTTACGGTCATTCTGATTTAACGCAGGTGGCCCACCGGTATCGACGCCACTAGCGCGTAATGAATCCATAAAATCACGCATGCTTAATCGGGCCCGAATATTGTCCGTGGTATAAAGTTCGCCACGCGGATTGAGGGCGTGGCCGCCCTTTTCAATCACTTCGGCGGCCAATGGAATATCTGCCGTAATCACGAGATCGCCTACAGTTAACCGTTTCACAATTTCACTGTCCGCCACATCAAACCCAGGGAGAACCTGATAAAACGCGATATATTCGGATAAGGGGATCCGCATGGGATGATTGGCGATTAAGGTTGTTTGTATTTTGGTACGTTCGGCGGCGCGAAATAAAATCTCTTTAATCACCCCAGGACACGCATCGGCATCCACCCATATTTTCATGGTCTAAACGTATAGCGCAGGCGGTAAATTATCATCGTCGTTGCCATCGTATTTTGATTAATTGGTCTTTATGTTCAAAATCAAATTGCAATTGTTTTTGGCTGCAAATATAACGGCTTTGACCGCGTCCAGTCGGCCATTGATTGTTATTAAATGGCACCTCGGGCAAAGGCAAAACCATATCGCCCATCTTAATGGAGGCAGAGGCTTTAATATTCGAATCAGAGGTTTCCGCGGTAAAATTATTGCTGATAGCGCGCCAAGTGAAATCGTTAATGCCGTTTAGAGACACAGTCACTTCCCCCGCGTCTGCGGAGCCTGATTGTATTTGCACATTTTTAAGCTGATATTTGCCATTACCATTACTGTCGATCCGCATTAACACCAGCCCGCTTATTTTGTTAATCGATTGCCCTGTAAACTGTTCGACGGTCTTTTTCTGTAAGGCGGGATTGGTTTCCCAGATGCCGAAGAGGCATGAGTCGGCTTCGGTTTCTGCTTGTGTACTGAGGGAGATCAAGAGTAAACAAGCAATCAGTATGTGAGGCGGTGAGATGTTTTTAATCATATATCTTCAGAACGGTTTTTATCAAGATAGTTTCCGTGATTGCCGCTGACGCCGGATAAAAGACATGCCGAGCACAATAATAGGGACGATAACCAGTTGGAAAACGGGCATCATGAGCAAGGCGAATCCAAAGTGCTCAGGAAACACAATCGTTTCTTCTACACCATTATCGATCCAAGCAGGATCGATAAAAACACCCGCTAAAGAAGCGAGATAAGAGATCACGCATCCGAGCAGAACAGAGAACAGAAAAAATCGAAATTTAACTAACGGAGTTCCAACGGGAAGGGTAGACAAAATCAGCAAACATATCGAGCCCAGACTCATCACCAAAAAGGCAATAAACAAGAGCATATAAAGAGCACCATTCATTCCCACTTAATGCCTTGCCAATTCACGGGCAATTTTATTTCTACGGTGGTGTGCCACAGATCGTCCCATCATTAACGCAAAGGGCTGCCATTGTTGTTGCTTAACGACATAACCTGCCAGCGTGCTAACTTTATTGAGGGTGCCCGATTTAGCAACGATACCATCCGTCACTTCAGGCAATAAATGTTGCCAAGGGCGAAAAGCTTCCAGTAATGTAACCAGTTGCTGGGGTGACAGGCGATTATCTCGTGAGAGGCCCGCGCCTTCTTTCAGGGTAAAATGTTGCCAGCCAAGCTGGGTCGCTAAGGTCGTTTCCATATAGGCTTGTACGTCGGCAAAGTTAGCGGGGCGTTGTGTGTGTTCAGCGCTCAGCATCAGCACCAGTTGATTGGCAATAAAGTTGGTGGAATATTGCATCATAGGGCGCACCATTTCACCCAGCGTTTTACTATTTGAATGGCTATAAAGGGGTGTTTGTTGTGGTGCTGTTCCCCACCGCACTTGATTGCGCACCAGCACGCCTTGTTGACGCAAGAAAGCGGTTAATAATTCAGCGAAATAACGTTCGGCATCGCGGGTGTTTGAGCCGGTATTAATGCGTGCACTATTGCTTGCCGTTTGGCCGTGGACACTTGAAAAGGGGGTAATGGGCGTTTGTGCTTCGGCAGAGATGACGCGACCCTTAATCTTATTAACGGCAATCGTATTGAAATTGGCGGCCAAAGCGGCAGGGATCGCATCATAGGGATTATCAGAACGGCCACCACCAGGCACCTGTAAAGCCGATTGAAAAGCGGTGGTATCTAAGCCAATGCCAGCAAGATCAGTAATGCCGAGATTAGCCAATGCCGTTGCAATCAGCAAGATTTCTTCAGACACTAAAAAAGGATCTCCACTGGCTTTGATCCATAACATTTTGCTTGTAGGATCAAAATAAAAATGGGTTTGAAAACGGTGGCTTTCTCCCCAATGATTGAGCGCTAACCAGGCCGTCACCAGCTTGGTGGTAGAGGCGGGGATAAAAGACTCGCCAGCCTGGCTGCTAATGGCCTCCTTCCCTTGTGCATCAACAAACAGCACGCCAGCGCCACGGAGCTCAGGAAAGTGACTCAGATCGTCGTTAGCGATGCCAACAGCTGGGTAGACCAGCAACAGAAAGAAAAAGTGAATTAAGCGCCAGGCCATTTGAAATCTGAGCTTTCAGGCGCATCATCACTAGGCCGATATTTAAGCTGTAAACCATGCAAAAAGTTACGCAGCACCTGATCTTTGCATTTGCGAAAATGTTTATGGTCGGCTTTGCGGAAAAAAGCACTGAGCTCATGTTTGCTAATTGAAAAATTAGAGCGTGCCATCAAATCCAAAATATCCACATCTTTTAAATCAAACGCGATTTTCAGCTTTCGGAAAATAATATTATTGTTTAAGCTGCTTTCCGCAACCGGCGCAGGCCCGTCTTTTTTGCCGCGGCGATCAATAATCAAGCCGTTTAGAAAGGTCGCCATTTGCTTATCAGTGCAATTAATATAGGTCTCATCCTCTTCTTTTTTCAGCCAATTGCTGATTTCTTCCCGCGATACTGTCATATCGGCTAACGCAAATAGTGCAATCATTTTTGAATCGTTAAATTCAAAGGTATAGCGCAGGCGGCGTAGCACATCATTATTTGTCAAAGGGCAATCCTATTTTAAGTGTGATATGGGCTCTCTTGTGTTGCAATATATAAGGCTTCCACCTTCTCTCTTGCCCACGGTGTTTTGCGGAGGAATTTCAAGCTGGATTTTACCGATGGCTCGCTGGTAAAGCAACGAATCGCCACCCGTTCGCCTAATTGCTCCCAGCCATAGTGATCGACCAAACTATGCACGATTTGTTCCAGCGTAATATTGTGTAACGGGTTATTTGCTTGAGATTTTACCATGTGTTTCAGAACAGAGATTTAAGTAAATCAAATAAGCCATAACCTGCCAACATAATGATAAACAACACAATAACTCCTCCCCAAGCAAAAGGCTTCCAAGACCATTCTTGAGCTTCGCCCGGTTCTTGAGGCGCTTCAGCAAGGTCAATATAGCTAAATGGTAAACTATAAAAAGCATCCACATCGCCAACATTGAGCGCAGATCTACTCTCTAAGTTTTGTGATTGGATTGTTTGTAATCCTTCAATAAGGGCATCTAGGCCTTGCGGAGAGGTGTAAAGCACCTCAGCATCGTCAATGTCAGATCCATATTGTAAGTCATACCAAATGGGTTTGATTTTTTTATTCGTCATCATTCTTGAGGGAAGGTGCTGTCTCCCATAATTTATGTTTATTCGCATACCAAATCGCGAGGGGAGTTTCGATTATGCCATAAGCGAGCAAGGTAAACCAAAACCAATTTAGGCCAATAAACGGCAGCTTAAAGCGGAAACCCGTCCCCCAAAACAGGCAACCGACAATAATCAATGCCAAGATGGAAAATAATACATCAAGCACCAGCCACTTTTCTAATTTTGGCCCCACAAAAAACGGATAAATAACCGCATAGGCAATAAATAAAATACCGACAACAATGGATAGAATTATCCCTTCAGGCGAATTGATGCTCATTTATTTTCCTCTCTATTTTGCACCAACACCCAAGGCTTCACCACCACCGTCCACAGCATTGCATCGCTTTCCAGCCATTCAATCGCTTGGCTATCAGAAACAGGGCATAATTTGCCATCAGCCATCCATTTTTCAACTTGCGCCGCATCATCTTGCGACACTGCATAAGCCGCATTAATCAAATCCAGCTCAGGTACTACAGAAATAGCCTGTCCCGTAGCAAAAAACCGCTGCAACGCCTGCCACGCAATTTGCGAGGTTTCTTGATTGAGCTTTTCGCGTTCGATTGTTTCTTGATCCATGCGCTATCCAAACAACACTAAGGCTTGGTCATCATCAACCAGCAAGGGAATATATTTCCCTGCCACAATCCAAGCAAAGCCAAAAGCGCTGAGTGCGATAGCTTCTGCCCAATACACAATTTGCAAGCCCACTAACGCATCGCCAGAGAGCATCATTTTTGCAATCAATACACCAATCATGCTGCCCACCATGATCCAGCCGCAGAGCAGGTATATTTTAGCGCGCAGTCCTTTTTTACCCGGCTTGCCTTTTGTATTGTGCCTAAAAGGCCCCAAGCAAAAATACGCCAAGATGGAAAATAACACCACCGAGGCGACCGTATGTATTTGGGAAATTATTGTTGCATCACACTGCGCACAGGCGGTGGGGAAAAGCGCAATAAAAATAGCAGCAAGCGCAGCAATCTTACTCGCAAAGCCCTCTCTCAGGGTGTGGCCATTATAAGCCCATAGAAAAGCGCCAATAACAAACAACATCCCAATAAACGCATCCCGCGCCGCGGTGTAATATGCATCGCTAATAGACGGTAGCGATGCAGCAGCAAGCAAACTAACAACAATCGGCAAGCTCAGGGCGATCAGACCCACCAGCAAGCGCAATGCGCGATAATCAAAAACAGGGGTATTATGTTGGGCAGCCATCGTTTTATTATACGCCTTGTTGTAATGAGGGTGGCGCTCCTTTATTCGAAAGAAATTGTCGCTCGCTTATTCGCTAGAGGCGCATTATGATGATATGACTACCGCTTGGAGTTTAGGTACCAGGGTCGGCCAAGCCTTCCCAAGCGGAGCCTATTATCGGATCACCCATGAAACCGGTACTTTCATTGAAGGGGAGTTTCAGTTCACCGCTAATCGGCACATTGGAACCTTTGGTGGCGAAGAGCTCCAGATCAAAAGTGGCTCCTTTAAAGCCAAGAAGCTTATTTGGTGAGTTCTTTTAGGGTGGCACCCCTTTAAGCTTTCTCCCGATCCCTTCGGCGATGCTCAAGACAGGATTCGAAAAAACAAGCACACATTGTCATCCCGACCGGTAGCGGAGGGATCTTGACGGCTCACCTGAAGTTTGAGGGTTTAAGCTCTCTCTCTACGTTCGAGATGACAGGCCT
>DBOG01000019.1:1322-30994 GCA_002299915.1 Proteobacteria bacterium UBA652 | reverse complement strand
ACTTCGTTGTTGAATCTAAGTAGCAAATAAACATCCATGTTTGGTTATTCCGTCTAAATTTTAACGGCTTCCCGCATCGTTACAAATTCTTCTGCTGCCGTTGGATGAATTCCTACGGTTGCATCAAAATCGGCTTTTGTTGCACCTGCTTTAATCGCAATCGCAATGCCTTGCATGATTTCACCTGCCTCCGCACCAACCATATGCACCCCAATCACCTTATCTGTATCGCCATCCACCAATAGTTTCATCAAGGTTCGCTCTTCAGAACCGCTAATCGTATGCTTCATTGACCGAAATTCAGAACGATATTTCACCACGTTGAGATAGGCTTCCCTAGCCTGCTCCTCTGTCATCCCTACCGTGCCAATATTCGGCTGACAGAAAACTGTAGTCGCAATATTGCTATAGTCTATTGTGCAAGGTTCATTATTATAAAGTGACTTCGCCAACGCCATGCCTTCTGCCAGTGCAACGGGGGTCAATGCCATACCAGGCGTCATATCACCTAAGGCATAAATACTCGGCTCACTGGTCTGAAAATCATTATTTACCGCAACATGTCCAGAATCAGTTAACGTAACATTCACATTTTCCAACCCTAAATCAATTAGTTGCGGTTGTCTTCCTGTTGCATATAACACCACATCGGCTCTTAATACTTCACCTGTTGTTAAGTTTATTTTAAGGCTCTCATCAGCCTGTTTTTCAATTGAATCAACATGGATATTCAAGCGCAAGTCTATACCTTTTTTCACCATTTCAGTTGCTGCAAACTGGCGGATTTCTGCATCAAAACCATCTAAAATATGATCTCCCCGATTTAATTGTGTCACCTGAGATCCTAGACCGCTAAAAATCCCTGCAAACTCAACGGCAATATAACCGCCGCCCACGACCACCAGCCGTTTCGGAAATTCAGCTAAATCAAAAATTTCACTTGAAGACACAACATATTCATTGCCTGTAAACTCAGGAATAAAGGGCCTACCACCGACAGCCAGTAAGATCCGTTCAGTCGTATACTGCTTACTTGCCACTTCTACGGTATGGGGATCTATAATTCTGCCGCGGCCTGTTTTCAATTCCACATTAGCTCGGTCTAAAATATCACCATAGATACCATTCAACCGTTGGATTTCTGTTGATTTATTATTGCGCAGTGTTGACCAATCAAAATCAGCTTTATCCGAACGCCAGCCAAAGCCCCTACTCTCTCTAAAATGAGACGCGTATTCAGATGCATAGACATACAGTTTTTTAGGAACACAGCCCACATTGACACAGGTTCCGCCCAAATAAAGATCTTCGCATATTGCCACACGCGCACCATATGATGCTGACATTCGGCTTGCTCTCACTCCGCCTGAGCCCGCGCCAATCACAAACAAATCATAATCATATTGCATGTTCTTCGTCCCTAATTAAGTAAAGGTAAAGGCAGCTCATAAAGTTTAGCTGTCTTTACCCAAAGTGACTATAGTGCATTTAGCATGGTATCCACATCACTACATGTGAAGGGATCGTCAGGACAGTTATCCATCAAACCAGGCTCAGCAAACAACTGTTTGATTTCACCATCAACCACATGCATCGCATAACGCCATGAACGGTCTCCAAAGCCAAGATTTTCTTTCTTTACCAACATACCCATTAAACGGGTAAAGTCGCCATTGCCATCTGGCAGCATTTTCACCTTTGCAACTTCTAGGCGTTGAGACCACTGAAACATCGTAAATGCATCATTCACGCTTAGGCAATATACTTCATCTACCCCTTTCGCTTTTAGTTGGTCATATTTTTCTTCAAAACCAGGCAGGTGAGTACTGGAGCAAGTTGGTGTGAAGGCGCCTGGTAACGAAAATAGCACCACGCTTTTCCCCTTGAAAATATCACTTGTCGTCACATCCTGCCAGCGGAAAGGATTGTCTCCACCTTGGCTTTCATCACGAACATGGGTTTTAAATGTCACTTCAGGTACTGCACGCATCATAATTTATTTCCTTTATTAATCGATTGGATAAAAACACCCAATCACGAAATAGATTATCCAAGAAGCCAACACACTTGTAAAACAACTTAATTCTATTAATAAAATCGTTTTTTACGATTTATAAATAAATCCCACATAAAAACACCGATACCCAGTGGATACCGATGCTCTCAATATTAGCAGGCTTCCCAGCTATTAAGGCGTTACTGCCATCTGCTGGCATTGTGTTGGCAATATTTTAGGCGGTTTAGGTAGCCTCGGTTTGGCTGGCGGCGCATTTGGATCTGGCTTTTTCGGCCACCATGCTTTGAGTTCGCTGCCACAACCATCACCTGGTGGTGGTGGGTTTTGTGCCGTGCAATCCAAAGCCCCTTCAGGGCAATGTAAACGTACATGGAAATGGGAATCATGCCCTCCCCAAGGCCGAATACGGTTCAGCCAACTTCTATCTTCCCATTCTCTAATGCATAACGCTTGCTTAATCGCAGGGTGCACAAATATCCGCGCCACCCGCTCATCCTCTGCCGCCAGTCGAATCAAATTTGCATGCTTGGACTGCCAATAATGATTGACTTTAAAGGCTTTACGATCCACTAATGAAACTGATAATAATCCTTCTCCACCCTGCTGCACTTTTTTCAAGCTATACGCCAATGGCAACCAAATATCGGCATCCAAGCCTGTTTGATGGCTCTGATGGCCACTGGCAAACGGGCCGCCTCGAGGCATCGCAATATCTGCGACCAACATCATACCTAATTTTGCATCTGCCACCCGATTACCCATATCACCAATAAAAGACACTAACTCGGGATGACCATAAAATCGATTGCGATTTGCACGCACTACCGTATAACCCCGGCCCACTAAAGGCACCGCTTCGCCACCTACCAAACACCCATTGGCATAACTCCCAATCGGATCCGCCTCCCCGGCTAATGGCACATCAAACGCCGCCCATGGTGCAGGATCGGCTGCCCATGCAAAACTAGAACTTACCCATAAACATAACGCTAACAACCGCACTGAATACTCCTAAGAATTATATAACTTAATCACTGTGGTAATCATACCGAATTTAAGTGCCTTATAACAGCGCTATTTAGCTAAGGACTTTATCCTTTCAACTGCAGTAGAAACTCCCTACAACATTATTCCATCC
The DNA here is from genome assembly GCA_002299915.1 of Proteobacteria bacterium UBA652. Classification (GTDB taxonomy): domain Bacteria; phylum Pseudomonadota; class Gammaproteobacteria; order Nitrosococcales; family Methylophagaceae; genus UBA652. The sequence continues at coordinate 27,839 of DBOG01000019.1, read as the reverse complement.
ACCTGTACTCTACCCGCAGGGTTGTGATAGTACGCGCAGGATACTGCTGCAAACTAAGCAATTAAATAATTTTTATACGACGGAGAACTCCCCTTATGCCATCAAAACGACTTCTATCCCTACTCATCAGCAGTGCAATTATTCTGCCTGCCTCTCAATCGATGGCGGAAGACACGATGAATCGTGCGGCCGCAATGGAATTACCAACAATTGAAGTAATCAGTGCGACACCGCTGCCTGGTATCGGTGTACCTATTGAAAAATATGCGGGTAACATCCAAACCATTAGTGCTGAAGAACTTGAAAATCAGAATGCGACAGAGCTCTCTGAAATGTTATTCCGCCATATCGGCAGTGTTGACATTAATTCATCACAAAACAATCCATTCCAGAATGATATCCATTATCGTGGTTTCTTAGCTTCACCACTGGTGGGTAGTGCGATTGGTATTTCGACTTATATTGATGGTGTCCGTGTCAACGAATCATTTGGTGACACAGTAAACTGGGACTTGATCCCCGAATTTGCCATCGCTAATGTTGCCCTTATTCCAGGTTCTAATCCTTTATTTGGATTAAACACTTTAGGTGGCGCGCTATCAGTGCAAACTAAATCTGGCTTTAATTTCCAAGGTACGAATGTCGGTTTATCAGGCGGTTCTGATGGCCGTAATAGCCAAACCGTAGAACATGGTGGTAACAGCGGCAACTTCGATTGGTATGTGGGTGCAAATAAATTTAATGAAGATGGTTGGCGCCAGCGTTCGCCTTCTGATGTAAAACAATTCTTTGCAAAAGTGGGCTGGGAAACAGAGACCACCGATTTAGATTTGAGTTATAGTCATGCAGACAATGATTTAATTGGTAATGGGTTTGTACCAGAAAGCCATTTAGATGTCAGCCGAAGTGCCGTGTATACCTTCCCAGATCAAACTGAGAATGAAATGCATTTCTTCAATCTGAATGGTAGCCATTGGATCAGTGATTCATTCTTAGTCTCTGCCAATGCATTTTATCGTGACTTTGAACGTAAAACATTAAATGGTGATGCTGAGCTTGAATGTGTGGCGGAAATTGTCAGTAGCAAGTCTGGAAATCTAATTGAAGTCCCCATATTCACAAATGGTGATGCCGAAGATCGCATCCACAATGCAAATTGTGAAACTGATGACATTCCAAATGGTGCCGTAATTGGTTCACGTTCAAAAGTACCGTTTAACCCAGACACGCATGAAGCAGAGTTAGAAGTTGAAGGTGAAGAACGCAACACCCTCACAGAAACCGACACCTTTGGTGGCACACTACAGTTTTCATACGATGCTACCCTTGGCGGGCGTGATAATACCTTAGTATTTGGTGCTTCTTACGATAAAGGTGAGACCCATTTCAGAGTGAGCGAGGCAGAAGCTGAGCTTTTCCAAGAAGGCATCTCCTACGGTACAGAAGATGCTGAAGATCAAGAAATAGACGTCGATATTGATACTGAAAAAACGAACTGGGCACTCTTTCTAACCGATACCATTGATATGACAGATTCGATCGCATTAACCTTAGCGGGTCGCTATCAACACAGTAATGTTAAAATTCAAGATTTAACGGGTGAACCTGAAAACCAAGATCTCAATGGCTCACATAACTTTTCTCGATTTAATCCTGCCGTTGGCTTAACCTATAGCGCCTCAGATAACCTCACCGTTTATGGTGCTTATAATGAAAGTTTCCGTACGCCTACGGCAGCAGAATTAACCTGTGCTGATCCTGATGATCCTTGTAACTTACCTAACTCATTCGTCGCTGATCCACCGCTTGATCCCGTTATTGGTAAAACGCTTGAATTAGGTTTGCGTGGAAAACTTGCACTAGCAGGAAAAGTCAATTGGAATGCCGCTGTATTCCGCACCAAACTCGAAGATGATTTATTATTTACCACCATTTCTTCCGCGGGTGCTGGTTTCTTCCAAAATATCGATGAAACCCGTCGCCAAGGCGTGGAGTTAGGTCTAAGTGGTGCACATCAAAAATTAGCATGGTTTGCAAACTATAGCTATATTGATGCGACCTTTGAATCAGATGAACGGTTAGCCAGTGTGGTTGACCCAAATGGTGTTTTTATTAAATCAGGCGATACGCTTCCTGCCATTCCTGAACACAACTTCAAGCTAGGTGCTGATTACGCCGTATATGATAATTTCCATGTCGGCGCAACGCTGAATTATGCGTCAGACACGTATATGCGGGGTGATGAAAGCAATCAACTTGATAAGATTTCAAGCCACACTGTGGTGAATTTAAATGCCCGCTATGCGCCTAATAAACAGGTGCAAATCTGGACTAAAGTGGATAATGTATTTGATAAAGAATACAACACCTCAGGGATCCGAAACTTCAGCTGTTTTACCAGTCAGCACGTTAAACTTGATCATTTTAGCCGTTACACCTGGCTTTTCTTGATACATATAAACGTTAGCAAATACATACACCGTACCTTGTTGGGTATGCGTACGTTCTTGAGGCTCATCTTCCATACACCATTGGTTAGTAGGCATATAGAACCATTCTGGATCTGCTGGATCTACTGAACCAGGTTGCTGATCTTTACCACCCATTGCTGATGGACACACTGCCACATTACGACCACGCTCAAAAGGAGAATGCTCTTTCACTTTAAGTGGACGACCTGTTGTTAAATCAACTTTCGTTGCCCAATCAACTGTAACGAATTTATGCGCACGTAATAAATCACCATTTTCGCGATCTAATACATAAGCAAAGCCATTACGGTCAAAGTTAACTAAAGACTTACGCATTTTGCCGTCAACTTTCATATCAACTAAGATATTTTCGTTTACGCCATCATAGTCCCACTGATCAAATGGTGTTTTTTGATAAGCCCACACCATTTCACCGGTTTTAGCCTTACGTGCCATAATCGTCATAGACCATTTATTATCCCAGTTACCTGAGTTAATTTTAGGGTTATACTCATTACATTTTTCATGCGTTAAGTTTTCACCTGTTTCACCACAACGGTAAGCAGGAGACCAGTGGCCTGGGTTACCTGTACCCATATAAACGATGTCTAAGTCAGCATCGTAGCTGTACCAAGCCCAAGGTGCACCACCACCAATTTTCCACTCATCATTTGGATAAGTAATTATACCCAAATCATGACCGTAAGTACCGTAGTGAGGATTGTCTTTATTAGTGTCTGGTGTTAGACATACGTCTTTATCAGACCCTGTGCTATGACATTTCCACACTTCTTTACCTGTTTCTAAATCATAAGCAACCGTACGACCACGAGCAGCAAATTCATCACCACCAAACCCCGCATACACAAGCCCACCAGCAATCATTGCAGGTCCAGTATGGGTTTCACCTTTTTCAGGAAACGCATGCTTAGTGATCCAAACTTCTTTACCTGTTGATGCATCCAATGCAATCAATAGTCCATCTAGTGTGTGAAACACTACTTTACCATTTGCATAGTTCAAACCACGGTTAATGGTGTCACAACATGCACGAGGTACAGCAGACATATCACGGTCAGTTTTCTTGTTGTAGTTCCAGATTTGTTTCGGGTTATCTGGATCCGATAAATCTAAAGCTTGTACAATATTTGGCCATGCACTTACAAAATACATCATTGGTTTGCCATTATGGTTAACCACTACTGGTTGACCTTCATGACCCCGTAATGCGCCTGTAGATTGTTCCCAAGCCATATGTAAGTTACCAACAGTTTTCGTATTGATATCACTTAAACCACTATGCCGTGTTAATGCATAGTCACCACCAGGCGAACCCCAGAGGTTTTGATCCTTATTATTTGACGTGATATCAGCGTTTGCTGATGCTTGACCTGCAAGCCCTATCATTGCGATAGCGCTTAGGGCAACTATGCCAGTACGCATAATAAATTTTTTCTTTTTCATACTTCTCTCCTGCATATTATTAGGATTAACCGCCGTCTCGCAAGATTACGGATAGCGTTCACACACTATAAACATCACATAACATTTATTATTGAGTGGTCTTCCTTATTTATAGCGGGACAATGTCATTGTGTTGTTAGGAATAACAGGTGATATGACTATGAATACAAACAAGCCTGAGATATTGCTATATCTCAGGCTTCATCGGCTCATGATTGATGGGGCCTTAGCTATTCGGAATTGAGATTGGCTTTCCTGACTGCCACAGTATCGCCATTTCTTTTGCTTGTGTTTGCTGTGCTTCGGTCATTTGGCCGACAATTTCATCCCGTATATTTTTTGCTGAGCCATGTCCATCACGGGATGCCACGTCCAATAAGGCATAAGCCAATACCAAGTTTTTCTTCACTCCAACGCCTTTGTTATACATCATGCCCATTGTGTATTGTGCTTTATAATGGCCTTGTTCCGCAGATTGTTTAATCCACTTCGCTGCCGCCATCTCATCTTTCTTCACCCCATTACCTTCTAAGTAAAGGATCCCCAACATTAACTGTGATTTAAAGTTACCTTGCTGCGCCGCCTTCTCAAACCACATCGCTGCCTCTGTCATACTCTTTTCCACGCCCCATCCTCTCATATACATGTCTGCTAAGGCATATTGTGCGGGGGGGAATTTTTGATCTGCTGCTTTTCGATACCAATTAACACTTTTTTCAGCATCTTTCTTAACGCCCTGGCCTTTGGTATACATCACGCCTAAATTATATTGTGAATTAATGTCGCCTTGCTCTGCTGCCTTGGTATACCAGTTCGCTGCGACCTTATAATCACGCTCTTGTCCCAAACCATCATCATTAATAACAGCCATAATATATTGCGATTTTAGATCGCCCCCCTTTGCTAAGGGCTCAAACTCCGCTACTGCTGCTGAATAATCTCCTTCTAGCATCGCGGCCTTGCCCTCAATAAACCCTGCCGACACCAAATTTGGCAGCGCCCACATTGCGATACTTGATACCATTATTAATACATTTGTTTTCATTTCAATTCTCCTATGTTATTTAAGTAGTGTATCCCAAAATATTTTAACCTTCGATCACACCATGTTTGATTGCCAACCTTACCAATTCAACGGGGCTAGACACATCCAATTTTTGTTTTAGCATTGTTTGATAATTTGCCGCTGTTTTCTGACCAATATTCAATATTTTCGCCACTTCTTCTGTGACTCGACCTTCTGCTAATAAGCGAAACACCTCAAATTCCCGCACTGTTAGCCTCTGCGCAGGATTGTCATCTCCCGTCATACTCTGTAAGGCGATTTTTTGTGCCATTTCAGGGCTTAAATAACTTTTCCCTTGTGCAGCAGTGCGTACTGCCGTGATCAAATCATTTGCATCCCCTGATTTGGTGACATAACCAACGGCACCCGCGGTGAGAGCTTGGGTGGCAAAGGTTGCATTTTCATGCATTGAAAAAATAATGATTTTCGCTGTGTTATATTTCGCCAAAATACGTCTCAAGGCTTCTAAACCACCAATGCCTGGCATCGACATATCCATCACCAATACGTCAGGCATCATGTCTGAAAACAATTGATACGCCTGCTCGCCACTTTCTGCTTCTGCCACCACGTTAATGTCTTCATTCTGTTCCAATAAACGTCTTAGACCTGATCTTACAACCGCATGGTCATCTGTCAATATCACATTAATTGTTGATGTTTTCATCTTTATTCCTTTACAACACAAGGCAAACTGGCTTTCACCTCTGTACCTTTTAATTTATGGGAAATCAATTCAAATTCTCCCGCGAGTCCGGTTACCCGTTCTCGCATCCCCGACAAACCAAATCCTGTCGGCTTTATTTGCGTATCAAAGCCCATCCCATCATCTTTGATACTCAAATTAATCTTATTGCCAATACGATAGACATTCACATCTACTTTTTCTGCATCTGCATACCGTGTAATATTGGTAAGACACTCTTGCACCAACCGAAATACGGTGACCAATACGGGTTCACTTACATCTAAAAAATCACCTGATACCTGCAATGTCATCAACACATCTCTGTTCCGTTGTTGCCAGCTACTTACCAGTTCTTGTAATGCGGCTTCTATACCCAATTCATCAAGCCCTGTTGGTCGCAGACGTTGCAAAATATTATGGACAATATCCATCATCTGCTTCACCACCCCATCAATCGCTTCTGCACTTTCCTTGACCATTGTTAAGTCTGTTGATTTCACAATGGCAGCTGAATCAATATGGACCGCGGTGAGATGCTGGCCAATTTCATCATGTAGCTCCCGCGCCAAATTTTTCCGCTCATCCTCTTGTAAGCTAATTATTTGCTGCGTTAAATGTCGATTACTTTCAACACTGCCTTGTAATGTCTCTGCCATCACATTAAATTTTTGGCTGATCCCCGTTAACTCTGGCAAAGAAAATTCTGGCAATCGTGATGCAAAATTTCCAAGTTCTAGCTCTGTTAACGCTTTCAATACCTTTTCAATCGGTCTTAAGCCTTTACTAACCGCCCAATAAATCAAAATATTAGCAACGATAAAGAATAATGCCATTAATCGTAAAATAGCTTTTGTATCCTCCCAAATCTCCGCAATTTCATATGACGGATCGGGCGTGACCACTAACTCGCCAACTGTATTACCCGCTTGATATACTTGCCGTTTCGTAATGGGCATTTCCGTGGTTACCGTGTCCATTGCCCGCACAAACCATGTAGGCGGCGGATTGTCTTCAATAATATTATCGGCTCGGTTACTGTCTCTCAACACACCTTGTGCATCAAAAAATTCAACTTTAACATGCCTCACATCGCTCAAACTACTCAACCTAAAAACAGAACCCTTCACGCCGCTTGGTTCATCAATCCAACCTGTATAATTTCCTAACTGCACAATTTCAGCATCTAGCATATGTACTGCCAATACAGCGGTCGAAGCAATTTCTGCTTGAATATTTTTCCGTGCATTTTGGGTGGTGTACATGCCACCAATTGCAACAATACATAATAATAAAATCGTAATAATTAAATTCAGGCGTAACTTTAAATTCATTTCCTACTCTCTTGTAAACAACACATTGTAGTCTCTTCCCCAAAAAGCGATATAGGATAAATTCCTTATTAGGATATTATCCTAGGAATTGCACAAAAAAAGCCCCTTAATCTTGCGATACGAGGCTTTTTTATATTCTAAGTAACGTAAAAACATCACTCCCAATAGGGGAATGAATGACCCACATTTTACGTTACCTATCCATTTTCACGCTTCTAAAATACCATTCCTAATCGCCAACCGAGCCAATTCAGCGGCATTCGTTGCCCCTAGTTTTTGCTTAATATTGGTATGGTGTGTCCCGACTGTTTTCGGGCTGAGACTTAACAAACCCGCAATATCATTCACTGTTTTCCCTTCTGCCAGTAATCGAAACACTTCAAATTCTCGCTGGCTCAAATCTTCTAACACATTGGCCTGTCCACCCATTTTGTGCATCGCAATCTGCTGTGCTATTTCAGGATCGAGATGTCTTTTTCCTTGTGCCACTTGTAACACAGCATGGCGCATTTCTTCTGGTGCACTGCGTTTGGGAATAAAGCCCAGTGCACCTGCCTGCAAAGCACGGGTGGTGAACACAGTATCTTCATGTACACTTAATACTAGGATTTTTGCGTCTGGATCGCGGGCAATAATCCGCTCAATAGCACCAATGCCACCAATCCCTGGCATCGAAATATCCATCACCACCGTATCTGGCTGATATTTTTGATAGTCTTGGCAGGCTTGTTCACCACTGCCTGCTTCCGCCACAATCTCAAATTCATCGCCATCTTCTAATAAACGCCGGAATCCTGCTCGCACCAGCTCATGATCATCCACTAATAATATTTTTAATTTTGCCACTGCCTTATCCTTCTGTTACTAATGGGATCGTAATCTGAATTGATAGCCCCTCGCCCAACACACTCACAATTTCAAACTGACCTGATAGGCTTCGCACCCGCTCTCGCATTCCCAACAAGCCGAAATCTACTTCTGAATGAAAATCCTCCACCACCATGCCCTTACCATTATCTGTGATGGTTAATGATAGCAAATCACCTGTCGCAACGGTTTGTTCCTGTCGTTGAACCTGAATCATAATCTCTGTTGCATCGGCATGGCGCACTGCATTGGTGAGTGCTTCTTGCACCACGCGGAAAACCGTCATACTCAACGTTTCACCCAAATCATTTAGTTCGCCAGCCAATTCTAGCTTAAATTCAATTTGGCTTTGCCGCTGTTGCCATTTTGCAATACTTTCTTCTAGCGTTGCGACCAAGCCTAAATCATCTAACGGGCTAGGGCGCAGCCGTGTAATCATATTATGCACCACATCATAAATATGGCTAGTGACATCAATAATCGCCCGAGCGCTCACATGGATTTTTGAATCAACCGCCTCACTGCGGTTACTGATCAACACCGCATCCGTTTTAATCGCCGTTAAACACTGGCCTAATTCATCATGTAATTCTTGCGACAAATGGCGCCGTTCTTTTTCTTGTACTTCAGCCATATGCTGTGCTAATAAGCGCGTTTCATACAGTTGCTGCGCCGCCGCTTCTGCTTCTTTATGCTCGGTAATATCGCGCAAGGTACACACTAGCCCTGTTGTAATATCGCCTGGATCTAACAATGGCATCGCAGAAAATAATAGCGCGGCATGGCTATCTTGGTTCAAACTGGTTTCAATATTTTCGACGGCCTGCCCACGCGCCACAGCCAGCATAATCTCATCTTCCGATTGCGAGAATCCTAACGTTGCTATCGACCGGCCAACTAGTTTATTTGCTGTCTCACCAAATAAAACCGCTGCCGCAGGATTACAAAAATCAATTTTCCCAGCCAGATCGACCGATAAAATAGCATCTCCAGATTGCTGTACCAATATCGCCATGCGCCGATTTTCGGCCATGCTATCAGTCAGTGCTTCACCCATGCGGTTAAAGGTCTGGCCAATTTGATCCATTTCCTCCAAGCCAAAATGTGGCAAGCGTAAGTTTAAATCACCTTGCTCAATCGATGCCAACCCTTTAGAGATGCGATCTAAGGGCTTTGTTATCCGCCCTAACCCCCAATACAGTAATGCGATTGTCGCCAATAACATGAGTAAGCCTAATACCAATAAACCACGCACATCGCGCCAGCGGGCATCAATTTCCTGTAATGGGGAAGCATAAATCACCATATGCCCCGATCCAAATCGCCTTGAAAAGGGCTTTATATCTGGCTTTAATAAATCTATAAACCAGTTAGGGGCTTCTTTCTCAAACGCTTTTGGCTCACCTTCAAATAATAAACCGTCACGGCCAAACATTAAAATATGTAAACTTCGGATCTGACTGATAGCTGGCACAATACGCTCCACATGCGAGCGCATACTCATCTCTCGGCTAAGATATTCGCCTGATAAAAGTACCGTAATCAACTCTGCTGCTGAACGCATCGCATCCTCAGCGTCGGCATGCACCGATTGGCGTGCATTTGAAATCAGCAATGACATACTGGCTAATACGGCGATCAATAATAGTAAAAAGACGCCTGTATTAACTTTACGCCTTAGGCTCATTTAACAACCGTTTCTGCAGCGCCCTTTGCCCCTTTATTATCCACCCATGTAATACGTATTGCATCACCCGACACACCCGCTGCAAGTTGGAATGAAAAATAAGGATTACGCGCAATGCCTGTCCCACATTTCATCGACAACACTTCTATTTCATTGCGCCAGCACCGAATATCTTGAATAAACTCAATCGGAATCAGTTCCTCTAAAGCATCTTTTACACGCCCTGTGTGCATTGGATGTGCAAGCAATACACGCACCACCGTCCGCCCCTCTTTTAACTTAGCGCGGATACGATCTTTACTGCTTACACTCGTTCCCATTAGCCACACCCTCCAATATCCACTTCTACAAATCGGGTTGTCGAATAAAGCTTACCATCAGCACAAACAATGGCAATCACATTAGAGTCTTCCGCAATTTTAATCATTGTCTTAAATGGCATCACAACATCTTCCATCAGTTCAGCACTCATAATTAGAGGAACAGGGTTTTTCTCCACCAAAATAATGACACGTTCAATCTGTTCCAAATCACTCTGGATCTCAACAGGTACCGATGCGCCATTTACCGCATAACTAGGGGGTAAAGCCGTTTTAAATTGTACTTCCTTGCCCGTATAGATCGGCTCAGTTTTTCCTAATAATGCAGATAAGGCCATTTCCACCGTTTGTGCTGAAAAAGCCTCTTTTGGCCAATGGGCAATCACCTTTCTCGGCAGCAATAATCCACTGCTCACAGCCAGCGCCAAGGTGACTGAAGATACGCCCGCCTTCAATAATAAGCGCCTATTCTGATTGAATTTCTGTTCCATTTCTGCTGTCATCGTTTATCTACTTCCATTTCATCAATGGCATATTCTACCTCACGTAAGCGTGAACTAATTTGGGCACGCGCATATTCATCGCGCCCTCGCACCTCAGCCGCCAAGCGCAATTGATCTGCTGCCTGCTTCAACTGCCCTGAACCATAATAATACTCTGCCAACCAGCGATGTGCACGGCTATTATCCCCTGCATCACCCGTTACCTGCGATAATAACTTATACACCAGTGACGGCGTCTGATCAGAGATGAGATCTGTCAATAATTGTATACTTCGCTTGGTATCCCCCTCCTGCATCAATGTTTTCGCATAGTGAACAGTCAGTGCATAATGCCCGGGATATAAGGCCAAATTATCTTCATAAATTTTTAATGCTGTCTTCACATGACCCACTGACCGCTCAATATCTGCTAATGCTAGCTGATAGCTTATCCTATCAGGATCTTGCTTCAATAATGGAGTTAATGCGGCGCGCGCTTCGGTGTAGCGTGTGCTCGCCAATAATGCCAAAGCATGCCCATAACGCATTGACCTCGCCTTTGGTGAATCTAATATTTTATCCAAGCTGATTGATGTCGCATACTGCTTCACCAACGCCACCATATTTGTTGTTGTCAATACGCGTAATTTCTCTCGCATCAAATAAAATTGTTGCTGATCACGCATCTGTTCTTGTTTTGGATAGGCCACTGCCCGGCCGCGTGCATCCGCTATCCGCTCCGTTGTCACGGGATGGCTCAGTAAAAATTCTGGAATGGCTTCCTTGCCTTGATAAAACCGCCCTGTTTTATCTAATCGCTCAAAAAACTGCGGCATCGCATTCGGGTCAAACCCTGCCCTTGCTAATGTTTGCATCCCCAAATTATCGGCTTCTCGTTCATGTGAGCGCGTGAAATTCAATTGCATCTGTACCCCACCCGCCTGCACTGCCATTAATGCTGCTTGACCTGCTTGAGGATTTGCCGCACCCAATAATATCGCCCCCACCATCGCCGCCATCATCGGCACATCCATCTGCTTGGCTTTCTCAAACGACCGCAATAAATGCCGTTGTGTCACGTGGGATATTTCATGCGCCAATACAGAAGCCAACTCATCTTCTGTTTCACTGGTCAACATCAACCCACTATGCACCCCAATAAACCCGCCAGGTGCTGCAAAGGCATTCACCGATGAATCAGGCACCATAAAAAACGTAAATTCCTGCGCCTGCGCATGGCTATTCGACACTAAATCCCAGCCAAGATCCCGTAGATAATGGGTGATTTCAGGGTCATCTATCAAATCAACCGACTGCTGTAACTGCCAATAAAAAGATTGCCCCACCCGAAAAGCCTGTTGTGGCGACACTAATGCGCCCGAACTATCGCCTAAATCAGGCAATAAGATCTCATCGGCATAGGTAGCTGTAACACACACCACACTCAGTAATACTAATCCAATCACACACCGTTTTTTTGTCATATTCTTATGACCTTATCTCTTATACAGGGTTCCAAGCAAGTCATTACTGCTATAATTCTATGAACTCTGTCTCTTCTAAGCCTGTCGAAGGGCTTCCATCTTTAGAAATAAAATACTTTAAGGATACATTATGGCTGATTTTGATATCGAACTGGATGCTTCTGGCTTAAATTGCCCCTTGCCTGTGCTCAAAGCGCGCAAAGAACTTAATGGTATGAAAACAGGCCAAAAGCTCCGTTTAATTGCCACCGATACCGGGGCGGATAAAGATATTGCCGCCTTTGCCAAAATGACAAGCAATCCATTGCTAGACTTCTATATCGATGGTGAAAAACGCTATTTCCTAATTGAAAAAGGCGCTAACTAATGGCCAAGAAATTTGCCATTATTGCCAGCAAAGGCACATTAGACGGTGGTTACCCACCATTTATTCTTGCCTCAACTGCCGCCGCTTTAGGCTATGAGGTCAAAATTTTCTTCACCTTCTATGGCCTGCAACTGCTGCGCAAAGATCTCAACCCCAAAGTCTCGCCACTCGGCAATCCCGCTATGCCGATGCCCATTCCCGTGCCCAGCATCATCCAAGTGATCCCAGGCCTAGAATGGTTCGCCACCTGGATGATGAAACGTAAACTCAAACAAAAAGGCGTTGCTAGCATTGAAGAACTGCGTGAAATTTGTATTGACTCTGGTGTTGAACTGATCGCCTGCCAAATGACAGTCGATTTATTTGATTTCAAACAAACTGATTTTATCGACGGCATTACTTCAGGCGGCGCCGCCACCTTCCTAGAATTTTCCAGCGAAGCGGATACCACACTCTATATCTAATGCAACGCCGACAGTTTTTACACGCCACCACGCAGGGAGTAATCGTAAGCGGATTATTTAGCCACGCGCCCTTCTTACTGGCACAATCCCGCCACACAGGTATCACATTAGATGATATCTATTTACAACATCATATCGCCCAAGATCATCCCGAATCTCCCATGCGTTATCGTGCGATTCTGGATGCTCTCTCCGATGCCTCATTTTTCGACAAACTACATCCCCTAACACCGCTCAAGAATATTGAACCTTGGATCCGCACGATTCACAGCCAATCCCACATCGACACGATCCGAAAAAATTCACCCATTGCCCATCGCGTGGCCAGCCATGCCACCGCCCATGTCCTCGCAGCTGTTGACACTGTATGTAATGGCTCCCTCCGCAATGCCTTTTGCCCCACCCGTCCACCCGGCCATCATGCTCACAACACAGGCAAAGAAGAAGGCTTTTGCTATTACAATCACATTGCGGTTGCTGCCCGTTATGCTCAGCAGAAATTTAGCTTAAAAAAGATCGCCATTATCGATTGGGATTATCATCATGGCAATGCCACCGAAGATGCATTTTACGATGACCCCAACATCTTATTCTGCTCCAGCCACGATTGGCAAGCCTATCCAGGAACAGGCGATCCTGCTCGCACAGGTGCTGGCGCTGGCAAAGGATACAACATCAATATCCACTTACCGTGTGGCTCAGGAGATGCCGAATATCAACAAGTCTATCAAGAGAAAATACTACCTGCCGTCGATGCATTTGCACCCGATCTAATTTTAATTTCTTGCGGGTTTGATAGCCGAACTAACGATCTGTTAGGCTGCCATCAAGTCAGCGACACGGGCTATCAATGGCTAACAAATAGCCTCGTCTCGCTTGCCAATAAACATTGCCAAGGCCGCCTTGTATCAGTTTTAGAAGGTGGCTACAATATCGAAGGCAGCGCGACTGCTGCTGTGGCACATGTGCAAGCCCTGATAAAGGCTTAAATAATTGACCCCGACAGAAGCTGAACTCTACCCCTCTTTTTTAAGCTGAAGGATCATCGAATTTTCTACTTTTAACTTGGTTTATTTTTCGGGGCTATTACACCTGATGATACTAAGATAAGGCATAAATGGTGCCCTCGACAGGAGTTGAACCTGTTACCTGCCCCTTAGGAGGGGGCCGCTCTATCCAAGTGAGCTACGAGGGCAATAAATTTAGACGGCTAGTTTATCTCGTTTTTTAATGTTTCACAAAACGTCCGTGAGAATTGCTGCGCTTCTATCACAACATCCACCATTGGAGACAAATCTCCACCATTTCGTCGGACTTCACGCCTAGCAGCTGAAAACCGTCCCTTATTACCTAATTCTGAAGTCAAAATAATTGGAAAATCTCCTTCTGCCTCAAGCTCTCTATTGAGCCAAGCACCGCCAAGCCGACCGTTACCATCGGCAAAGGCATGGATGTCTGAAATAGCCAACATGGTGACCAATCCTCGATATAAACCAGCGGGTAGTGTTGTGTATATTTCCGTTATAAAATGCCTAAATGTACCTGTTACCAAGTGGGGTTCTGCACGTCTTTTTGTTATATCTGCATTGGTCATATTTTGGGTTACTTTAAATTGACCTGGCTGCATATCTGACACATTCAGTGTCGACAATGCATGCCAATATCGAAAATATGTTTCTGCTTTAACCGGGTCTTCTAAGCTTACATAGTCAACCAGGCGCATTGCTTTTACGACACGTTCCATATTAACCGACTCCAAAAGATCACCCGTTAGCGTTTCTCCACCTTCAATCCTCGTTTTTATTCTTATATAATCATCGACTGTTTCCACAAAAGGGATCATAAATAATCCCTCAATCAACGGCCAATCTTCTGGTGGTGGTTCTGATAGAGAAGGTACTGTTTCAGACCTTTCTGATAGCTTTCTGGCTGACTCCGCATATCGTTCAATTCCAGCTATAATATTGTCATCAACGTGTAGATACTGATCAGGTATAGACTGTAATGCTTTTTCTAATGGGGCTAGCTTGTGTTGTGTGCTTGCGATCTTAATGGGATCTTGCAATCGTTGATAAACGCTCAAAGCATCTCGCGTTGTATTTACTTCTGCCCGCTCTTCTGGAGAAAGTGTTATTTTTGATAAGCGGTCTAGTTGTTTTTGTGCCTCATCTAGCTTATCCAATTCAACTTGTAATGTCGCAAGGTTAACGCTCGCTAGCGTAAAATTGGGAGCTATTTGTAAGGCTTCTCGATATAAACTATCCGCCTGTTGTGGCTTGCCCACTCTGCGTAAAATACAAGCCAGCTTATTTAATCCCATCGGAGAGCGTTGCAAACCGACTGCATGCTGATAGGCTGATAATGCTTCCTCTATCAAGCCCAAAAACCTATTAGCATCTCCTAATGCGAGATAAGATACCGTTATATTCGGCGCAATTTCAATCGCTCGCTGCAATGCCGTTTTTGCCTCATGATATTCAGCCATCTCTACAAGCGACACGCCTAAATTAGCCCAGCCTTCAGGGCGTTTAGGATCTGTTTTTGTCGCACTGCTAAAATGGTGTGATGCCTCTGCAAAATTACCTTGCTGAAATTTCTGCTGACCTTTTTGCATCGCTGTAAGCCATTGCGCCATTTCTCAAACCTCTTAAATACGAGTACACAAGATGCTCTTCCTAATACCTAATTAGCACCAAAACCACCCGTAACATCTGCTGGCATCGGGATGCTTTGTTCTGATTTATTGATAATATCCGCTTCTGCACGCATTAAGTTTGTGCCCACAAACCCCGCTAGGCGATAAGCCCATGGTGAGGCTTTTTTGTTGATTGCTTCTACTTCTGCTTGCACTTGCCCAGCGGTTTTTAAACCATCTGCCGCTTGAACCTCTTCAGGGGCGGGTTGCACGATATTGGGATCAAAGCTGGCTTTGAAGGTGGCAAAATATTGTCCATCAATAAAGGAGGTTTCTGAATTTATTTTTAGGCCATCAAAGGTAATGAATTCCGCTTTAACAACATCCACATCACCCCGAGAGAAATCTGCAATAGGCTGCATATCTTCTAATTGTAGTTCATGGATTGTGCCTGCAATATCATAGCCTAATTGGGGATATTTGAAGCTGGTCCCTGCGGGCATATTGGGCACACCAAATTTATTCTTTTCACCAATATTTTGAATCACTGCTACATCGCCATTAGGTTGGCTGATCGTTACTTGCTGCACCCGTTCGCGTGCCACATGGAAGATCTCACCCTGCACCCAATTTAGGATCACGGGATTTAATTGTAAATAGCCCTGCACTAGCCAAGATTCAGCGTCACCCGCTTTACGCACATGATATTGGCTTGGCCCACTGGTGCTATTGGTTTCACGCTGATTCCCAACGATCAAATCTGCAACCACCTTGCCATCGCTTAATAAGGTCACTTGGCGTGATGTTGCATCTCCTTCTGCAATATCATTCACACCGAGCAAGCTATAGTATTCAGGATCGCTGGTTTTTTGTTCTAAAATCTGCGCTTCGGAAATATCAATCAGGGCCCGCTTCACTTTGTTAAAGTCTGCTAGATAATTCCAGCGTTCTGCTACAAACCAATCTGACCCTATTTTATCCAGCGTAAAAGATTCTTGTCCTACTGCTGCAAATTTTACTTGGTCAACGTTACTCAGCTCTGCGAATAAATCAGGATACAGCAAATCATAATCATCGCTATTGCTACTCGGCCGCTGGAGGGTTATCAGCATGAATATCACCATTACAATGGTCAATATCAGTAACACCGTGAAGCTATTTATTTTTTTCATCGTCTTATTCTCTTACGCTTGCTGTGTTCGGCCTTGGGTGCGTTTTTTAACACGCATCCAACCCGTAATGAGGGCAAATATTGCCACGATAATCGGCACCAAACCAATATTAAAGAATTTCACTTTTGCATCAAGCTGGTTAATGTCTTTACGCAAATTACTTTGCACTTCACGCAGCTGTTGACGTGTTTTATTCACCACTACTTTGTGTGTTTCCAGTTCCTGCTGCTGTTCTGTCGTTAGCAAGGTATCACTATCACCATCGCCCCGTTCAGATTGCAATCTAGCAATAAACTGCTCGGTTTCTTTTAAGGTTTTCTTCAGTTCACGCTCTTTGGTTAAATAGCGTTTATCGGCATCTCGTTGCAAGGCTAATACCCGGTGGAAAGGCCGTGAAAAACCTGCACGAGACCGCACACTGACTAAACCATTGCTGCCTGCCAACACATCTAGTGAATTAACTAAGAAATCAATATTATTGGCTGTGCTATAGGCAATTTGTTCGCCATAGAAATCTTGCAATTGCACCCAGAAACGATCTTGCAGCATATCCACATCTGCCACTGCAATCACATCAATAGATTCAGTGGCTTTATCTACATGGCCAGGTGGTTTTGCTACTTTTCCACTTGCATCTGGCAAGCCATCAGGAAATGCTGATTCACTGATACCCTTTACCCACACTGCCATAGGATAGCTGATTGTGCCTGGCTGATACTTGGTTAATAATGCCATTGGGTTATTACGAAATTGCACCACCCGTTTATCGATCAGCATCGCTTCATTGGTTGAAGATAATAATGGGATAACCGTCATATCTGTATCTTCTAAAATCTTAAATCGACCCGGCGTTGCCATCACGACTTTACGCAAATCACGGGTAATTACCTGATCCTGATTAAACTGATCCCCCACCAAACCCTGCCACAATACATAATCAATTGCTTGATGATTCGAGTTTGCACCAAAGTTAACTTGTTCCGCTGTTTTCAAATCCGCCACAATATCCGTGCTCACCCGTTCGATGCCCCATGCTTTAAATAATTCAGGCATATTTGAACTGCGTGAAGTCATCATTGCTGCCATTGGCTTATCGGGATCTTTTTCAGGAATATCAATTTCAGCATAAGGATCAACGAAGGCAATCACCTTGCCCCCCTTCAACACATATTGGTCAATCGCATATAAAGTGTCAGTTGAAAAATCTTTAGGATGAATAATCAACAATACATCCATCGTGCTTGGAATACGACGGATATCGTTTGGCAATACATCGACATTAAATAACTCGCGTAATGCATTCATCACCGGCCAAGGGCCTCCCGCATCGGCTGAAGGTGCATAGCCTTTAAGGGGATCATATTCTTCTCCATTAACTTCTAAGGCACTCAACACACCCACTGTTTTTCTCTCAACATTCGATAGGGTATAAATCAACTTGGTTAAATCATATTCCAATACATCTTCTTTCTCAGGCTGAAAAAAGGTGATCCGCTCTAGGCCATCCAATAAATTATTACCTACCAGACCAAAATACATAGGATCGGTTTCACCACTGATCGGCACACCTTGTAAACCATATTGTTTGGCACGTTCTTCATCATCTGAATAAGGCTTAGGATCGATGATCTGTAGCTTTATATTACCTTTTGCCGCACGCTGATATTCACCCAGTAATTCTTGCACACGGGTGGCATAGGCTTTCAGCGTTGGTAATTCCTGCGCTACTTGCTCTGTGTAATAAAATCGCAAGGTAATCAGCTCTTCTAATTTATCTAAGATATTCAATGTACCTTCAGATAAGGTATAAAGATTATCTGCGGTTAAATCTACCCGTGCAGATTTCAAATTGCCGGTGGTTACAATATTAAACGCAATAAATAAAATAATGGCCAATATCAGGCCGGTTGTTGATAATAATTGTTTATTCATCATTGACGCCCTTAATCTGCTTTGCGGGAATTGACGACAATGGCATTCGCAAACAACCATATCGCAATTAACGACACAAAATAAAACACATCGCGCATATCAATAACCCCTTTCGATATCGCATCAAAATGCGTTAAGAAACTAAAAGAACTAATCGCTTCAACCAACGCTTTTGGTGCCCAGCCACTAAAGAAATCTAATACAATGCCATACCCACTCAGCACAAAAATCAGACTCACCACGAGGCTCAATACAAAGGCAATCACTTGGTTTTTAGTCAGCGCTGAAATACAGCCGCCAATCGCCAAAAACCCACCCGCCATCAATAAGCTACCGACATAGCCTGCCAGAATCACACCATTATCAGGATCGCCTAAATAATTCACCGTGATCCACAAGGGGAAGCTCAGTAACAATGCCAAACCCGTAAATGCCCAGGCAGCTAAGAACTTACCCAGCACCGCTTCAAACACCGAAATAGGCAAGGTCATCAATAATTCAATTGACCCTGTTTTGCGTTCCTCCGACCATAAGCGCATCGAAATCGCGGGTATCAACAACACATATAACCAAGGATGCATGGAAAAGAATGGATATAAATCTGCCTCGCCCCGCTCAAAGAAATTCCCCACGAAAAAGGTCGAAAACCCAGCAAGCAATAAAAAGATAATGATAAAGACATACGCCACCGGTGTTGCAAAATAACCATTGAACTCGCGCTTCATAATAAACCAAATATTTTGCATTATGCTGCCCCCTGCATTGCTTGGTCTGTGGTCACATTACGGAATACTTCATCCAAATGACCTTGTTCAACATGCAAGGTGGCAATCTCCCAGCCTTGGCTACGAATCGCTTGCGATAATTCAGCCACCATTGCTTGACCTGAAACAGGATAAGCACGGCAGCCTGCATCCAATGGCAATAATTCGGTTTCTGATACTTTATCCAAGCCATTTAGCAGTGCCATGACTTTTTCAGATTCAACTCCCACCACTTTAACGCTCACCGCATTATAGTAACGCGACATTGCTTCTAATTCTGTTGGTGTGCCATCTACCTTAATCTTGCCATTTGCAATCACTAAAGCGCGCGTACAAATCGCATGCACTTCTTCTAAAATATGGGTTGAAATAATGATCGCCTTATCTTCCGCCATCTCGTTGATCAAGTTGCGCACTTCATGTTTTTGATTCGGATCTAGACCATCTGTCGGCTCATCCAAGACGAGTACAGGTGGGTTATGCAAAATCGCCTGCGCCAAGCCCACACGGCGTTTATAGCCTTTTGATAAGGTCTCAATCGGTTGGAACATCACTTGTTTAATTCGCGCCCTTTCTGCCGCAGAAGCCACTGCGCGTAATTTATCC
Organism: Proteobacteria bacterium UBA652; assembly: GCA_002299915.1. Classification (GTDB taxonomy): domain Bacteria; phylum Pseudomonadota; class Gammaproteobacteria; order Nitrosococcales; family Methylophagaceae; genus UBA652. The sequence goes on along the minus strand of DBOG01000019.1, from coordinate 8,039 downwards.
GCGCCCGATAAACCGCGAATATCGGCAATAAATCGTAAAAAACTATCTGGCGTCATCTCTGCATACGCAGGTGCGCCTTCAGGCAAATAGCCCATATTCTTTTTTACTTCAATTGGGTTTTGTAACACATCGAAGCCACAGAGGCGCGCTGTGCCATAGGTGGGCGTTAAAAAACCCGTTAGCATTTTCATGGTGGTTGATTTACCTGCACCATTCGGACCAAGGAAACCTAATACCTCTCCCTTGCGGACAGAAAACGATACACCATCCACCGCTTTAATCTCACCAAAGTGCTTGGCTAAATTGTCAATTTCAATTCTTAATGTCATGCTTGATTTATCCGCTAAAAACGACTGCTCAACCCATTATTATCCTAAGGTTAGTGCTATTAAGTCAACTTAAGATAGGATTAATTCCCAAGCCAATAAGATATATTGCCGATATTATTTTCAGGGGAGTTTCTTCGCTTGGGTAAAGGCCAGTATGCTGCTATGGCTTTACATCACCATAAAATAACTGTTGCCCCTTAATCTTAAAATTATTAATGATCTGCTGGCCGACGGGCCCTGTAATAAAATCAATATAATTTTGCGCTAAATTATACTGTACATGTGGGTGTTTCGCAGGGTTCACGGCCATCACATGATAAGGATTTGATAAGCTAATATCGCCTTCAAATAGAATAGACAAATTAATTTTATCGGCATAAGCTAAATAAGTGCCACGATCTGTCATCGTATACACTTGCTTTTCATCTGCAATGGTTAATACTGCGCCCATGCCTTGTCCCACTTTCCAATACCAAATACCTTCAGGGGCAATATCTGCCGCTTGCCATAATTGTAGCTCTTTCTTATGGGTACCTGAATTATCGCCTCGCGAAACAAAAATCGTTTTATCGGTTGGCATTGTTGCAATGCGTTGTAATGCGCCTGCGGCCGATTTTGCTGCTGAAATCTTCGCGGGGTCACTGGCTGCGCCAATTAACACAAAATCATTATGCATCACCGCTTTGCGATCAATAAAATCACCCGATTTAACATAGTCCAATTCTGCCGCAGGCGCATGCACAAACACCACATCCGCATCTCCACGCGCGCCCATTTTTAAGGCCTTTCCTGTACCGACAGCGATCACTTCTAATCGTATGTCGTAGGCTGCCTCAAAGGCAGGATGCAACACAGTAAATAAGCCTGAATTATCAGTGCTGGTGGTGGTTGAAATGCGGAGCGTTGATTCTGCCCAGCTAGTTGTCGCCACCCACATCAACAGGCAAGCATACATTCCCCTTTTAATCATCTAGTTCTTTTTTTCCCAATGGCCAGATTTACCACCTTGCTTTTCTAATAGCCCAATCTCCTGCATCACCATACCCCGATCTACTGCCTTACACATATCATAAATCGTCAATAACGCCACTTGCACGGCTGTCAATGCTTCCATTTCTACACCCGTTTGACCATTCGTTTCAGCCCGCACTTGGCAACGCACGCCTTCTACGACATACTCAAAATCCACCGTCACTTTAGTCAATGCTAAAGGATGACAGAGTGGAATCAAATCTGCCGTTCGCTTAGCCCCCATGATCCCCGCAATCCGCGCAATTCCCAATACATCGCCTTTTTTATGGGTACCTGCTTGAATTAATGCCAAGGTCTCGGGTAACATCACAATTTCGCCCGCAGCTACCGCCACCCGCTTGCTTATGCTTTTATCGCCCACATCGACCATATGTGCCTCACCCGCTTGATTAAAATGCGTTAAATCTGACATTCAGGTATCCTATGACTTATGACTATTCACGTTAAGTTCTTCGCCAGTTTACGCGAAAAAATGGGGCACGCCGAGTTAACTTTAAGTTCTGCAGCGTCCGCTGCCGACGTGTGGGCACAAAGCACAGACAGTGCAACACCGCCCGATAATATGCTGGTCGCCATCAATTTGGAATATGCACAGCTCGATGATGCGGTCCATGAGGGCGATGAAGTCGCTTTCTTCCCCCCCGTAACCGGTGGCTAAGCATAATGGCAACCCGTATTCTCGATCAAACATTCGATCCCTGGCACGCGTTCGCACAACATCAACAATCCCACGCCGAAGCCAATAAATTCGGCGCCACCGCAACTTTTGTCGGCACCATGCGTGATTTTAATGATGAGGACACCGTGCAATCCATGCTGTTAGAACATTATCCCGAGATGACTGCACGCTATTTGGAACAGCTGGAACAAGATGCCCGTCAACGCTGGGATTTACTAGCGTGTTTAATTATCCATCGGGTCGGGGATATTCATCCCAATGATCCTATTGTCGCCATCGCCTGCTGGTCGGCGCACCGCCGCGCTGCATTGGATGCTTGTGCCTGGCTGATTGAAACACTTAAACACCAAGCGCCTTTCTGGAAAAAAGAAATGCGCCAACAGGGCGCCTACTGGGTAGAAAAAAACACCGAGGGCTGATTAATTTTTTGCCCCTAGACGAACAAGCAAATTGTTTGTTATGGTATAGGCACAGAAGCAGTTTTACCGCTTTCTGGATTAAAAAGTTAACGTACAATTAATTTATAATTTGTAAGAGGAAAGCATTATGGAAAGTTTATTACCGATTATTATTCAACTTGTAAGTGGCGCGGTTGGGGGTAATGTTGCTGGCTTGATGAAAGGCTTATCACTAGGAAAATTAGGCAATACCGTGACGGGTCTGATTGGTGGCGTTGCTGGTGGCCAATTACTTGGAAATTTAGGCCCAGTGGCTGATTTATTGGGTAATCTTGGTTCAACAGGTGGTTCTGTTGCTGGTGCGGGTGCCAGTGGTTTAGTGTTAACAACCATTATTGGCTTAGTGAAAAAAGTATTAATGAAATAATACACAATATAATCTAAACCTAAAAAGGTCTTGCATGATGCAAGTCCTTTTTTTATGTCTCTAGTTTAAATAATTTCCGTTTATCATCCAAGCCGAGCCGTCCCGTTTCCACTCTCTGTCGCCGAATACCTTTAATCGGTGCAATCATATATAAATCCCCATTCTCTCCTATCAATTGCTTAGGAACGCCTACGGATTTTGCAATTTCGCCATTGGTTTTTAAATGCACTGCTTCGCCATGCACGGGAATCGTACAATCGGGTTGTACCCAACCATACATTAACGCGAGCTCATCTGCAGCAGGATGCCCTGATGCATGGATGGGCACCTCACTCTCATCTGCCGTAATCACGGTCACTTGCAATACCTTGAGCCGTTTAATCATCGACTCAATAGCGTCTTCATTGCCTGGGATCATTTTTGAACTAAATATCACAGTATCCCCAGGTTCTAGCGCTAAATCTCGGAAACTATGATTGCTCAATCGGTTTAATGCTGTGCGTGGTTCGCCTTGGCTGCCCGTTGCCACCAGCAATACACTTTCACGCGGTAAATAACTTAAATGGGCGGGTTCTACTAAGGTTTTGCCATATTGCCAGACATCTGCTGCGCGTGCTGCCGACATCATATTAATTAACGATCTGCCGAGTAAGCCAATATGCCTACCTGTTTCCTCGGCGATCCGTGCCAAGGTATGTAAGCGCGCGATATTGCTGCCAAAACACGCCACAATCACCCGTGCCGGCGCAGCCTCAATATGCTGTTTTAATCCCTTATATAAACTCGCCTCGGTCGCCGAATGACCTGATACAGTTGCATTGGTCGAATCACAGACCATCGCATCAATCCCCCTCAAAGCTAAATCCTGATACCAAGCAGGGTCAAACCGCTCACCCACCACCGGCGATGCATCTAACTTCCAATCTGCCGTATGGAATACTTTACCGACAGGCGTACTAATCAGTAATGCGTAAGGATCAGGAATTGAATGGGTTAAACCAATCCATTCCACCTCAAAAGGGCCGATTGTGCGAATGCCCCCTTTTTCAACAATATGCACAGGCACTTTATGATCAAGCCCCACCTCCACCAGCTTACGCCGTAGGATTTCAGCCGTGAATTTAGTGGTGTAAATTGGGCAGCGTAATTGCTTCCATAAATAAGGCACTGCGCCAATATGGTCTTCGTGTGCATGGGTGATCACTAACCCCGCTAATAGCTGCTTGCGGGAAGCAATAAATTGCGGATCGGCCATCTGAATATGCGACCGCTCTCCCGTGGCCGTTGGCGCCATCTCTTTATCGAATGTGACCCCACAATCTACCATCAGCCATTGTCCATCATGGCCGTATAGATTCATATTCATTCCGATTTCGCCCGTGCCGCCGAGTGGCAGAAACCAAAAGTCGTTCTCGTCAGGCGTCATCTATGTCCAGCTCATCCCACATCGCATCCACCCGCGCGACTACCTCTGGATCACGGGCAATCGGCTTGCCCCACTCCCGATCCGTCTCACCCGGCCATTTATTGGTTGCATCCATGCCCATTTTTGAGCCCAATCCCGACACGGGAGAGGCAAAATCCAAATAATCAATCGGCGTATTTTCGATTAGCGTGGTATCACGCGCCGGATCCATCCGCGTACTGATTGCCCAAATCACATCATTCCAATCGCGCACATCCACATCATCATCCACCACAATCACAAACTTGGTATACATAAACTGCCGCAAAAAGGACCACACGCCCATCATCACCCGCTTCGCATGCCCCGCATATTGTTTCTTCATACTCACCACCGCCACCCGATAAGAACAACCCTCTGGTGGCAAATAGAAATCAATAATCTCCGGAAATTGCTTGCGTAAAATCGGCACAAACACCTCATTCAACGCCACCCCTAAAATTGCAGGCTCATCAGGTGGCCGGCCAGTATAAGTGCTGTGATAAATCGGATCTTTGCGTTGCGTAATGCGCTCCACCGTAAACACAGGGAAAGTATCCACTTCATTGTAATAACCCGTATGGTCACCAAATGGCCCTTCTGCTGCCACATCCTCCGGATAAATAAACCCTTCCAATACAATTTCAGCCGATGCAGGCACCTGTAAATCATTGCCAATACAATGGGTTAACTCTGTTTTAGAGCCCCGCAATAAACCTGCAAAGGCATATTCAGATAAAGTATCTGGAATTGGGGTCACTGCCGCCAAAATCGTTGCAGGATCACACCCTAATACTACTGACACAGGAAACGGCTCGCCCGGGTGTGCCGCCTGCCATTCCTTAAAATCTAATGCGCCGCCACGCTGGGAGAGCCAACGCATAATCACTCGGTTCTTACCAATCACTTGTTGGCGATAAATCCCCATATTCTGCCGCGGTTTCTCAGAGCCTTTTGTTACCACTAAGCCCCATGTTATCAGTGGCGCCACATCCTCTGGCCAACACGTCTGAATCGGATATTGGCTCAAATCTACTGCATCACCCTCAATCACTTCTTGCTGGCAAGCTGCCTTCTTTACCACCTTCGGCGCCATATTCAACACCTGTTTAAACACCGGCATCTTCTCCCATGCATCCCGCATCCCCTGCGGTGGCTCAGGTTCTTTTAATAATGCCAATAATTCACCCACTTCACGCAGTGAATCCACCGATTCCTTACCCATCCCCAGCGCCACCCGCCGCGGTGTGCCAAATAAGTTACCCAATACCGGTACTGAATGCCCTGTCGGATTCTCAAATAATAAAGCCGGCCCACCCGCCCGCAACACCCGATCACAAATTTCCGTCATCTCCAAATTAGGATCAACTTCCGCCGTAATCCGTTTTAGTTCGCCGTTTTCTTCAAGGTAAGCAATAAAATCGCGTAGGTCAGTATATTTCATGCTTGTCATTATACCTGTGATTCTAAAACATGCGGGAATCCAGATTTTCAATGCAAATTAACCACAAAGGATAAATGCCAAAAATAAATTCACCTTGAAAAATGAGTAATTATGGTATATATTTTATCCTATGTATAACTTTGAGTTTGATAATGCAAAGAGCGCCTTGAACCTGAGTAAACACGGAATTGATTTCGTCTCCGCTCAAATGCTTTAGGATGATCCCAGTCTAGTCGAAATCCAGGCAACATCCGATAATAAGCCACGATTTCTGATTATTAGCTTTATTGACACCAAACTTTGGTCAGCCGTAATCACCTACCGTGAAAGCAATATTAGGATTATTTCCGTAAGGCGTTCACGACCGTTAGAGGTAACACTTTATGAAAGCTAAAACATTCGACAAAAAATTTGATGACAATGAAGTAGACATTATCAACGACCTTGATTTGTCTACCTTAAAACGTCCAAACCAAACTCAAAAAAGAGTCAATGTAGATTTCCCTATCTGGATCGTGGATTCCTTAGATAGAGAAGCCAGCCGGATCGGTGTAACCCGCCAATCGATTATTAAGCTGTGGCTAGCAGAGCGGCTTGAAAAGCAAGCATTAACAAAGCGCCCAAATTAGCTTCTGTAACCCCCCATTATTACTGGCTATAAGGCGAATTTAGAATTTGGTGCCATTCATATACGCTATACAAAACCGCTCCTGTTGGGTTAAATGTACATAAGGCATCGTAGGGGCTCCTGAATTTTAAATTGTGATGATTTAAATTTATCAGTTTCTTACGATGCCTGCTTTTTTAACTTAGGTGTTGCACTACTAACTTGAATTCACCCGAAACCCCTTGGGTGTGCGTGCCGTTAACGGATTTACCAATGCGGCGATTTTGGTCATCAATAAAAGCATCAATATCGGTATCAGCAGGTAAGATGACTGTCTGTTTTGTTGATGTGACGGAG
>DBOG01000019.1:0-935 GCA_002299915.1 Proteobacteria bacterium UBA652 | reverse complement strand
TTGATTTTCGATTCGGCATGTTTAATGTTTTTTTGGGCCAAATCAAAAGTTTCCTCATCATTTTTATTAACTTTTTTGTACTCCGAAATTGCTAAATCATATTTTTTCATATCAAAATAGGCATTACCCAAGTTGTAAATAAGTACATCTATATCTTTATATTTGTCTCCGCCAATATTTATAGCTTTTATAAAATAATATTTTGCTGTTTTAGGGTTCCCTAATTCAGAATAACAATTGCCAATAGCCCTAACAGCAGCGATATCATTTTTATAGTGATGGTATGACTTTTTAAAGGCACGTAATGCGTCAATATAGTTTTTCTGTTTGAAATATACAATACCGGCAAGGTACCATGCATGATTCAAATCTGAATTATATGGGACAACTACTCTAGTCCTATTTAAATTCAATAAAATATTGAGCACCTCAATATATTTTGGAGACTTCAATATTTTCTCAATTTTACTGAAATTATCTTTCATTTTCCTCTCGCAATTTAAGGAAGAGCGGCGTTTGCAGGAATTGTAGGCCAAAGTGGAGGAAATAAAGAAGGCACCATTCGTGCACACCTATAAATCAAATACCCTCCCACCATCGTCCCAACTGTTTTACAAGCACTTTCACATGCTTCAGAATGATAATTTCCATTACCTTTTGGCGTCCTACTATGCTCCTCATCTATGCCTTGATTCCTTTCTCTACCAGCATCACCTTTACTTGTACCCGTTCCACGGCCACCACCTTTTTTATTGTCTGGATTAAGGTTAGGGTTAGGACCAACCCCTCCTTTGTTCTTTCCTTTTGCCAATCCATTTAAATCAATCCAATTAACCGGATCCCCAGCCACATACCCAAACAAATTAACATCCCCACCCGCAAACCCAATCGGATCTTTAGCAGTCCACCTGCCTATAGAAGCATCATAATCCCTT
>DBOG01000013.1:6109-24778 GCA_002299915.1 Proteobacteria bacterium UBA652 | reverse complement strand
GTCTTGTTTAAGGTGTGTGTAGTGTTTCATAACGCTCTAATTATTTGGTCATTCAAGTTCGAAGTGCTACACTGCACGTCTTACTTTTTATGAACTGTTTTTAAAACGTTGCACTTCGTTGTTGAATCTAAGGAATATAAAAATATTATCTAGCATATTACCCTCTTCCTTTTAAGAAAGATTACTGACGCGTAATCTCAATCATTTCAAATTTTTGTGTGGCCGATCTCCATTCAAATAAGAGCTTATATATCACGCCTCCAACACCAACATTATCTATACGAAACTGATTTAATGGCTGTCCTGATTGTGGGCCGGTGAAAATAGCAGCGCTAAAATCAATAAAAGCGTTGGCAGCAATATAGCTACTTGCAAAAGCGGTAACGGTAAAGTTATTTGTTTTCTCAGCTAATAGCTGGTTGCTATCATCAAACGCTTTAACCTGCATAGTATGCGGGCCTGGGCTTAAGTTAGAAAATCCATAGGCCATGGAGAAGCCTGATTTATCCGAGTTAGGGAAGTTAGAATGCATATCACCAACTAAGGGTCTTGCACCGCCATAGGGGATTTCACCCAATAGCGTATCATCAATATATAAATCTACCTTAGCAACGGGTGTGTCACTGACCACCCAGCCACGCACATTAGCAATGCCATTACTCACACCATCATCAATAGGTTCTTCGAATCCAAGAATAGTTGAACCGGTCATCGCTGAGCTAACGGAAGTGAAGGTATCTAGCACGCTCCATGCAGGCATATCGCTAGTTTCGAGGAATGGTTGTGCTAATAGCGCAGCCTGACTTTGAGATGTTGCTTGGGTGATATTAACCATTTCAAATTTTTGAGTAGGGGCATTCCAGCCAAATACTAAATTATATGTCACACCATCTAACACCGCGTTATTGATGTAAAATTGTGTTGAATCTGCCTCTGACCCTAATGTGGCGGCAGTTAAATCTACAATATCTGAGCGGCCAATATAAGGTTTCACAAAAGCGGCAACGGTAAAGTTATTTATTTTCTCAGCTAATAGCTGGTGGCTATCATCAAACGCTTTAACCCGCATAGTATGTGAACCTGGGCTTAAGTTAGAAAAACCATAGGCCATGGAGAAGCCTGATTTATCCGAGTTAGGGAAGTTAGAATGCATATCACCAACTAAGGGTCTTGCTCCGCCATAGGGGATTTCACCAAACAGCACACCATCAATATATAAATCCACATTAGCAACGGGCATCTCACTGACCACCCAGCCACGTACATTGGCAATTCCATTGCTGACTTCTCCCGACACAGGTTCTTCGAATGTAAGAATGGGTTCTGCTGATGTACTTGAGGTGGTTATGGTTAAGGTGCTGACGGCTTGTTGAGAACTAGAGCCACGTAATACACGTTCTTCCACGCCAAACCCAGTGTGTGTATTGCTCAAGACTACGCCAGAAATACCAATAGATCCACCTGCCTGTCCAATCTCAGTGAGCTTTGCTATCATGCCGGGTAATGAAACATTTTGTCTTTTTCCCGTATTTGCAGCTGTTACCGTAAATTCACCGTATTTAGTGCCACCCGCAAGATCATCAATAACGGCGAACATATCCGCCGCATCATAGCCTGGGGGAGCAAGCCCTATATCCACTCTTGGCGCGCCAATAGCCCCAAAATTAGCAGGATCAATATCAAATAAGCCAATTATTTCTGATGGATCTGGACTGGTATAGGCATTACCACGAGTAGGGTGCGTAAAGCCAAAGGTAACGTCAACAATAACCTCACCTGCGGGCAGTTTAGGAACGCTAAATATATGGTAGTTATAAATAGCATCGTCGCTAGTCACGCCGTTACCAATAGAGCGTATTTGCCAAGAGCTATCTTTCAGCTTCCAACTTCTAGAAAATGCTAAATGCACGGCGCGAGAATAAAACGCACCTCGTGTCACCGTTGTTTCCCCCGCTGTTTCCGTGTAAACAGCGGCATTGGCAACAGACAGAAAGGACGAGAGGAATAAACCTGCTAATAGAGGTGATGAAATAATTTTCATGTTAAGTTCCTGTTACTCTTTCTTGATGGTGTATATTTCTATTCAGCTCAAGCTACACTTTATTCCAACACTTTATTTATTGCACACACCACATCAGAGATATTAATACCGGCAACGCCATCACATTCACCTTGCGGTGGATTAGAAGGGGTAAGTACTTCATTGATAATACAAATTACATCAGCAATGTTAATACCATCACTGCCATCACATTCACCAAGCACAGGTGTCACTACCGAATCTGTGGTGAGAATAAGCTGTGCTTTAGGTGCGGTAAGATGCGAAAACTGGCCATCATGTAGAAAATCACTTGGCGAACCTGCAAACAACTGTTCAGTTGGATGGTAATCAATGGATGTCAGCGCGCCACCTGTTATCCAATCACCTGTTGTGGCATTGATATCTGCCAATGCTGCTGCGTTAAGATCAATTTCTATCCAGCGGCCACAAGCGCGGTCTGCAGGCAGCGGGACGTTACCACTGCAATCAGTGGTATTTGCATTTGGATGAGATGATGGAATCAAACCAGGATTTATGGTGTCTGCATTAGTAATATCTATTGAACCATAAGCTGTGCCGTCCCCAAGGTCTTGCCAGATAGGAAAGTCTAGGTCATGATTGTCTGTATCCATAAATGGTGCTTCTATAATCTCACTGGCAGTATGATTGTCAATTTTGAACATAGTGAGTGTTTCACTGGGGTCGAGGCTGCGGTATACACCTTGCATAATGCCGCCCTGATTTGGCGCCCATCCCCAAATACGGAGTTTGGCGGCGGTGACGGTGTCAGTGATGTCAGATAAATCATAGGCGAAATAAATTCGTCGAGAAATATCAAATAGTTGGTGAACCTCTCCAACTGTTATATCAAAACGTTCATTACCCATCAATATACCTTCATGAGAACCGCCCGGGTTGGTGCTTGCGCCAACTAGGTTAATATGCTGAGTCCAACCCTCGCTTGGAAAATCGGGAGGACCAAAATAAAGCATTTCATTGTCGTCGACATGCGCTCGGTATGCGCCTGTATCTACAATAGGCGCGGAGATAGTATCTGCAGAAGCAAGGTTACTTGATAGGGCGAGTGCCGTTGCTACGATGATAGTTTGTATTTTGTTCATTGTTTATCTCCTTTAACTGTAGGTGTTTAACTGTAGGTGTTTTTAAGTGTGTTTTCAAGCAAGTTTAATTTTTTAGCGGAAACAAAATATGAAGCTCAGCGCGTTATATTTTTGGATTTCTAGATGTTTACGTTTAAGTGCTAATTTCAACGGGAAGAGGGGGAGCTATAACGTAAGCAAGTTATAATAATAATCATTATCATTATTAATGTCAATATTAAACTGTCCCATTCCGAACAGCACGACGTTCAAGGTGAGACAGTTAATTCCCAAGCCAAGTTTATTAACACAATAACTTGGCGTGCCATATTGACGTTACATTCAACCCTTTGTCTGTAAAGGCCTATGGCTTCCAAGAAAGCGTTATGCCCAATGATCTTGCCGGCGCAAGCACAGATTTCTTGTCTGAAGCCGTAAAATATGTTTCATTTAACACATTATTTGCAGTCAATGAGAAAGACCAATTGGGATGAGCCTGGTAGCGAATTGCAGCTGAAAGTAGGTTTGCTGCGGAGATCTGTTTTTCGCCAGGCCCAGGATTGTTTTTATGGGTTCGGTATTCATAATTGACTAGGCTTTGCCAGCTTCCTATTTGGTGTGTTAGCCCGAATAGGATTCGATTGCTTGGAATATCTGACAGGGGATTGCCATTTTCATCTTCACCCCGAATAAGGTGACCCGCCCAATTTAACCGCCATTGATCATTGATAAAGTAATTTCCCTCAAGCTCAAACCCTGTGATCGTGCCATTATTCAAATTAACAAAGGTGAGTACATCATCACTGATTTCAACCCGCTCAATATAATCACGAATATGCAAGTAATAAATATGGCTACTCAGCGATAATTTATCACCAACCCAGCCCACACCAAGATCAAGGTTGATGGATTGTTCTTTTTTTAAATCAGCATTGCTGATGACGCTGCCACGTCCTGTCGTGCCTGTAAAAAACCGTTCATTAAGTGTTGGATAGCGATAAGCAGTTGCAAGGTTAGCAGAAAGATCTAGACCATTTTCAAGAGGGTAGAGCGCCTTAATAAAGCCTGACCATGCGGTATCACTTTGTGACTTGATATTATTTGCGGATTGGTCAAAATAACTTAAGCGTGTACCCGCCTCCATTTCGACAGCGCCTAGGATCCAGCTGAAGGTGGTGAATAAACTAGATTCGTTCTCTTTACCATGCTGTAGTGGTTGGGAGTGTGTCATATTGTGAGCGGTTAAGTTGAGTGCGGTTTCTGCTATGCTTACAGCACGACGGGCGGCGTAATCTATCCCAAATAGCGTATCAAAGACGCTAATTGTTTTTTCAATGCGCCAGCTACCGCCAAAATCAACAGCCTCATTGGATATGGTTTTAAAGCTGGAATTAACTTTGAGGACCTCGGTTTTTAAATCATTTGGATGGATGTAAATATCTGCTTTCCAGTCTGATTCTGAATGGATCCCTACTTTTGCTAACAGGTGTTTTTCGCTGGGGTAATTGGTTTCTCTGGTTGGGAAGTCAGCATTCGATTTACCTATATTGTTAGCAACTGAAGGCAGTATAAAAAAATCTAGATTTAAATCGTGTATTTTTGCTGTTGCAGAAAAGCTGGCCGAATATTGGGTGAAATGCGTATTGAGTTCATCTCCATTTTTTGTATTTGTATTATTGACATCACGTCTGGCAATGCCGAGAGACCAGCTTTCCCCACCGACACCCAACACCTGATAATTTTCATTACCTTCGGTGTTATAGCCTGTTAGCACTGAGGGAGACGAGAAACGCTTCATTTCTATCTCTACTGCGCCACCTAGTGCGCCTGAGCCAAATAAAGTTGAGGCAGGATTTCGCCATACAGTTGCATCGGCCATAAGGAGTGGTTCTATAAATGAAACAGAAGCGCCCGCGCGCCGCGCGCCTTCAATTCTGATACCGTTCACAAGCGTTTTAATCCGGTGTTTTGAAACACCTCTAATAGAGAAGTTTTGGAAATGGCCACCTTGTCCATTTTGAGACACACTAGGGGAAGCAGAAATAAGATCGGTTAGATTCTGGGGAGGAATTATTTTGTCTTCAGGCGTAACATGAGTGGTAAGGGCGGTTGGATCGCTGGTATCAAGCTGCTGCTGTGAGGCAGTTATAACGAGCGGATCAAGTTCCCGGATCTGATCTTCTGCAGCAAAGGATAGCGCTGGTAGGAGTAAACTTATTACAATAATAAAAGCATTATTTTTTAACATGATAAAAAATCAAGAATTCCTTAATTTATGTGTGCGTTTTTTCCGGTTATTTTTTTTCGCAAAATGTGTGGTTAAAAATAGGTATAAACCAGTTACCCATAGAATAAATAGAATTAGGGCTGAAGGTAAAAACACCCAAAGCTTGGCTTTATCATGAAAAAAAGATCCATCATGGATTGAATCAATCAGATCAGAACGCCGGTAGGCAACTTGTAGTACTTCCATTGTTTGGTGATCAATTTGAATTTCCCATCTATTGTTAGCGCGTATTTTAATGATACCTTTGCTTGGGCGAACATCAAGGCGGTCAATATCATCCCAACTTTTAATCTGCGCTTGGTCAACAGAGCTTGCGGCGCTTAATACTTGCTCAAAACTGATTTCAGGTATATGACCTTGACCACGAGCAGAAGGGGGTTGTACCCAATCAATATCTTTTTTTAACAGTAACAGCAGCCCTGTTACGATCACAATAAGCATCGGCAGAGCGCAGATAATTGCTCCCCAGTAATGGGTCTGGCGATTAAATTTTTTCCAGTTAATACTCATTTTTTTTGTGCCTTCGCATTTTTTTCCGCGCTTGTTTATCACGTTTTTTATCTCTTTTTGATATTTTTGCTCTTTTTTTCATCCAAACATGGAGCGTGAGTATAATTGGGAAAGAGGCACCAACAACAAGATGTGCATAGGCAACGATAAGCCGAGGATCATCTTGTGCAATATAATAGAGAATATAAGCTGTAATTATTTGAAATGAGATAATGGCGATTAGCGCAATGCCTAACTTCCGTTTTGGTTTGACTTTCCAGCTATGGGGCACATGGGTGCCAAGCAAGAAACCAAACGTTATCATCATCAGGAAGGCAGCGGCGCCATGAATTTGTAGCATGGGGAATTGCCAAGGATGTTTTACCAGACCATAGTCACCTTCGACCATAAACCAAGTGTGTAAGATAAAAAAGGTGATACCACTAAACCAAGAGAGGGCAAGCAAGCCATATAGCCATCGACGATATGGCTTGGATATTTTAACGTTAACCATATGAAGTTTCGGTATAGGTTCTCAGGGAATAAAATTTTATCTTTCAAATAACAAAAACTATTTTTCAGCGTGCTATGTGCAAGCCAAAAAATAGTTAGTTAATAATATAATTCAATTATTTATGGCGTAAAATTTGGTCCCAAGTATGCGTCCAGCGGTTCACACCATCCGTAATATGCCTACATGATAACGTTGCACCCGAAATATTGTCAATATGACGATCGAGCTTTAGATGTTCACTGTTATCACGCCCAATAAATTGCGCCAACCATTTGGGATGTTTAACTTCATCACCATAAGATTCAACATATCGCATCACACGCAGGCCTTTTATCTTCCCTTCATTAGTGAGCGCGACAGCCATATCAATCATTTCATGCTTGCCGACAACTTGGTCAACCAGAAACCAGCCACCCGTTTCAGTTTTCCATGCTTTAAAGGTATTCGACCACACCCTAATTTTAGAAGCTGAATGAATAGACTTCATTTCTTGGGGCGTCAGCTTGATAGCAACTTCTTTCATTGGCGTATCTTGCCAAAGCGTTTGTTTTGCTTCCTCAAGCGTTAGAAACACTTCAGCGTTTAGATGCGCCACTGGGGCTAAAGTTAGCCCCAACAACATCAATACTTTAAGAAGTATTTTCATGACAACTTAGAATTCATAACCAAAATTAAAGCCGACATGATATTTTTCATGTTCATCCCAGTTTTTACCACCGTGATGGAAACTATTGCTACCACCACCACTTACTTGGTATAACAAGCTCGCTGTCGCCCACCATCTTTGTTGTGCATAATGGATGCTTGGGCCAAAGTAGTTACCACGTTGGAATTGGTCACCCAGTTGGAAGTCTCCAAAGTCAAATGAGGATGGCTTGATACCTTCTTCAAACTCACCATCTTCATCAACACTTAAATAATCAGATTGATGTCTGAATTCTAAGCCAATATTCCAGTTTGGTCTAAAGCGATATGCAACAGCTGCGGCGAATTCTAAAGCAATTTCTTCTTCTAGTACGCGGGTTTCGGGGTGTTTTTCAGCAGGTTTGCGGCGTTCAAATTCAATTTTCGGCATAAATACAAAGTTTAACTTGTCATCCAAGAAGTTCTTTTGCATAAATAGCGTTACAGTGTAAGACCTTTGATCAATTTCAGCGCCATCTAAGCGATACACATCTCTATCTTCATAGCCTAGGCCAACAGATAAACCCATAAAATCTTTATATGGACTGAGGATGTTATATTTCATCGCTAGTTCAAAGCCACCATACTGCATTTTTTTGAAGCTACCACCATGTGCTTCCTGCGTTTCACGCACAGGATCATTACCTTCTTCGATACCTGAATAATTGTGGTGGAAGAGCATAAGTTCTGCGCCAACAGTTAACTTATCTGTAATACCATATTCAATTTCTGGCCGGATATCGTGAAACACATAAGACCCAGAGTCTTTGTCGATACGAATAGTATCTTTGAGCTTAAATTCAAAACTGCCATCTGGGCGCGTGTCTGTGCCTTGTGCATAAAGCCATAGGTTTTCACCCGCAGAGGCGATGTTTCCAGCGAGTAATAATGGCAAAGCCAGGCTGATTGTGGCCATGTTCTTTTTCAAAGAAGTCATTAATGTTTTTCCTTATAATTTGTATTAATTTTGAAGGAACCAGTAATAATAATGGTTCGCGTTTCGAATGATACTAGTATTGATGTTTTAATACAACAGAAAGCCGGAAATTAAGGAGTAAAATTAAGATTAAATGCGTTTATGTGGTATTTATGCAACGACAAGCATGGTATATTAAACTACGTGCTACTAAACTTAAATTTTTTTAGGAGAAAAATAATGTTAAGCGAAACATTAACAAAGGCATTAAACAAGCAAATAAATTTAGAATTTTATTCTTCGAATTTATATTTACAAATGAGCTCTTGGTGTATTAACCGTGGTTTGGATGGCTGCGCTAATTTCTTTCGGCAGCACGCAGACGAAGAAAAGATGCATATGCAGAAACTATTTGATTATGTGAATGAGACCGGATCCTATGCGGTGATAGGCGAGATCAAACATGCGCAGTCAGAATTTGATTCAGTGACGCAAATATTTGAGGAAACCTATGCGCATGAACAATATATTACGCAACAGATCAATGAATTAGTCAGTATCGCATTTAAAGAGTCCGATTTTTCTACATTTAACTTTTTACAATGGTATGTGGCGGAGCAGCATGAGGAAGAGCAGTTATTTAAGGCTATTCTGGATAAAGTCGAACTGATAGGTATAGAAGGCAATGGTTTGTTCTTTATTGATAAAGAAATTGAGACAATGCATTCGGGCCGGAAAGAGGCACCAGAGGAAATAAGTTTGCCGATTTAGGGTGGTAACAGGTACTAAAAGCGCATAATCGGTTTACGTCTCTAGCAGTAAAGCAAGAGAAAAGGTTTTTTCTCTCGGTCAAACTATTGCAGTTAATAATAACCATTAAAAATGCAAGGATCTATCGTGGCGTATTTATCCTTACCATTTTTTTAGAGGCATTATAACGATATAAATATTTAGTATAAATGTGAATGATTATTATTTGACTTCGTAATAACCCCATGGCATAATTGTAAAAGTTATAGGCGGTTGAGTTGTTATTAAAGGGCTATTACCTAACATTTTAGTTTAATCGACGAGGCTATATAAATTTTTACAGCTAACCCTTTGTGGAGAAAATAAAGTGAGAAAACATAGTTATTTCTTGTGTAGTACCTTTGCGCTTACTACATTAAGCATGATAATGCCCATTGCTGTTACAGCAAATGAAGCGTCGGATGTTAAGGTGTTGGATAAGATCATGGTCATTGGTGATCCTGCCAATATTGAGGATATGCCTGGTTCTGCTCAGGTTGTTACGAAAGAAGAGATCCGTCAACAAAATTATGATGATATCAATAGGGTGCTACGCAAGGTACCCGGCGTGTATGTTCGGGAAGAAGATGGTTTTGGTTTATTTCCGAACATCAGCATAAGGGGTGTTGATACCTCACGTAGTGGAAAAGTAACCGTTATGGAAGACGGCATACTGATGGCCCCAGCAACCTATTCTGCTCCTTCTGCTTATTACACACCTACCGTTGGACGTATGAGTGGTGTGGAAGTGCTAAAAGGGTCAAGCCAAATTCAATATGGACCGCATATCACTGGGGGTGTCATAAATTACCTCTCTACACCTATCCCGTTAGAAGAAACTGCTTACCTTAAGGCATCAATAGGCAGCTTTAATGAAGTTCGCACCCATCTTTTTGCTGGTAATACCTTTGAGACTAATGCCGGCGGTAAGTTTGGCGTGTTAATCGAAGGTTACCGCCGTAAAAATGATGGTTTCAAAAGTATTGATGAAACTGCAGATTTTCGTGATGGAGATGATACTGGCTTCACAAAAACCGATGCTATGATCAAGCTTTCTTGGGAGCCAAATACCTCTATGTACCAGCGCTTAGAATTCAAATATGGTTCTAATAAATTGAATGCTGATGAGACCTATCTAGGACTAAGCGAAGCTGACTTCAAGGCCGATCCCTCTCGTCGCTACTCGGCATCACGTTTTGATAATATAGACACCGAACAAGACAATACCTATCTACGTTATACAATAAGCCCGACAGAGAGTGTTGATGTTATCACTACGCTTTACACGACTGATTTCAAGCGTAATTGGTATAAACTTAAAGATCTCCGCAATGTTAATGGCAATAAATTAGGTCTTTCTGCCGCACTCGCGGGTGCGCAAAATGGTGAAGGCCTAGCCTGTCTGCAAGGTAATTTTGCTTGTACTTTACGCGTACGTGCCAATAGCCGTTCATATGAAGCTCGGGGGCTTGAATCTGTTGCTTACTTCCGGTTTGGTTCAGAATACGTACAACATGAAGTTAAAGCAGGTATCCGATATCATGAAGATCAGATCCGTCGCTTCCAATGGGATGATAAATATACCCAAGAAAGTAATGGTACTATTTCTGGTATGAGCCCAGGTACGCCAGGTGGAGCAGGTGATCGCTTGCAAGAAACTGAGGCACTGGCTCTATTTGTTCAAGACACTATTGAATTCGGTTCATGGACTGTGACGCCAGGCATTCGTTATGAAATTCTCGACCATAGCTATGAAGAACCTAAAGGGACAGATAAAGGCGATGATAAGATGCGTTTGACTGCCGGTGGCGTAGGCGCTGCTTATGAATTCAACGATTCGTGGACAGGGTTTGGTGGTGTACACCGCGGATTTTCTCCTCCTGGGCCTAGAAGCGCTATAAAAGGTGGCCTTGAAGAAGAAACGAGCACCGCATATGAAGCAGGTGCACGTTACACTAATGCTCAAAAATCACTGGCAGCTGAAGCGGTTCTGTTCTATACAGACTTCGAAGATCTAATTGTAGCGGATAATATCGGTGGTACAGGTTCAGGTGATACGGAAAACTTCGGTGAAGCATCTGCATACGGCCTTGAATTTGCTGCTCAATATGATGCAGGTATTGCCAATAATTGGGAGATCAGTAATCCTTCATTTATTAGCCTAACTTATACCAAGGCTGAGCAAGAAAATGACGCAAAATCTGAAGATGCTGAATCTATTTTTAGTTTCGGGGAGAAAGGTAATGAACTACCGTATATTCCTGAACTACAAATAAGTATTGGTACAGGTATCGAATCAACTAAATGGGGAACATTCATCACGGGTACTTATGTGAGTGATACTTATACCAGTGCGAGTAATGTTAACAACCAACTTAATGGTGATGGTAAGCCTGATTCCCGATTTGGTAAAACTGACGATTATTTTGTAGCTGATATCAATGCTTTTTATAAAGTTTCTGATACTGTAAAACTTTTTGCTGGTGTGCAAAATCTGTTTGATAATGAATATGTCGTATCACGCCAGCCTCATGGTCCACGCCCTGGCATGGAACGTTTCTTTTATGGCGGTATAGAGTTGTCTCTGTAATTGGAGCGGTTTTTTTAGCTATGCTTTAGTCTGAGTGTAGTTAATTATCTTTTTGGATAGAGGTCAGTCAGGTTTTTTATGTTCTCCTGATTGGCCTTTTTCTGTTTTAGATCCCCGTGACCTTTCAAGCAATAGGGACAATTGCGCAAATGAAGAGTTTGAGCTGTCGTGAAAGTGGCCATGAGAAGCACCGCTATCCGGCGTTCACACGGCAGTTTGAGAGCGCAGTATTACAGAGAAATCAACTAGATAGAAAGGTTGATGGTGTTTCTGGTACGGCTCTGTCAGTCTGGGTTATGGGCAAGATTGCGCGACTTGCGTTATATTTATGAGTTGTGTCATAAACTAGAGAAGCAGAAACAATGTTTTCACCCCTTGGGAAGTTGCATCGTTGGATTGGCGCAATCGTAGCGGTATTTTTAATTGTGCTGGCGGTGACGGGTATTTTATTGAACCACAGTGAAGGATTAGAGTTGGATAAGCGTTTTGTATCGAATGATTGGGTATTATCGCATTATCAGCTTGATACTTTGCCAACTAGCGATTTGATATATACGACAGATACCCAAGTCATCTCCCAATATGATAGCCAACTATTTGTGGATGCACATGCTGTTGTGAAAACACATAATCAGCTTATTGGCGCCGTATCATTAGAAGAAATGACGGTATTGGCCTTTGCCGATAGTATTTTATTACTGACACCTACGGGTGAAGTGATCGAGTGGTTATATGAGGAGGCGGGCGTGCCGCAGCAGATCCAAAATATTGGGCAATATCATGGTGAACCCGTGTTGCAAACACGTGATGGCATGTGGCGCAGTGATTTTATGCTGGATAAATGGGAAAAAATTTCCTTGCCAGGTGTGCGTTGGAGTACTGTAGGAACAATGCCAGCAGCAACTTTGGAGCGGATCGCAGCATATGGACGTGGCCAAGGTGTAAGCCAACAGCAGTTGATATTAGATGTACATAATGGTCGTATTCTAGGTTTCTTCGGACCCTGGTTATTGGATCTGGTTGCATTGTTGATTATTGGTTTGGCGATCATTACTATTTGGGTATGGGGTCAGCGAATTCTCTGGTAGCGTATGCGGATACAGCACTTCCCTTATTTGCCAAAAGATTTTATTGAAACAACGAGCGGATTAATTTTTGCGGTAGTGGCTTATGCACCTGAGCCTGATGGCCAAGTAGCTTGTTTTTTGCGTTATATTAAGCAAGATGGCAGCTGGGGAAAGGTAAGCACCATGCAAGCAAATACATTACTAGCAGAAAAACACCCTAATTATTACCATTATGCTGACGCAATTGAAGCATATTATCATGCAGTGCCTGTTGCGGATATTGTACGGCATTATCAGCCAAAACAAGCTTTGCTTACGCGGCTTGCAGCGGCTAGTGAGACAGAACACGATATAAAACTGCAACAACTCATTAGTATTTTGGAGCAATATGGTGCAGACCGCTTGTTTTTGGGGCTAACAGGCTCTATGTTAATTGGGCAAGAACAAGCATCATCGGATATTGATTTAGTTGTGTATGGTCGAGAAAATTTTCGACAGGCACGTGGATCAGTACAGGCAGCCTTATTGGCTGGTGTATTAGCCCCGTTGGACGAGGCAGCGATGCGAGATAATTATAATCGTCGCGCAGGTGAATTAGATTTTGATGATTTTAGTTGGCATGATTCTCGCAAATATAACAAGGCAATGGTGGCTGGAACGAAATTTGATATTGGAATGGTGTGTTTACCCTCTGAGGTAGCGTATGATCTGTCTTCATATCAGAAGCAGACACCGCGGGTTTTTCAAACAACCATTGAAGATGCCTCACAAGCATTTGATTACCCAGCGCGTTATCAGGTGGCAGATAGTGATACCCCAGAAGTGTTGGTGTTTACCCATAGTTATGTGGGGCAAGCAGAAAAAGGCGAGCGAGTTGAAATTTCAGGTGTGGTTGAGCGCAATGCGCAGGGCCACAGTCGATTAATAGTGGGATCGTCGCGTGAAGCGGCGGGCGAATATATAAAGGTAATAAGATGAGTGAAAGTGAAGCAGTACGAACATCAGAACAAGCGGATATTGGACTGGTTGGATTGGCGGTGATGGGACAAAATCTGGTTTTAAACATGAATGACCACGGTTTTACGGTGGCGGTGTATAACCGTACGACGAGCAAGATGACAGAATTTATGGAAGGGCTGGCAGCGGGTACCAATGTGATTGGCTGTGAGGATTTAGTGAGCTTTGTGAAGAGCTTAAAGCGTCCGCGTCGGGTGATGTTAATGGTAAAAGCGGGGCCTGTGGTGGATGCCTTTATCGAGCAATTACTGCCTTATTTAGAAAAAGGCGATATTATTATTGATGGGGGTAACTCACTATATACCGATAGTGACCGTCGCACCCATACCTTGAAAGAAAAAGGGATTTTATTTATTGGATCAGGCGTATCTGGTGGTGAAGAAGGGGCACGCTTTGGACCATCTATTATGCCAGGTGGTAATAAAGGTGCCTGGGAAGCGGTTAAGCCTATTTTCCAATCAATTGCGGCACAGGTGGATGGGGAGCCTTGTTGTGATTGGGTGGGTAATGATGGTGCTGGGCATTATGTGAAAATGGTGCATAACGGTATTGAATATGGTGATATGCAGCTGATTTGTGAAGCTTATCAGATGATGAAAGAAGGTCTTGGGATGGATAATGATGCCATCCAGAAAGTGTTTGCGCAGTGGGATGAAGGGGTATTAGATTCCTATCTGATTGAAATCACCACAGATATTTTGACCAAAAAAGATGACGATGGCAGCCCATTAATAGACAAAATTCTTGATACGGCGGGTCAAAAAGGAACGGGCAAATGGACTGGGATCAATGCGTTAGATTTAGGGATCCCGCTGACTTTGATTGGTGAATCTGTATTTGCGCGTTGTTTGTCAGCGCGTAAAGAGGAGCGTGTAAAAGCATCTAAAGTATTACCTGGATTGGCGACTAAGTTTGAGGGAGATGTCAGCGAGATGGTCGATGCGATCCGCGATGCCTTATATGCCTCTAAAATCATTTCTTATGCCCAAGGTTATATGTTGATGCGTGAAGCAGCCAGTGTATATGGTTGGGAATTAAACTATGGTGGCATTGCGTTAATGTGGCGCGGCGGCTGTATTATCCGTAGCCAATTTTTGAAGAACATTCGTGATGCCTTTGATAAAGATGCGGATTTAGAAAACCTACTATTAGATGATTTCTTTATAAATGCGATTACCACTACAATTCCAGGCTGGCGGAAAGCAGTCGGCACCGCAATTACTTTAGGTATTCCAACCCCTGCATTGGGTAGCGCGCTTTCATTCTATGATGGCTATCGTAGCGCACGTTTACCAGCAAACTTATTACAAGCACAACGTGATTACTTTGGTGCGCATACGTATGAACGGATTGATAAGCCACGTGGTGAGCATTTTCATACCAATTGGACAGGTACTGGTGGGGATGTATCCTCCACCAACTATGACGTGTAATTTTGCATCTGAATAATGCGTCTTTTACTCGTCAGCGGCGTTGCACTACGGCTTCCAATGCTTATGTACTAATCGTACACTCCGCTTCGGTTTCGCGCACGCCTTGCTGACAAGCAAAATCCACATCATGTTAGGTGCAAAATAAGGTGTAACAATTTAGTTTTTTGATACGCTAAAAAGGGCAGATTATCTGCCCTTTTTTATGCCTGTTGCTTGGAGGATAGGCGTATCTAATGGGAACTGAAAAATTGAGCTACAGCAGTTGAATTAATGTAAACTTTTTGTAACGTATAGGCCGTTTTTTTTACAATACCATGTCTAATAATAGTGGGGTTGATGCCGTAATCTGGCTTCTGAAACATCAATGCAATGTCGCATTTAATTTTAGGAGTTTATTATGTTATTTCCAAAACGAACACTTACCCTTGCTGTGCTATCAGTCTTGATTGCAGCTACTTCACAAACGGCGTTAGCTAAAGGCAATAGCCACCAACAAGCCGTGCAAGTCATTGATGAACATGAGCTTAAATATCATCGCATTACAGCACCCAAAATTCAGCTAGCCATTTTGTTGGATACCAGTAGTAGTATGGATGGTTTGATTGATCAAACACGCAATCAGCTTTGGCAGGTGGTGAATGAATTTTCTACCGCCACCCAGCATGGTATCAAACCGATATTAGAAGTTGCGTTATTTGAATATGGCAATAATAGCCTTGCGGAGGAAAAAGGGTTTATCAGACGGCTAAATCAATTTACCCGTGAATTAGATAAAGTATCCGAAGGGTTATTTTCATTGACCACGAATGGCGGTGACGAATTTTGTGGTTTTGCCATTCAACAGGCAGTAAACAGTTTGCAGTGGAGTGATTCTAATAGTGATATTAAAATGATTTTTATTGCAGGGAATGAACCGTTTACCCAAGGGCCAGTAAATTATCAAAGTGCATTAGAATTGGCCAAGAATCGCGGCATTGCAATTAATACCATTCATGCGGGTGGCCACCAAGAAGGCATTGACGGTGGATGGCAATCGGGGGCAGTATTAGCGGGTGGCAGTTATATGAGCATTGATGCAGATCAGCAAGTGGTGCATATTGAATCACCACAAGATGCACAAATTGCATTACTGAATACAAAGCTAAATGAAACTTATATCCCTTATGGTGAGGAAGGACAAAAGAATAAATCACGGCAAATGGAACAAGATGAGTTAAGTGATAAAATATCAGCAGGTTTAATGTCAAAAAGGGCCGCGTCAAAATCCTCTTCTTTTTATAATAATGCGAAATGGGATTTAGTCGATGCGATGAAAGAGGGCGAAGTAGCAGAAGCCGAATTAGAATCGATGGCGCCCGCAGCATTGCCGGCACCCATGAAAAATATGACAGCCAGTGAGCGCAAGGAATATGTGGCTACTAAGGCTGAACAACGCAAACAGATCAATCAGGAAATTATTGCCTTAAGTAAATCAAGGGATGCTTTTGTGGCGGAGAAAAAGCGAGAGCAGATTGCAGAAAAACCTAGTATGGGTGATGCGTTAAGTGAAGCAGTCCACAAACAGGCAACGCAAAAAGAGTTTATCTTTGAGCAAGAATAGGATTTTAATGGCTAAGTTAAGAGAAGAATTATCTTGATATCATTTTGCTATAAAATTATCTAATAAACCCTGGGAAGTTCATACCTCACAAAATTATAAAGAACGATTATGTGGGGTAAAAACTCAAGCACAATCGTGAGCCTGTATCCTACTCCGATCATTTTTAGCTCGTCAATAGGAAATATCCTGTTTTTTTATTCCCATTCTATGGTTGCGGGTGGCTTGCCTGAAATATCGTAGGTAACGCGTGAAATACCTTCGACTTCATTGATGATGCGGTTTGAGACTAGGCCTAAAAAGTCATATGGCAGATGCGCCCAGCGGGCGGTCATAAAATCAATGGTTTCAACCGCCCGTAGCGCGACCACATAATCATAACGGCGACCATCGCCCATTACGCCGACTGATTTAATCGGCAGGAAGACGACGAAGGCTTGGCTGGTTTTATGATATAGATCGTGGGCATAGAGTTCTTCGATAAAAATTTTGTCGGCTTGTCGCAATAAATCGGCATATTCTTTTTTCACTTCGCCTAAAATCCGTACGCCTAGCCCAGGGCCAGGGAAGGGATGGCGATAGACCATATCATGCGGCAAGCCGAGCTCAACACCTAATTTACGCACTTCATCCTTGAACAATTCACGGAGTGGTTCAAGCAATTTTAGCGTCATATGTTTGGGTAATCCGCCGACATTATGATGCGATTTAATGACGTGGGCTTTACCTGTTTTGGCCGCCGCAGATTCAATCACATCAGGATAAATGGTGCCTTGGGCTAGCCATTTCACGTTACTGAGTTTAGTGGCTTGTTCTTCAAAAATTTCAACGAATACGCGACCAATAATTTTACGTTTAGCTTCGGGATCATTCTCGCCTGCAAGCTCAGATAAAAAACGCTGTTCGGCATCGACACGAATTACATTCACACCCATATTTTTGGCAAACATCGCCATCACTTGGTCGCCTTCATCTTGACGAAGCAGGCCATTATCAACGAACACGCACGTGAGTTGGTCGCCAATGGCATGGTGTAACAGGGCGGCAACCACCGATGAATCTACGCCGCCTGATAAGCCCAGCAACACGTCATCATCGCCGACTTGCTCGCGCACAGATTCGATGCTGTCGTTCACAATATTGGCCGCATTCCATAAGGTGTCGCAACCACTGATGTCACTGACAAAGCGTTCGATAATGCGTTGACCTTGGGCGGTGTGGGTGACTTCAGGATGGAATTGCAGGCCATAAAATTGGCGGGATTCATCAGCAATACCTGCAATGGGGGCATTATCAGAGCTGGCAATAGTATTAAAGCCTGCTGGCAATTTGGTGACATGGTCGCCATGGCTCATCCAGACATCTAAGATACCAAACCCTTCTGTGGTGACATGATCTTCAATATCTCGCAATAAGGCGCTATGACCACGGGCGCGGACTTGGGCATAACCAAATTCACGATGGCTAGACATCTCAACGCTACCACCCAATTGCATCGCCATGGTTTGCATACCATAACAAATCCCAAGCACAGGTACGCCTTGTTCAAATGCTGCTTGTGGTGCCGCTGGCGCTTCGCCACCTAAGGTTGAATCTGGGCCACCAGACAGGATAATCCCTTTGGGGGCAAATTCACGTAGTTCCGCTTCCGTAATTTCAGGGTCACGCAATTCACAATACACGCCAGCTTCACGAATACGTCTGGCAATTAGTTGGGTATATTGCGATCCAAAATCAAGGATCAGAATACGGTGGGCGTGAATATTGTTGCTCATAAGTGTCTCTGAAATAAAGTAATCGTATTTCCGCTATTGAGCGAAAACCTAAATTTCTAACTACGATTGCGTGTTAGCTTTAGCTCAAGCGATAGTTAGGCGGCTCTTTGGTAATCGTGACATCATGCACATGGCTTTCGCTCATGCCCGCCGAGGTGACGCGAACAAATTCAGGCTTGCTGCGCATATCTTCAATCGTCGCCGATCCGGTATAGCCCATACTGGCGCGAATACCGCCGAGTAATTGATGAATTACCGCGCCTAAGCTACCTTTGAAAGGCACGCGGCCTTCTATACCTTCAGGCACTAATTTATCAGCTTCGCTGGATTCTTGGAAATAACGATCGCTAGATCCTTGTTTTTGTTGCAT
>DBOG01000013.1:592-5765 GCA_002299915.1 Proteobacteria bacterium UBA652 | reverse complement strand
CCCATGGATCCCATACCGCGATACGATTTATACGAGCGGCCTTGGAATAACTCGACTTCACCTGGGGCTTCTTCCGTGCCCGCGAACATGCCGCCCAGCATGACGGTGTGGGCACCAGCGACTAAGGCTTTGGCAATATCACCAGAGAAGCGAATACCGCCATCAGCAATCAGCGGCACACCTGTGCCTTCTAATACTTTAGCGACATTGCTAATCGCGGTGATTTGCGGTGCACCTACGCCAGCGACAATCCGCGTGGTACAAATTGACCCTGGGCCAATCCCGACTTTAACAGCATCAGCACCGGCTTCAACTAAGGCGGTGGCCGCTGCGCCAGTGGCGATATTGCCACCAATGACTTGTACGTTTGGATATTTGGTTTTTACCCATTTTACTTGGTCTAATACGCCTTGTGAATGACCATGTGCCGTATCGACTACAATTACATCAACTCCTGCTTCAACTAGGGCATCAACCCGTGCTTGGCTTTCTGCACCGATGCTGGTGGCGGCACCAACCCGTAATTGGCCGCGTTCATCTTTTGATGCATTTGGATGGTCGCTCGATTTTTGAATATCTTTCACCGTAATCATCCCCGTTAGATGGAAATTATCATCAATAACGAGCACTTTTTCAATACGGTGGGTGTGTAGCAGGTTGAGAAGTTCTTGTTTATCAGTATTTTCTTTAACGGTAATTAGATTTTCTTTAGTTGTCATCACTGATGAAACAGGGTTATCTAAATGGGTTTCAAACCGTAAATCACGGCTGGTGACAATGCCCACAAGATCATCACCATCCACAACCGGCATCCCTGAAAATTTATTGGAACGGGTAAGCTCAATCACTTCGCCAATGGTTGCAGTAGGGCTAACCGTAACAGGATCACGCACCACACCACTTTCAAAACGCTTTACTTTACGCACTTCATCAGCTTGTTCTGTAATTGTCATATTCTTATGGAGAATGCCGAGCCCGCCTTCTTGTGCGACCGCAATTGCTAAGCGGCTTTCGGTAACCGTATCCATCGCCGCTGAGAGTAATGGGATATTGATAGAAATATCGCGGGTGAGTTTAGTGGTGAGGCTAACATCGCGAGGTAACACGTTTGAATAAGCTGGCAGCAGCAATACATCATCGAAGGTGAGGGCTTCTTGTGCGATCCGCATAGATATGATCCTAATTTTTAATGTAAGATCGACTTATTATATCAAGCGAGTGGCGTATGACACAAACCCAAATAGCACAAAATAATAAGATCGCCACGCGGGCAGTGAAAGAGGTCTATGCCGTATCGCGTTTGGTGCGGGAAGCGCGGGGCGTGTTGGAAGGGAGCTTTCCCCTATTATGGGTGGAAGGTGAAATCTCGAATTTAGCGATGCCGGCTTCAGGTCATATTTATTTTACTTTAAAAGATGAGGCCGCCCAAGTGCGCTGCGCTATGTTCCGAATGCGCAATCGCGCACTGCGGTTTACCCCAGAAAAGGGCATGCACGTATTGATGCGGGTGCGAGTGACTTTGTATGAAGGCCGTGGTGAGTTTCAGTTAGTTGTTGAGCATATGGAGGAAGCGGGAGAGGGTGCGTTACAACGCGCTTTTGAAGCGCTCAAACATCGCTTGGGTCAGGCAGGATTATTTGACCAAGCGCATAAAAAAACATTGCCCGTATTGCCGAAGTGTATTGGCGTGGTGTCTTCCCCCGATGGTGCCGCGGTGCATGATGTTTTAACGGTATTGAAGCGGCGGTTTGCCAGCGTACCTGTGGTGCTGTATCCCGTGGCGGTACAAGGCGCGGGGTCGGCTGCTCAAATTGCACAGGTGATTGCTTTGGCAGATGCGAGGCAAGAGTGTGATGTGCTTATCATTGGTCGCGGGGGAGGTAGTTTAGAAGATTTATGGAGTTTTAATGAAGAAGTCGTTGCGCAGGCAATATTTGAGTGTGATTTGCCGATTATCAGTGCGGTGGGGCATGAGGTCGATTTCACGATTGCAGATTTTGTGGCCGATGTGCGTGCGGCGACACCATCTGCAGCCGCAGAGCTTGCCGTACCTGATGGCGCAATATGGTTGAGCCAATTACAAACCCACTGTCAGCAATTAGGCCAATTATTGAACCATCGTATGCAGCAAAATCAGCAAGCCTTAGATCATGCCGCTGTGCGGTTGCGTCACCCACAATTGCAAATAAATGCGCAAAATCAACATTTATCTGGCTTAGCGGTGAGGTTGACGAAGAGTATGCAGCAGAGAATTGCCATGGGTAAGAATCAAGTTTCCTTGCTGGGTAAAGGTGTACAAGCGAACACTCCGAAGGCCGTTATTAGCAAAAATAAAACCACCCTAATGCACTGTCAGCAGAAACTAGAAGCGACTATTTTGCAAAAGGTTAATCAGTCGAAGTCAACACTAGCTGTTCAAATTAGAACGCTAGCTGTTGTAAGCCCGCTCAATACGTTAGAACGAGGTTATAGCATTACGACGCGTCCTAATGGAGCAGTTATACACGATGCGAAAATAGTGTCAGCGGGGGATGAGGTTGTAGTGAAATTGCAGAGAGGTGAATTAAGCTGTAAGGTGAATTAAGCTGTAAATTACGGCTTAAAGTCATATTATTGTAAAGATCTAATCTAATTCGTGCTGTTATGGTTGTTTCAAAGGAAACTTGCATAATTGGCATGAAACTTTTAAAATGATTGCTAGTTAACGTTTTTTGTTGGCTACTGAATTAAATTGTCTGAGGAGGCAAAATTAAAGTGAGTATCAGAATGAATCTATGGATAAAGTTATTAGCATTACACATGATGTTAATGTTTTCGGTGGTAAGTTCTGCCAATATCAGTGGTGAACTATTTAGAGATTATAATCTCAATGGGCTGAAGGATGCATTAGAGCCTGGCATTGAAGGGATAACCGTGAGCGCCCATGATGATGCGGGATTAGTGTCGACGGCGACAACGGATGCGAATGGTAATTACACGCTGACAACTGGCGCGGGGAAATATCGTGTTGAAGTGACAGGCATACCTGAATATCTAAAGGCTGGCACAGCCATTTATGGCACAACAGAGGCGCTATCCTCAATTGTCGATAATGGTGCAACCAGCCATAATGTAGGCTTACACAATCCAGGAGAATATTGTCAAGCTAACCCAGATATCTTGCTAGCAAAATTTACAAAAGAAGGGCATAACGGTACAAATCAATCAGAAAGCACCGTTGTTCAGTATCAATATACCGACAGTGGTACGACAGCCCCTACAGATCTCACGACATTTTCAGACGTGGGTTCTGTGTATGGTGTGGCGCATCATAGCGCTGCAAATGTTACTTATCTGTCGAGTTATTTTAAACGACATACTGATATCGGACCTGCAGGAATTAGCGCGATTTATAAGTTGGATCAAGCAAATAGCAATGCAGTATCAACCTTTGCAACGTTGCCTGGCACCGATCCTCGTGGTGGCGCAGGGGGGCTTCCAGGCTATGATTGGGATCATGATACAGATGGCTATGTAGAAGTGGGTAAAACAGGTATTGGTGATATCGAATTATCGGATGATGAAACGCAGCTTTTCGCCGTTAATATGGAAGATAAAAAACTCTATGTTTATGACCTAGATATTGCGGGTGATCCTATTTCATCAAACAGCTATGATATTCCAAACCCTTGTGCCGAAGAAATTGATTTCCGCCCTATGGGTTTGGGTTTCCAAGATGGTGTATTGTATGTAGGAGCGACCTGTACCGCTGAATCAACCGTATTTCCTAATGATGCTGATGAAAGTACGCTTGGCCCTCGCCGTGGTGATCAAAGCCAGTTATCGGCACATGTTTATAGCTTTGCGCCGGCACTTGCTACCTTTAGTGGCACTCCCGTTTTAGATATCCCATTAGATTATCAACGTGGTTGTATCTATGATTCGGATATTAATAGTGCGACTAGCCCGCTTCCACCTGCGCAATGTACGCAAATCACAGACCATCAAGGGTTATCACAGCCTTTTGTTGAAAACTGGCTACCGTGGCAAATGGATTACGATATTGTATTCAACGATAAAGCACCTGGAAATATCGGCAATCAAAATATGTGGATAGAGTATATGCAACCGTTGTTGTCAGACATTGAATTTGATAATGATGGTTCAATGATAATTGGTATACGAGATGTGAATGGCGATAGAACAGGCTATCAAAATTTCTCTCCTGACCCAGCAGATACGACGATCCAAAATGGTAATAGTGCGGGTGACATGTTGAGAGCTTGTGGCAACCCACAAGCAGGCTGGACGCTTGAAACAAATGCAACATGTGGCGGGGTGACTACGGGGGGCGCAGGCAGAAATGAAGGTCCAGATGGTGGCGAATATTATTGGCACGATAACGGACCAGGCGGCTTTGGTAGTTTTAATGGCACGAGTACAAATGGCCATGGCGAAACATATGTAGGTGGGTTGCTACAGGTTCCAGGGCATGCAGATGTTGTTATGGGAGCCATGGACACGCTCCAGATCTTAGATAATGGCCTTATCTGGATGAATAATAGTACAGGGGAAATTAGTACAGATGGTGGCGGCACCGCTAGACGACTGCAGGTATCAGAACTTGACTCTGTCAAATTCTTTGGTAAAGCCAGCGGAATTGGAGATCTTGAGGCATTATGTGATTCTGCCCCGATCGAAATAGGTAATTATATTTGGGATGATGTGGATGGTGATGGGATCCAAGATCCGAATGAGCCGGCGTTACCTGGAGTAACCGTCGAGCTCTATGAAGCGGGCGTATTAGTTGGCACAGCAGTAACTGCCCCGAATGGAGAATATTATTTTGGTGGCGAAACCGATACGAATATGTCTGGCGGCGGGGCAGTTACACCGCTAACGTCGTATCAGCTTCGTGTGGCATTAAATGATGCGGCATTAGGCGGGAAAATACCTACACTGCAAGATGTGGGCGAATTGCATGATAATGATGGTGATGATGGTGTTTTAAATGCTGGGTTCTCTACTATTGAACACACCACAGGTACAGCAGGAACCAATGACCATAATTTAGATTTTGGCTTTGTCTCTCCGGGTAGCTGGACAGGTAATGTCTCAGAAGACACCACTGGTGACGGTCTAGGCGACACTCCCATTGCAGGAGTTGTTATTGAACTCTTCACCGATCCCAATG
>DBOG01000013.1:0-359 GCA_002299915.1 Proteobacteria bacterium UBA652 | reverse complement strand
AGCTGGACAGGTAATGTCTCTGTTGACACCACCGGTGATGGCGCAGGCGACACCCCATTAGGCGGCGTCACCATAGAACTCTTCACCGATCCCAATGGTGATGGCGATCCCGCGGACGGCGTATCTGTGGGTACCACCACCACGGACGCCACCACCGGTGACTACAGTTTCACCGACCTCACCCCTGGCGACTATGTTGCGGTTGAAACGCAACCTGCGGGCTATGATGACGTCTCAGAAAACGAAGGTGGCGCAGACAATGATGACAATGGCAGCGCAGCGAACAACAACCAAATATCAGGTACAGTTGGTGCCAATGAAACCGACATCAACAACGACTTTGTAGAAGACCAACCGGG
>DBOG01000077.1 GCA_002299915.1 Proteobacteria bacterium UBA652 | reverse complement strand
TTATGCCAAGTGTTTCTTGGCGCACCTAAAATTACGGTACCTAAAATTGATATCCCACTCAATATTGCCGGCAAGGCTTATTTGGGAGACGCGGTGGTAGATGCACCGACAGTATCAGAGCCAGTGGCGCCCGCTGCAAAGCCTACCGCGCCAGCGCCAGTCGTATCTGGGGCAGATGGTGAAGTGGTGCCAATCTATAGAACTAAACCAAAATATCCCCGTTCTGCGGCACGACGTGGCTTGGAGGGGGTGGTCACCATCTCCTTTACCATTACTAAAACGGGCGGGGTGCGGGGTGCCAGTGTGATTAGAGCAACGCCTAAAAATGTATTTGATAAAGCGGCACTGAAAGCCATTATGAAATGGAAGTTTCAGCCTAAATTAGTGAATGGCCAGCCAGTCGAACGACAAGCTACCCAAGAAATCAAGTTCAAGTTGAATTAGTATGAAGCGATCAACATTATATATTTTAGCCTGTCTTGTCTGGGGATCAATGTGCTTGTCTGTCAGCATGGCGGCAGAGCCGTATTTATTACAACAATCCACCCACAAAGCGTTGAGTAGTGCACAATCTCTAATAGAACAACAGCAATATGCTAACGCAGAAAGTCAGCTAAAATCATTATTACAGACCACCCAGACTCTTGCTTATGATCAGGCGATTGTGCAACAGACATTGGGCTATTTGTATTCAAAGCGAAAGCAATATGGCAAGGCCTCAGCAGCGTTTAGTAAGGCCTTATCTTCAAAAGCATTGCCGAATAAAGTGGCACATGATTTGCGATACAATCTAGCGCAGCTATTATTGGCTGACAAGCAGTATGATCGCGGTACCAAATTATTAGCCGCATGGATAAAAGCAGATGGGGCACCCCCCAATAGTGCACGGGTATTATTGGCCAGTGCTTATTATCAATCTGGGAATTATGGCCAAGCGGCGAAACATATCAGTGCTGCGATCCAGCGTGATAAATCACCAAGTGAAGATTGGTATAAAATGCTGGTGTCTAGTCAATTAAACGCAAAGCAATATAAATCTGCGATACCCACCTTAGAAAAATTAATCACCCGCTACCCACATAAAAAAGCCTATTGGCAGCAACTAACTAGCTTATATAGTCAACAGGATAAGCAATCTAGCGCCCTAGCAGTGCAGTTATTGGCTGGCAGATTAGATTTGGATATTGGGATGACAGTTTCTAACTTAGCCGATATGTATCGTGCAATTGGGATCCCGTATAAGTCAGGCACTACCTTAGAAAAAGCGATGAATCGCGGTGTGTTAAAAACCAATTATAAAAACTTACAGCGCTTAGCAGAAAGTTGGATTGCAGCAAAAGAAGCTAAAAAAGCAGTGGCAATATTACAAAAATTAAGCCCATTGGACAGCAGTGGTTATAGTGAACTAAAGCAGGGACGGGTGCTTATTGGTATCGCGGCCTGGGGTGATGCAATAAGCCCGCTGTCTAAAAGTTTGAGAAAATTGACGGGGAAAGCGGTTGGCGAAGCCAATTTATTATTAGGCCTCGCAAACTTCCATCAAGGAAATATGGGGCAAGCAAGAAAATTCTTCCTCAAAGCAGGTAGTTATGAACAAGTTCGGTCACAAGCAAGCCAATGGATCCAGCATATTGAGCAACAAGAGGCTGCTGTGGCGCAGGAGACAGAGATTGAGAAAGAGACGACTGACACTGATGAACAATAATGCCAGAGGCTAACGGGGAAGCTCAACGGTTACTGGCACTAGGGTATTGTACCCCTAAAGCGCATTTATTCTAAGTCATTTAGACAACTCGTTTTATCGACATAATTATAGAAGCCGTCGCGGAAGAAATAGGTGTCGTAGCTGCTATCTTTTTGGAAGGCATCTAAGGCACTACACAGTGCGTCTCTATTATCTTGGGTTTGTCTTTTATTATATATTTTAAGCACATAATTGAGTTCATGCTCTTGTTTTGAAATCATTTCTCCATCATAAGCAAATAAGACGTTTTTTTACTCCTAGGCTTATAAAAAAGGCAGTGGTTAAATTGAAAATTTAAGCATGTTTTCCACCACTTAAGAAATCTTGATATTCTTTTAATTCATCCCATTTTTCGTCAGCAATAAGTTCTGCTTGGGTTGACCAAGTTTTGGGATCGTGCATTCTAAAACGGGGACCTGCATCATCAAGTATTTTTTTGATAACGTCAGTATGCGCAATGGCTAACCCACGCATTGAAGTGATACCAGCAGCATGTAATAGAGATTCTATTTTGGGGCCAATACCTTCTACAACCTTCAAGTCATCAATCTGATCTAAATCGGAAAAAGAGGCCATTGGGTTAATCGTTGTATCGGTGGCGGCTGGCAGGATATCATTTGTACTACTCCCTGCCGAGGTCGTGGAATCTGTTGTACCAAATTGTTGGCTTGTTGTATCAATATTCTTTTTCGATTTGCAGTGCATGAAGTGATGCAGTAGCCAACCCAGCAGAAAAGCACCAAGCAGCATAATGGCAATTTCCCAACTGGCATCGGTTAAATCGTATCGAGAGGTAACATCGTTAAACATGAGTAAGCTCCTTAAGAGTGAGAGTGTTAGTTAATGGTCAATTCAACACGCCGATTGGCTTGTCTGCCTTGATCGGTTGTATTGCTTTGTATTGGTGAGCCTTCACCATGGCTTGAGACGGTGATCGACGTTGTAGTGATACCACGGTCAATTAATAACTGCCTAATCGTTTTTGCGCGTTGCAGACCTAATGAGAGATTGGCAGCATCATTGCCATGATCATCAGTATGGCCGACGAGTGCAATGTGACGGCCTTTGTTGGCTTCTGCGATAACTTGTTTGAAATAAGTTTCAGTGGCATCAGCTAAGCTTGGGTTAGCTGCATTATTGTAGGGAAAATAGATCCGCGCATCAAAAGAGCTGGGCGCAACAACAACTTCTAGTTGCTCAGAAACGGGTGCGGCGATAGGTTCAGGCGAGCTTGTAATGGGGGCACTATAGGCTTCTAACGCATCAATGGTGCCATTATTATCTGCATCATTGGCTTGCATACGGTTGCCACCCACTTCAATACCATCATTGAGACCATCACCATCGGTGTCTGGATTATTTGGATCTGTGCCAAGCCGCGTTTCATCAGCATTAGTGAGAGTGTCATTATCAGGATCGGCCAGAGGGCCGTCATCTTTATTAGCATCTAATGCATTGATAACGCCATCTCCATCGGTATCACGGGGGTTCTTAATATCATCAGTTTCATCGTCATCACTGATGCCATCGCCATCGGTGTCTACATTCCGAGGATCGGTACCTAGCCGTGCTTCGGTACCATTGGTGAGACCATCGCCATCTAAATCACCATGTTGACCGTCATTATGGTCAGCATCAAGGAAATCGAGGATATCATCACCATCGACATCGAATGCATCGATCGGGTTACCATCACTATTGGGATCGTTATTTTCTGTGTTTGAGAGTTGCCCATCGTTATCATCATCTGTATCTAGCGCATTGATAATACCGTCGTTATCAGTATCCAGTGGTTGGCTGGTATTGTCACCAATTTCATAAGCATCGGTGACGCCATCGTCATCGCTGTCAATACGCTTGGGATCAGAGCCGAGTGCGCGTTCCAATGCGTCTGTAAGGCCATCACCATCAAGATCGCCAGATATTGCAGCAGGCGCAGCTTGAGTCGCTGGTGATTGTTGGCTAATCTCCGTAGTTTTTGAACCACAGAACCCTTTGATATTACAGGTGTACCAGCGCCAGCTGGCAACCGCCCAAATTAAAGCCAAAATAAGAACGAGCAGTACTCTAAAGCGCATTTGATTCCTCACGTTATTCAGTTTGGTGGGGTATAACCTCGCTATTTATAGCGTAGATAATCTAATTTGTCGAGTATTTTCTTAGCAATTGTAAGAAAAGCAAATTTATTTATCCAGAATATGACTCGGAATACCATCAATACTGTGTTGGTTTTTATCATGCCAATATTGTGTAATGCCTTCCGGTCCTTTTTTCTCTGCCCACGCATTTAACTGTTCGCGCTCACTACTATAATCGAAAAAAGGGACAGCCATACCGCAAGAGGTTTGCACCAGTTCAATCTCTAAATCGAAAATCTGTCGGGCACCAGGTAAATCATCAAAGTGTTGCGCTAATTCATTCCATTTGGCATCCTTTGGATGGATAGCTTGAGCTTGACCATATAGCCTCAAAATCATTGGCTTGCCTTCAACAGCGCAAAACATTAGGGTCATTCGTGGGTGGCTTTGAACATGGCTTGCTGTTTCATTGCCACTGCCCGTGACATTCAGCCATAAAACACGGTTAGCAGGTAAAATATGCAAGGAATCCATGCCCTTAGGTGAAATATTAACACGGCTATTATTCGGTTGCTGTGCCAACAAAAAATATCTTTTGGGCCAGAATAAAATCACGCAATTTATCCGACAGCGCGCCATATTGTTGAGCTATTAGATAATGCCAGACTGCGTTAGAAAGTAGAAAATTCCACCTGCCATAATTGGCCACGCGAAGGTGGGGCCAAATACATGTTTACGGATAGGATGCGAGGGAGAAAAATCAAGAGAATGAAGTAGCCCAAGAAGCAAACCAAAAACAATCAGCGGGAACAGCAGGTGCATCCGAGTATCGGGTTGGCTTAGCAGGATCTGAACGCCTAGGACAATGGTTAATAAGATGGAGATAAATCGAGACATTGTCATGGTGCAATATTCCTTGTAATGAAAAGCGCAAGTGAGTGGCAGAATTTTTCCATTTTGCCATATTTTTGGAATAAGGAGGATATAAATTGTAAGTCAGTTAATTGAATACTTGTCTAAAGGGCTTTTGACCTGCTACGATTTATGGCAAATTAATGGAGTGTATATAGTATAGCGATGACAGAAAATTACGATGCGTCAGCCATTGAGGTCTTAACTGGACTGGAACCTGTTCAGAAACGACCGGGCATGTATACCGATACCACCCGACCTAATCACTTGGCACAAGAGGTGATTGATAATAGTGTGGATGAGGCAGTGGCTAATTTTGCGACTGAAATTAATGTAACACTGTATGCGGATAATTCATTAGAAGTGGTGGATAATGGTCGCGGCATGCCGGTGGATATTCATCCGGAAGAGGGTATACCGGGTGTTGAAGTGATTCTGACACGCTTACATGCGGGCGGTAAGTTTTCCAATAAAAACTATCAGTTTTCGGGTGGTTTGCATGGGGTGGGTGTGTCGGTGGTGAATGCATTATCGACGCGGTTAGAAGTGTTGATTCGGCGCAATGCGACGCAATATGCGATTGCATTTGAGAATGGTTTATTAGTTGAACCATTATCAGAAGTCGGTACTGTTGGCCAGAAAAACACGGGGACGATGGTGCGGTTTTGGCCAGATGCCAGTTATTTTGACCTGCCTAATTTTTTAGTGTCACGTTTACGGCATGTATTGCGTGCTAAGGCAGTGTTATGCCCTGGATTGGTGGTGACCTTTACCGATGAAACGGGTAAGGAAAAAGTTAAAGACAAATGGCAGTATGAGGATGGGTTAAATAGTTATCTTACCTTGGTGATGACTGACGAACCATGCGTTCCCGCTAAGCCATTTACAGGCCATATTGTGGCCGATGGTGGGGAGGTGGGTTGGGCACTATTATGGCAGCTGGAATCTACGGATGTATTGGCAGAAAGCTATGTCAATTTGATTCCCACCGCACAGGGCGGCACGCATGTAAATGGTCTGCGTTCGGGTTTACTAGATGCCTTACGTGAATTTTGTGAGTTTCGCAGTTTATTACCACGCGGGGTGAAATTATCACCAGAAGATGTGTGGGAAAGCTGTAGTTATGTATTGTCGGTTAAATTAGAAGATCCGCAATTTTCAGGGCAAACGAAAGAACGGTTATCATCGCGGCAATGTGCGCCGATGGTGACCAATGCGGTGAAAGATGCGTTTAGCTTATGGCTAAACCAGAATATTGAAGATGGTGAGAAAATTGCCGAATTGGCAATTAATAATGCGCAATCCCGCCTAAAGCAGGCGAAAAAAGTGATTAGGAAACGGGTGCAATCGGGGCCTGCTTTACCGGGGAAATTATCAGATTGTTCTTCGCAAGATGTCACACGAACTGAACTTTTTTTAGTGGAAGGGGATTCTGCTGGTGGCAGTGCGAAACAAGGGCGTGATCGAGAATTTCAGGCGATTATGCCGTTACGCGGTAAGATTTTGAATACTTGGGAAGTGGATTCAGGGCAGGTATTGGCGTCGCAAGAAGTGCATGATATTGCAGTGGCCATTGGAGTTGATCCGGGTTCGGATGATTTGTCGGGATTACGTTATGGCAAAGTCTGTATCCTGGCGGATGCCGATTCTGATGGGGCGCATATTGCGACCTTGTTATGTGCCTTATTTGTTCGGCATTTCAGACCCTTAGTGATTGCAGGTCATATTTGCGTGGCGATGCCACCATTGTTCCGAATTGATGTGGGGAAACAAGTTTTTTATGCGCTGGATGATGAAGAACGCCAGCTAATATTAAATAAGATTGAAAAAGAAAAAATCAAAGGCAAGGTAAATGTGCAGCGCTTCAAGGGATTGGGTGAAATGAATCCCTTGCAGCTACGTGAAACCACAATGGCACCGGATACTCGTCGCTTAATTCGGTTGACGATTGATGATGACGATGTAACCGATGATGAAGGCTCACTCACCGATGAAGCGATGGATAAATTATTGGCGAAAAAACGGGCGGCAGATCGTAAAGCTTGGTTGGAAGAACAAGGCGATCTCGCGATCATATAATGAGGGCAGGGCATGACTGGTTTAGTGGATGATTTAGAGCGCTTACCCGTTCGAGAATTTACCGAGAAGGCGTATTTGGATTATTCCATGTACGTTATTTTAGATCGGGCCTTGCCGCATGTGGGCGATGGTCTGAAACCCGTGCAACGTCGGATTGTGTATGCAATGTCTGAATTGG
Organism: Proteobacteria bacterium UBA652; assembly: GCA_002299915.1. Lineage (GTDB taxonomy): Bacteria > Pseudomonadota > Gammaproteobacteria > Nitrosococcales > Methylophagaceae > UBA652. Next base: position 4,090 of record DBOG01000077.1, on the reverse strand, counting down.
GCTTGAGCGCCTTATCAAAGCATAAAAAATCAGCACGAACGGTGGGCGATGTATTAGGTAAATATCACCCCCATGGCGATTCTGCGTGTTATGAAGCCATGGTATTGATGGCGCAACCGTTTTCTTACCGCTATCCGCTGGTGGATGGGCAAGGTAACTGGGGCTCGGTGGATGATCCGAAATCTTTTGCCGCAATGCGCTATACCGAATCGAAATTAACCGCCTATTCACAAAGCCTCTTGGGCGAGTTGGCGCAGGGTACGGTAGATTGGGTGCCAAATTTTGATGGCACGATGAATGAGCCTTCACTGTTACCAGCACGTTTGCCAAATGTATTACTCAATGGTGGCTCAGGTATTGCGGTAGGAATGGCGACGGATATTCCGCCGCATAACCTAAAAGAAGTCGGTGCGGCATGTTTGCGTTTGCTGAAATCGAGCCGGACGACCTTGGAAGAGTTATTAGAAGATATCCAAGGCCCTGATTTTCCGACGGGTGGAGAAATAATTACCAGCCGTAAGGAATTATTAAAACTCTATCAAACAGGACATGGTTCGATCCGTCAGCGGGGGTGTTATACCTCTGAAGAAGGTAATGTGATTATTAATCAATTGCCTTACCAGACCTCGGGCGCGAAAGTGATTGAGCAGATCGCCACCCAGATGCAAAATAAGAAATTGCCAATGGTGGCTGATTTGCGGGATGAATCAGATCATGAGAACCCAGTGCGGCTGGTGATTATGCCGCGGTCAAATCGGGTGGATGTGGATGGTTTGATGTCGCATTTATTTGCGACCACAGATTTAGAACGCAGCTTCCGCGTCAATATGAATATGATCGGCTTAGATTGCCGACCACGAGTGAAAAACTTGCGGGATGTGCTAGTGGAATGGCTAGAATTTAGAACCACCACGGTGCGCCGCCGTCTGCAATTTCGTTTGGATAAAATCGTCGATCGGATGCATGTGCTTGAAGGGTTATTGATTGCCTATCTGAATATTGATGAAGTCATTGCGATTATTCGAGCCGAAGATGAGCCTAAACCAGTTTTGATGGCGCAATTTAAGATCAGCGATCGCCAAGCGGAATCTATTTTAGAACTAAAACTCCGCAATTTAGCCAAATTAGAAGAGATGAAAATTCGCGGTGAGATGGATGGACTCACCCAAGAGCGTGAAAAGCTAGAATTATTATTGGGATCAGATACCCGCCTTAAAACCCTTATTCGCAAAGAAATCACAGCCGATATTGAAAAATTTGGCGATGATAGACGCTCTGCTCTAGTTGAACGAGAAGGTGCAAAAGCCTTAAGCGATACCGAACTCATGCCAACGGAGCCTGTAACCATCGTGTTATCAGAGAATGGTTGGGTACGGGCAGCAAAAGGCCATGATCTTGATCCAACAGAACTCAATTTCCGTACGGGTGATCGTTATTTAACCTCCGTTCGGGCGCGCAGTAATCAGCAAATTATTTTCTTAGATACAACTGGCCGGAGTTATTCTCTGGCCGCCCACACCCTCCCTTCTGCGCGTGGCCAAGGCGAACCGCTCAATGGTCGATTACAATTACCACCCGATGCGAATTTTATTGCGGTGTTATCTGGTGAATTAGATAAACCGCTATTATTATCGAACACAGCAGGTTATGGATTTCAAACTAATTTGAATAATTTATTGGCGAAGAATAAAGCGGGTAAAGCGGTCTTTAATTTACCTGCTAAAGCGGAAATTTTGCCGCCATTATGGATTGAAAACGTGGAAACAGATGCCATTGCGATTGCGGCAGGGGATGGGCGATTATTGATCTTCCCGGCCACTGAGTTGCCTATATTGGGCAAAGGTAAAGGGGTGCGTTTAATCGGCATTCCAGGTGCCCGTTTTGCCGCTAAACAAGAATGGTTGGAGTCGGCTTGTGTTGTGCCAGCAGAGCAAAGCCTTACTCTGCATGCAGGAAAGCGACATCTTACGCTGAAACCCGCTGATATTGCCCATTATCAAGGAGAGCGGGGTAAACGAGGACATAAGTTACCGAGAGGATTACAGAAAGTCAGTCGAATTGAAGTGGCAGAATAGACTCTTGTACGCTGCGTTTTTTCGACTATTTTTGCCTTGCCCTAATGAAAAATACTTAGCGTACACAAGTCTATAAGTATTTAATTGTGTTGTGATGCCGTAAAATGCGACTCACTAGATCCTGGTTTTAGAGAAAATAATGTTAAAAATCCACAATAGCTTAACGAAGCAAAAAGATATTTTTACGCCCATCGAAGAAGGCAAAGTATCGCTATATGTCTGCGGAATGACGGTGTATGACCTGTGCCATGTCGGTCATGCGCGCGTGATGGTGGTGTTTGATGTGGTGGTGCGATATTTGAGGTCAGTTGGTTATGATGTGACCTATATTCGGAATATCACGGATATTGACGATAAAATTATCGCCCGCGCCAATGAAAATGGTGAAACGATTCAGGCACTCACCGAGCGCTTTATTGATGAAATGTATCAAGATGCTGATGCATTAGGTACCTTGCGACCCGATCAAGAACCGAAAGCGACCGAATCCATGCCGGAAATCATCACGCTGATTGAGACGTTGATCGAAAAAGGCTTTGCCTATGCCTCAGATAATGGCGATGTGTATTACGATGTCAGCCAATTCGATGAATATGGCAAACTCTCTGGGCGAGTGATTGAGGAATTGCGTGCAGGTGAGCGGGTAGAAGTGAATGAGCAGAAGGATGATCCGCTTGATTTTGTTTTATGGAAAGCAGCAAAATCCGGTGAGCCCGCATGGGATTCTCCTTGGGGACAGGGCCGGCCTGGTTGGCATATCGAATGCTCGGCAATGTCAGCGACTTGCTTAGGTGAGCATTTTGATATTCATGGCGGTGGGCAAGACCTGCAATTTCCCCATCATGAAAATGAAATCGCCCAATCAGAAGGTGCGCATGGCTGCCAATCTGTAAATTACTGGATGCATAATGGTTTTGTACGGATCGATGATGCGAAAATGTCAAAATCATTGGGTAATTTTTTCACCGTGCGTGAAGTCTTAAAGCAATACGCGCCTGAAGTATTACGTTATTTCATTCTCACCAGTCATTATCGTAGCCCACTGAACTATGCTGAAGACCAGCTTGAGCAAGCCAAAGCGACCTTAACGCGGTTTTATACCGCCTTACGTGATGTAGCGGCCGCTGAGGTACGTTGGCAGGATGATAAGGACTATGGCGCCCGTTTCCGTGAGGCGATGGATGATGATTTTAATACCCCACTGGCCTTAGCAATTCTAGCCGAAGTGCGCCAAGCGCTGAATAAGGCGGATCCGCAGGAAGCAAGTTACCTTGCAGGCTTGTTAGTTTGCTTAGGTGCAGAATTAGGGCTATTACAACAAACAGCCGATGCTTTCTTGCTCGGAGATGATGATGATAGCGAGATCCTCACCCTGATTGAACAACGCAACACTGCCCGTGCAGAAAAGGATTGGGCGGCAGCGGATGTGGCACGTGATAGCCTCACTGCAATGGGGATTGTGATCGAAGATGGGGCGGATGGGACGAGCTGGCGGCGAATATAGTTGCGTACAATAACAAGTACAAGTACAATGTATTGTACTTAAGTAAAGGCAAATATTATGGAAACCATCAGTTATTCATCATTTAGAAGTCAGCTGGCAGGCACGCTGGATCGCGTTAATGAAGACCATAAACCGATTATTATCACACGACAAAATGGTAAACCCGCAGTCGTGATCAGTTTAGAAGATTTTCAGTCTTATGAAGAAACGGCTTACCTCATGGCTAGCCCGACAAATGCGGCGCGATTGAATCAAGCGATTACCGAAGTGGAAGCAGGCAAGACCACTGCACATTCATTGATTGAAGAATGATTTTATCGTGGGCAGAGTCTGCGTGGGATGATTATCTATACTGGCAACGAACAGATAAAAAAACGCTGAAACGGATTAATCTGTTGGTAAAAGATATTAAGCGTCAACCTTTTGAGGGAGTGGGAAGCCCAGAGCCACTCAAACATAATTGGTCTGGTTATTGGTCGCGTCGAATTGATCGTGCGCATAGACTTGTTTA
>DBOG01000009.1:4837-45233 GCA_002299915.1 Proteobacteria bacterium UBA652 | reverse complement strand
AAACAACGCGATGGATTCTTACTCCTTAGTACAGCAACATGGTGAGCGAGATGTATGGCTTAATCCGCCTCCCATCCCGTTGACCACGGCTGAAATGGATGGGGTGTTTGATTTGCCTTATAGTCGCGTACCGCACCCACAATATGGCGATAAAAATATCCCCGCTTATGAAATGATTCGGTTTTCAGTCAATATTATGCGCGGCTGTTTTGGCGGCTGTACCTTTTGTTCGATTACTGAACATGAAGGTCGGATCATCCAAAGCCGATCGGAAGACTCAATTATTAAGGAAGTGGAAGCCATTCGTGATACCACGCCAGGGTTTACCGGTGTTATTTCAGATCTAGGCAGGCCGACGGCGAATATGTATCGTCTGGCGTGCAAGAGTAAAGAAGTTGAGGCGAGTTGTCGTCGTCTATCCTGTGTATTTCCGACGATTTGTAAAAACTTAAATACCGACCATAATCCACTTATCCAGCTTTATAAGCGGGCACGAGGATTACCAGGCATTAAGAAAATCCTGATTGCTTCTGGCTTGCGTTATGATTTAGCCGTGTTATCACCTGAATATGTGAAGGAATTAGTGACACATCATGTGGGTGGTTATCTAAAAATAGCCCCTGAGCATACGGAAGATGGCCCATTAGACCATATGATGAAACCAGGTATCGGTACTTATGATGCATTTAAGAAAATGTTTGATAAATATTCGAAAGAAGCGGGGAAAGAGCAATATTTGATCCCTTATTTTATCGCGGCGCATCCAGGGACAACAGAAACAGATATGCTGAATTTGGCTGTTTGGCTCAAACAAAATGGCTTTCGAGCCGATCAGGTGCAAGCCTATTTACCTTCTCCGATGTCGGCGGCGGCAGCAATGTGGCATTCGGGCAAAAACACACTGCATAAAGTGACGCGAGAGGGCGGCGATATTCCGGTGCCAAAGGGAATTAAATTACGCCGTTTACATAAAGCTTTCTTGCGATATCACGATCCAGAAAATTGGCCAATGTTACGGGAAGCATTAGAGAAGATGGGGCGCACTGATTTAATTGGTAATGGCAAAAAACACCTTATTCCTACTTGGCAGCCAGCAGGTACGGGTGGGCAAGGTGGTGATAAACGGATGAGAAGAAAGGGTTCAACTGAAAAACCGATGCCGGGCAAGTTTATCCGTACGCAGCATGTACGGAGCCAAGAAAAAGCCAAACCAAAGACTAAGGCAACAAGGCGACGGCGATAATCGTAGATTTACGGGGATTATAGAGGTCTCTAACCGGTTACTGCTAATTGGTATAAACGATCCAGTTCTTGCGCCAGGGTATTTTCAGGTATGATTTGGCCGATTTGGCTATACCAATAATTGGCATTATTCATATCGCCTTCTTCGCGATGTAGGTAAGCATGGATTAGGCAACCGAGTTCATCATGATAGGATTGAACCAGTTCGTATGCACCATCCCAGTCGTCTTGGGCAATAAGGTCGAGTGCTTGCCTATGTTCTGCCGCCATCTCGCAGCCCTAATGATTAAAAAAAATCATGCTGTCATCCATGTGTTTGGATGACAGCATGATGTGTTTGTAAGTATGTAATCCTTAGCTATAAACAGATTCTTTATTAAAATGTGTGGTTAACATATAATAAATAACGACGCGTAGTTTATTCGGATTTGAGCTGCCATAGGTGTCAATCACTGAGGCAATTGCGCTGTCTAATTCTGGACCATCTGAGAGGCCTAGTTTTTTAATTAGAAAGTTGTTTTTTACTGTTTCTAACTCTGCAGGATCAGAGCCTGATACCAATGCTGCATCTAAGTTATAGATAGCAGGACCACAGCCAGTGGTAACCTTTGTTAATAAATCCATATCGGGAGTGATATTGAATTTTGATTTTAGATCTGCTGCATATTGTGCAATTAAATCATCTTTTTCGCTCATAATATATTCCTTGAATAGTGATTAAAATTTAGCTTGAGAGAGTTTGGGAAAATCATAAAATCAAGCAAGATTGACTATACGCTAAATTGGGAGAGAAGCAAAATAGTTGGATAGTCGAGGGAGTATAAAATAGCCTAATCTTCGGCAATCCAAATCAAACTGGCCATTCTGCCGGTATCACCTTCACGGCGGAAAGAGAAGAAACGGTCAGGATTTAATACCGTGCAGTCTGGTTCGCCATAGACATCAGAGACGCCTAGTGCAGACAGCCTCTGGCACGCAATCACATACATATCAACCCACCATTTTTGTGCGTTAATAGCGGTGAAGCCTATCGTGTCTGCGGCATTATTTGCTAGAAAAACATCTCGTACATCGTTACCAGCCTCAAAGGCAGTGGGGCCGATAGCAGGGCCCAGCCAAGCCATTATTTGTTTTGGGTCACAAGGTGCGTTGGCAATAGTGGCTTCGATGATGCCGTCGGCTAATCCTCGCCAACCTGCATGAATAGCGGCAACATATTGCCCTTTTTTATCACACAGTAGAATGGGCAAACAATCTGCAGTCATCACAGCACAAACAGTATTAACCGTTGTGCTATAGATAGCATCGGCTTCATCGCCCGCTTGCCAATCTTGTGTATTAACTGCGCGGATACCGTGAACTTGCGTGATCCAGCAGGGGGAAGCAGCTAACAAAATCGCATCACTTAGGATCTGTCTATTTTGAGCAACAGCGATAGGATCGTCGCCCACATGGTCACCCAGGTTGAGTGAATCATAAGGTGGCTGGCTGCTCCCGCCATTTCGGGTAGTGCAAACAGCATGAATATGCGGTGGAGCAGGCCAGTTAGGGGAGATCAAGGGAAGGGCAGTGGACATTGAAAACTCCAGAATTAGTCACGTATTTTTGCTAGTATAACGCCTTCGCTTTGTAATGACGGTTTTTGATGCGTATTCCACGATTATATTGCCCTGATTTGGTGGCAACAACGGACACAATTGCCTTACCATCTCCAGTTGTGCGGCATATTGTGCAGGTGTTGCGATTAAAAGTGGGGGCAGATGTATATGTGTTTGATGGCAAGGGGGCTGAATATAAAGCGACCCTAACCCATGTGGCAAAGCGTGAGGCTATGATGCAATTGGGCGTGCGGATAGAGAATAAAGCAGAATCGCCATTGCAGATTACTTTATTACAAGGAATTTCACGCGGTGAACGGATGGATTATGCTTTACAGAAAGCGGTGGAGCTGGGGGTAAACCATATTATTCCAGTAGAAACGGCGCGATGTAATGTGAATTTATCACAAGGACGAGATGCAAAGCGGTGGGCACACTGGGAAGGTGTTATTATCAGTGCATGTGAACAAAGTGGTCGTGCAATCTTACCTGTTTTATCACCTATCATATCTGTTGAAGATGCGGCGAAGGAGTGTCGGGCGGTATCACGCGTGGTGCTTGACCCTCTAGCTGATAGGGGTTGGCAGACAATGGAGAAACCAGTGTCAATCGCTGTGTTGATCGGGCCAGAAGGTGGGTTAGATGAGACGGAAATGGCAGTGGCAATTAGCGCAGGATTTGAACGTATACGATTTGGCCCGCGCATTTTACGGACTGAAACGGCGAGTGTGGCATCCTTGGCTGTGATACAGACTTTGTGGGGAGATTGTGGTTAGTGGAAAGTATCATCGTGATAATATTGTTGCTTGCAGGCAGTTGGTTTTGGTGGGAAAGTCGTGGGGCAGCAGAGCGCGCAATTCAAGCCGCTAAACGTGCTTGTGATGCGGCTGACGTTTATTTTTTGAATGATACAGTGGGCTGGAAGAAAGTGCGGTTGAAGCGCAATCGGCAAGGCAGAATTGCGGTGGCACGGAGCTATTTCTTCGAATTTGCGACCGATGGCGCAATACGTTACCAAGGAGAGGTAGATATGTTGGGCTTAGAATTACAGCGAGTAGGATTAGAAGCATACCGGACAGAGATGCCTTAGAGGATATATTATGGGAATAAAAACAGTATTTGTAGTAGATGATTCACGGGTTGCACAGGTAATTTTAGGGCGGTTATTGACCGCTCAGGGATTGGATGTAACGGAAATGGAAAGTGGTGAAAAAGCCTTGAGCCTATTAGAGCAAGGGGAGTATCCCGATCTTATCTTTATGGATATGATGATGCCAGGTTTGAGTGGTATCGAGACAACGGCTAAAATCAAAGAAGATACAAAAACGCAACATATTCCGGTGGTGATGTGTACCGGGAATGATGCAGCGCTAGAAAGAGAATCAGCGATGGCATCAGGTGTGAATTATTTTGTTGCAAAACCGCCAGTAGAAGGGGAGCTAGAAAAAGTACTTGCAGAGTGTGCATTGGTGCATGATGTTGAAGCATCGAGTTCTGAGTCAGCAACGCCCACCGAGATACCTGTTGAGGCTTCCATAGGTGAGACTATTGTTGATGAAGTTGCACCGCCTGTTATGGTGGCGGCGACAGAATCGCCCGCATCTATGGTGATAGATGAATCCGCAATACGGGAAAGCTTGAAACGTGAATTTGAGGAGCAGATTGCCACCGCCGCAGAGTCGTGGATGCCGATGGTGATGACGCAGGTAAAAGAGTTAATGGAACAAGAAAAAACAGCGCTTGATCAGCAAATTGAAGAGAAAGCGGCAACGTGGATGCCAACGGTGGTATCCAATGTGAAATCATTGATAGCACAAGAGGAAAGTGAAGCGGCTGATGTAGATGAAGCAGCAATAGCAGAATCTACCAAGCAGCTAGGCAAAGAGGCTGCAGAAAATGCAGTGGCAGATATTGTTGGCGTGCGAGTTGAGGAAGCGGTTGCAGAAATCAATTTGTCGGCAAAAATTGATGAACTAATTGAAACACAAACAGTAGGCTGGCTGGCGATACAGCAAGCGAAGCTAGAGCAAGATTTATTACCGATCATGCAGGAAAAAATAGCGGACGAGGTGAAACTTCAAGTTAAAGCAGGATTAACCGAAGAAGCTATGTTAGAAATTAAATCTAATGTGCAAGATGATGTGTATGCCACCATTGAACATCTGACTGAAAACGTGATTAATCCGTTAAAATATAAAATACGGTTATTAACCATTGCGTTAGTAGCATTAGCCGCAGGGGTTATTATTTTCTAGCGTGAACTATATGCAAATTGCATCGGCATTACTGTGGGGAAATAAGGTGTTAGCAGCGGGTGAAAGCGCTAAAATAGATACAGAAGTTTTGCTTTGCCATGTTTTACTATGTGAGCCTAGCCGCCTACATTCTTGGCCAGAGCAAGTATTAACGGCTGCTGAACAACAACAATTTGAGCAATTAGTAAACCAGCGTCAATTAGGCCATCCCGTTGCCTATCTAACGGCAAACCGTGGGTTTTGGTCCTTGGATTTAGCGGTATCAGAAGCCACTTTGATCCCGCGGCCTGAAACAGAGCTATTGGTTGAATGTGCGTTGGATAAATTGACTACAAACAATATCATGGTCGATTTAGGTACGGGAAGTGGTGCGATTGCCTGTTCGATAGCCGCTTCTCGATCGGATGTGCAGGTGTTGGCGATGGATTATTCTGCTGCGGCACTGCAAGTCGCACGAGGCAATAACCAACAAGTCTCTTTTTGGCGAGGCGGTTGGTCTCAGGCATTGAAAAGTCAATCGGTAGAAATGATTGTGAGTAACCCGCCCTATATTGCCGCAAACGACCCGCACTTGCGGCAAGGTGACGTGCGATTTGAACCACAAACGGCACTAGTCTCAGGCGTTGATGGTTTGGATGATTTACGATTAATTATTGCAGATGCACCACGCTGCCTTAAACGAGATGGTTGGCTAATGGTAGAGCATGGTTATGACCAAGCTGAATCGGTAAAACAATTATTTTTAGCTGCGGGATTTGAGAGCGTAACGGGTGTACAAGATTTAGGTGGGCAAGACCGGGTGACTTATGGACAATATACTTAGATGAATGATGATCAGCTATTAAGATATAGCCGCCATATTCTGATGCCTCAAATTGATATTGCAGGGCAGGATAAAATTCGTCAAAGCCATGTGTTGATTGTGGGTGTCGGTGGCCTGGGTTCTCCCGTAGCGATGTATTTAGCTGCATCGGGTGTGGGCACACTCACGCTGGTGGATAATGATGTGGTTGAGCTATCTAATTTACAACGTCAGATTTTGCATGCAGAATCCGATGTGGGGCGGCAAAAGGTAGATTCTGCCCAAGAGGCTTTGCAGGCGTTAAATAGTGATATCAACATTCAGACGGTAGCGCGTCGCCTTGATAATATTGATTTGGGTAAGTTAGTGGGTCAGGCCGATGTGGTGGTGGATTGCACAGATAATTTTGAAACACGGTTTGTGCTGAATAAAGTGATACAGCAATTGAAAACGCCACTTGTTTCGGCAGCTGCGATTAGAATGGAAGGACAGGTGACAGTGTTTGATCCGAGGATTGAAAATAGCGCGTGTTATCGCTGTGTGTATAAAGAGTCAGGTGAACTACAAGAATCCTGCGCAGACACGGGCGTGTTGTCGCCCTTGCTCGCCATTATTGGCGGTGTGCAGGCAGTTGAAACCTTAAAGTTATTGGCTGGCTTTGGCGAAACTTTGGCGGGTCGGCTATTATTATTAGATGCCTTTCGGATGGAATGGCGAGAAATTAAATTGAAAAAAAATATAGAGTGTCCTATTTGTAATGAATAAACAAGATCTAACACACGCAGCAGCATTAACCTTGCAAATCGCAAAAGAACAGGGCGCGACAGCGGCGGATGTTGGTGTGAGCCAAAGCCAAGGCTTATCGGTTAATGTACGCCAAGGCGAGGTGGAAACGCTAGAGCATAATAATGATAAAGGCTTGGGGTTAACGGTTTATTTTGGTCAACAAAAAGCCAGCGCTAGTACGGCTGATTTTAGTGCTGATGCCATTGCCGATGCCGTGAAGGCCGCGTGTGATATTGCCCAGCATACCGAAGCAGATGATTGCGCGGGATTAGCCGATGCCGATTTAATGGCGCAAAATCTCCCTGATTTATCCCGTTACCACCCATGGCAACTCGATCCAGAACAAGCTATTTCCTTAGCGACAGAATGTGAAGCAGCAGGCTTGGCTGCAGACACACAAATTAGCAATTCCGAGGGGGGCAGCGTGTCTAGCCACCAAGGGAGCAGTGTGTATGCCAATAGCCATGGTTTTGTGGGCTATAGCGAGGGCACCCGCCATAGTATCAGCTGCAGTCTGATTGCCGAAGATGCACAGGGTATGCAACGAGATTATGGCTACACCGTAGCGCGTGATCCCGCTGATTTAGTTTCAGCTAGAGATGTCGGCATAGAAGCGGCAACAAGAACAGTCAAACGCCTTAAGGCCAAACCGATTAAAACGGGTAGCTATCCGATTATTTTTGCGGCGGATGTCGCGCCAGCTTTGTTTCGTTCATTCACTAGCGCGATCAGCGGCGGGGCGATTTATCGAGAATCTTCCTTCTTGCTGGATAAAGTCGGCGAAAAAATATTCCCCGAGTTTATGCGGATCTATGAACAACCGCATTTATTAAAAGGATTGGGCAGCGCCAACTTTGATGGCGAAGGGGTGGCGACCATACCGCGAGATTGGATACAAGCAGGCGTGTTGCAAGGCTATATTCTAGGTAGCTATTCAGCCAGAAAGTTGGGGTTAATTACGACTGGCAATGTAGGCGGTGTACGCAACCTTACCATTGATGCGGGTAGCCAATATGATTTAGTTAGTTTGTTACAGGAAATGGGAACAGGTGTGTTGGTGACTGAATTAATGGGCATGGGCGTGAATATCGTGACCGGTGATTATTCGCAAGGCGCCGCAGGGTTTTGGGTCGAAAAGGGTGAAATTCAATATGCCATTGATGAATTTACCATTGCCAGTAATTTACGAGAAATGTTTATGGGCATTCAAGCGGTGGGCGCGGATATGGAATTACGGGGTAATATTCGAACGGGTTCAGTGTGGATTGATCGAATGCAGGTGGCTTCTTAATGCTATCGCTGGATGTTCATTTTTTATGCGTTGGATGACGCTTTCGCTTTAATACTCAAAGCATGAATATCCGATGCCATTAATTCATCCACTGCGTCATAGACCAGTCGATGGCGTTTGATGAGGGAGAGACCTTCGAATTGGCTGCTGGTGATAATGACGTTATAATGCCCGCCGCCAGTATTGCCGGCGTGGCCCGCGTGACTGGCGCTATCATCTTCTATGATGAGTTCGGTAGGATTGAGTGCGTCGGTGAGCAGTTGTTGCAGATTTTCTACGGTGGTCATTTAGGGTAAGCCCTTTTTGAATGGTTTGACTGTGACTTTTTCGTAAATCCCTGCGGCAACATAAGGATCGGCATCTGCCCATGCTTGGGCGGCAGCAAGATCGGTGAATTCGGCGACGACTAGGCTGCCTGTGAACCCTGCCTCGCCGGGATCGTTGCTGTCTACTGCGGGATGAGGGCCGGCTAGAATGAGGCGGGCTTCATCGCGTAAGGTTTCTAAGCGCGCGAGATGGGCGGGGCGCGTAGCGATGCGTTTTTCTAGGCTGTTGGGCGTGTCTTCACTGATAATGGCGTATAGCATTATTTTTCTTCCTTTATGTCTTCAATAATTATTTGCTGATATGCGATTGGGCGATAAAAAAATAGGGTAAGCGGCAACAAACCGAAGCATGCTACTAGGGTATTTAATTTGATTTAAGGTAAAGGGCGCTATTTTAACGTAAAATCGACACTATGATTTATGATTTGCATTCACACACGACCGCCTCCGATGGCTCTCTCTCGCCGACAGACTTAATTGCCCGTGCGGTGGAGAAGGGCGTGGATGTGTTGGCGGTAACCGACCATGATGGTACGGAAGGGCTAGCAGAGGCGAAACAGGCGGCAGCAGCGCAAGGGCTTACGTTTATTCCGGGAGTTGAGATTTCAGTGACATGGGAAAGTCATGTGGTGCATATTGTGGGGTTGAATGTTGATGTGGACAATCAGACGCTGCAACAAGGTTTGGCTGCGCTGCGGGCGGAGCGTTTTGGGCGGGCAGAAGAAATCGCGCGGCGATTAGATAAAGCGGGAATCCCTGGCGCTTTGGACGGGGCTAGAGAATATGCTTCAGATGTGATGTTAGGGCGCTTACATTTTGCTCAGTTTTTAGTGGCGGCGGGCAAGGCAAAAGATATCCGCGATGTATTTAAGAAATATTTGGTGCATAACAAACCGGGTTATGTGCCCGGCACATGGGCGACGCTTGAAGAAGCGGTCGGCTGGATTACGGCGGCAGGCGGCCAAGCGGTGATAGCCCATCCTGCGCGCTATAAAATGACGGCAACAAAACGACGCAAGTTGGTTGAAGATTTTAAGGATGCTGGCGGTGTGGCCTTAGAGGTTGTTTCTGGAAAACAAGATTTAGAAGAAGTACGTATGTTAGCGGCTTTAGCGGAAAAATATGATTTACTGTCTTCTTGTGGTTCTGATTTTCATTCGCCGACGCAGCATTGGTTGGAGCTAGGGAAGCTGACGCCATTCCCTGAGAACTGCACACCGATTTGGTCTACATGGCGCTAATATAAATGAGCCAACTTTTCCATATCCATCCAGATAATCCCCAAAAAAGACTGATTGCCCAAGCCTGCGAGATTATTCGTAAAGGCGGTTTAGTGGTTTATCCAACTGATTCAGGTTACGCCTTGGGTTGCCATATTGGCGATAAAAGCGCGATGGACAAAATGCGTCAGATTCGACAACTGGATGATGAGCATAATTTTACGTTGGTTTGTCGGGATTTATCGGAATTATCGACTTATGCCAAAGTAAATAACAGCGTATTTCGTTCGATTAAGGCGAACACACCGGGTGCCTATACCTTTATTTTGCCCGCTACTAAAGAAGTGCCAAAGCGTTTGCAACACCGTAAACGTCGCACCATTGGTCTGCGTATTCCAGACAACCAAATTGCCTTAGATTTGCTAGAAGAATTAAATGAGCCATTAATGAGTTGTTCGCTTATCATGCCAGATGAGGATTTGCCGATGATGGATGCAGATGAAATTTCAGATCGATTAGGCAACCAAGTCGCCTTAGTGATCGATGGTGGATTTTGCGGCGGCGAGCCAACAACGGTGATTGAGTTTATTGATGATATGCCCGATATTTTACGGGTAGGGGCCGGCGATTCGGAGCCATTTGAATGATAGATAGCATCCTGCTTTGGTGCCTGTCTGTGCCTGTATTCTTATTTTTAGGCTTATTGTATATCGGTCATAGAGCGCATCGGGCAGACTGGGGAAACTGGTTTCTTAATTGCCTAGATGGCATTAACCGCCTGCTTTGTCATCACTATCATCGGCTATCAGCAGAAACAGTGCCCTTACCTGAAGCAGGCCCGGCCATTCTTGCGGCCAACCATATTTCAGGTTTAGATCCGATGATATTGTGTGCGATCAGTACAAGACCGCTGCATTTTATGATTGCACGCGAGCAATATGAACGGTTTGGACTTCAATGGTTATTTAAAGCCGTGGGGTGCATTCCCGTCGATCGTAAAGGCCGCCCTGAAAAATCATTACGTGATGCCTTGCGTGCGTTGCAGGCAGGTAAGGTGATTGGTATTTTCCCACAGGGTACAATTCAAGATGAGGCGAACCCAACGCATAAATTAAAGGGGGGCATTGTGCGGCTTGCTGCTTGGGCTAATGCGCCCGTTTATCCAGTGCATATTTCAGGCATAGCGGGTACGGGGCATGTTGTGCTTGCGCCTTTTATCCGTAGCCAGGTAACGATTAATATCAGTGAACCCATACGTTGCGATGTGGGAACCATGCATGATGCGTTAGAACAAATTCAACATAAAATTGAGCAAGGGAAATAGGCAAATGACCATCGAGCAAGACTTGCATAGCCGCAGCGAATCAAAATGTGAATTATGTGGTATGGATACCCACCTTGATGTGGTTGAGGTGCCGCCTGTTGCATTGGTGCGTGTAGAAAATTGTATCTTGGCGTGTGCCACTTGCCGCAATCAAATTGACGCCTCTGATACGATGGAAATAGACCACTGGCGTTGCCTGAATGACAGCATGTGGAATCCTAATCCCGCAGTGCAAGTGATGGCATGGCGCTTACTCAAACAATTAGAGGGCGAAGGCTGGGCACAAAGCGCATTAGACATGATGTATCTTGATGAGGAAACGCAAGTATGGGCGGCATCAGGTATCGAAGAGGAGACTGAGAGTGACAGCAAGGATAGCAATGGTGCAACGTTAAATGCAGGGGATAGCGTGACCTTGATTAAAGATCTAGAGGTGAAAGGTGCAGGGTTTACGGCGAAGCGCGGTACGATGGTGAAGAATATTTCACTCACCGATAATCCAAAGCATATCGAAGGCCGTGTGAATGGTACGCGGATTGTGTTGTTGACGGCATTTTTGAAGAGGGCCTAATCCACAGCTTATTTTAAAACAGAGAAATAGTGAGCGGCTTCAGGCCGTGCCAGTGATTTTAATTCAACCACTGGAATAGTGGCAATATCCTCGAGTTCACACACGAACATGGCATGGCCTAATCCCATGTATTTGATACCAATATAATTTTCTGCTTTTGCAAGGTGAAAATCTAGGCTATCTAAAGAAGGTGTATCGGTTTTTTCGTAGATACACTCATTTGTTTTATCGTTATCAATATAACGTAGCAAAATAGATTTAAATGCATCGGATAAGGTTTCACCATCGTCTTGATAGAGGCTGAACAGTGATTTTAGATCGATGGCCTTGCCGACGGACGTATCTATTACGGTAATATCGTGAAAATTACTCGGGTGGGCACCGCCACAATAAATGCTGGCAGAATAGGATATTTCTAATAAGGGAGGATGGTAATGATCAATTTCAAAGTCAGGTAGATCCATTCTATGACCAACAGCACTGCTGGCATTAGAATAACCTTCAGATAAACACCAAATGGACTTCATCACAGCTTGTTTGTGATTGTTTTCTAGCAATTGATTGATACTTTTCTGGGCATCGTCATTGCCTAAGTTGACGAGCCTTGAGTGAATGGTTTTTGTAATAGGCTCTTGGTATTGCTGTGTGATAAGGCCGTTGGTATGACTTGTTTTGTTAGTTAAAGGAATAAAACGGATTTGTTTGGCAATCAACGTATCAAAAAGACGAGAGTCTTCATTGGCTTGCTCAACTTCCGTTACATCAAATGCGAGGCTTGTGTTCCCTACCACATCCTGCCAAATACCCTTATAGCGACCTTCATGCAAATCACCTTCAAAAGTCGCATGTGGCTCAAAGGTGTAATTATCGACTGCTTCCCAATCATCAATTCGAGGTGGCAATTTGAATTCGGTTAATTGACTGAGGTTTTTTCCTTCGAGATGAATGGAGACGAGTTTGTTATTGTAAGCATATCGTCCAGTGACCGGATCATCTGGATCATTAGAAATATACAGCACCATTAGGATGGGCGTTTTTCCTAAGTGGCCTTGAAGCACTATTTCTTTAGCGAACGATATCGTGCTAACGGAGAGTAGGCAAAATAAGGTTAAAAATTGAATATAAATCCGCACAGAAGATAAGACCTTTACTAGAGACCAATAAACGAATGATTATATCATTCTATATTTTTTGTTTGTTAAGGCTAGAACGCTCGGTTGAGTATCAAGCGCCCTCAAGTACAGGAGTACAAACTCCACGATGCAGGGAAGCATAGTGTGAGCGGGAGTGGAACGAGTGAATAGAGACGCTTTGGCAAAGGATTATAGCGTCATTTTTACAAGAAATTTACATCACAAAATAGTGTTCTCTTGCTACACTGTCAGCATGAAAACTAAAACGCGGTTATTAATTGTTGAAGATGAAGCGGCCATTCGTGAAGGATTGATCGATGTATTTGTTTATCACGGTTATGAGGTGGAAGCGGCTAGCGATGGCGCTGAAGGGTTACAGAGGGCGCTAAGTGGTCAGTTTGACCTGCTGTTGCTGGATGTGATGTTACCGAGCATGAATGGCTTCGAGATTTGCAATCGTGTACGTGAACAGGATCGGGATCAAGCTATTATTATGTTGACAGCAAAAAGCAGCGATGAAGATATTATTGAAGGCTTGTCATTGGGTGCGGATGATTATGTTGCTAAACCCTTTTCAGTGGCGCAGTTGGTGTTACGGGTGCAAGCGGTCTTACGGAGAACACAAGACGCATGGGATCAAAATAATCACATCCAATTAGGAACAGATCTGGTGATTGACAGCCAAAATATGTCAGCGCAACGGGGAGGAGAAACGGTTTCTTTTACCCGTCGGGAGATGGATATTTTGCATTATTTACATGCACATTCAGAACGCCCCGTGTCACGTGATGAGTTGTTGAATAAGGTCTGGGGTTATGCGCCTGATTTACAATTAGAAACTCGCACGGTGGATATTCACATCGCGAAACTTCGTCGTAAAATCGAGTTGGATTCATCTCAGCCACACTATTTGATTACAGTGCGTGGTGCAGGCTATCGCTTAATCGTGGGTGAATAGCATGTTGCGTAGCAAATTAGTGGGATTAGATAAAAAAACTTTGCGCCGTTGGTTGGCTCTATTTTTTTTAGCATTGGCGATTCCGGCTGCTATTTTAATCCAGCAATCCTATAGTCGATTAAAATGGGAAACGTTTCATCAACATCAATTAACCGCAGGTGAATTAGCGCATCGTATTGATGCGGGATTTATTCAATTAATTAATACAGAAGAGCAGCGATCATTCACAGATTATGCTTTTTTGAATGTCACTGGTGAACAGGAAGCCTATTTTCAGCAGCCTTCGCCGCTGTCGCATTATCCTGTCTCGTCAACCATACCTGGATTGGTCGGCTATTTTCAGGTTGATGCAGCAGGTGAGTTGATAACCCCCTTTATACCGGAAACCCCAGATGATATCAGCCGCTATGGGATCAGCCAGCTGGAATTAGAGGGTCGAGTTACCTTGCATAATAATATTCAGCAGATCCTGAGTCAGAATAATTTGGTGGAACCAGCGGTAGGGAAATTTAAGTTTAATCAAGATGCCAGCAATAGGGGGCTAGCGGTAGAAACGGATGATGCGCTATCACAAGATGAAACTGAGATTGCGTTAATGACGGATAAACTTGCACCCGCTCCCGCGCCATTAGAAGCGGGGGAACGCGGCTCCGCGAAAGGGCAAGGGGGATTCGATTTGTTGAATAAAGCGGTGCCTAATAAAACAGCATCATCAAAAACAGCGGAGACGACTAATTTAGGTCGCTTAGAAGATATTAAATTGCGACAGCGATATAAAGAAGAACAAATAGAACTGTCTATCGTGGAAGAAAAAGAACAGCGTGGTGACATTAGTGTAAGAAAACAGGTACGAACGGAGCAAAATAAACTACCCGAACCCGTTTCCTCGCCTAAACCTAAAGCAGCACGTACGATAGCAGAAGAACTGGCAGCTATCCCTGTGCAGGCTGAATTTGAAGCGGTACGAGTACGCACCTTTGAAAGTGAGATTGATCCGTTTGAGTTTAGTCAGTTGGACAGTGGCCATTTTGTGTTGTTTCGTAAAGTGTGGCTGAACGAACAGCGCTATGTGCAAGGTCTATTGATTGACCAAGCCGCTTTTCTAGAGCAACAAATTAATGCGGTGTTTCGTGAAACGGGATTATCGCAGATGAGCGATTTGTTGGTGGTGTATCAAGCAGATGTATTGAAAGCATTTACAAGTAGGGTTTCACGAGGCTATTTATCTAGTGCGCGTGAGTTAAACGGTGAATTACTCTATCAAACGCGGTTATCTACACCGCTAAGTGAGATGCAATTACTGTTCAGCGTGACCCAATTACCTACTGGACCAGGTGGGAAAATAATTGTGTGGTTGGCGCTGATTATGGCATCAGTATTGTGTACGGGTTTTTACCTGATGTATCGCTTAGGTGTGGGCCAGATTAATTTAGTAAATCAGCAGCAAGATTTTGTGTCGGCAGTGAGCCATGAATTAAAAACACCGCTTACCTCGATTAGGATGTATGGCGAAATGCTCAAACAAGGTTGGGCCAACGAGGATAAGAAAAAGACTTATTATGATTTTATTTTTGATGAAAGCGAACGATTATCTCGGCTGATCAATAATGTTTTGCATCTGGCGAGTATGACGCGGAATGATAATCAACCGACCTTCACGCAACAAACGGTGGGCGAACTAATGGCCAATGTGGAATCAAAAGTGAGCACGCAAGTTGAAGGCGCAGGATTTCAATTGAAGCTGATTTGTGATGGTGGGGCATCACAAGCGGTGTTAGAAGTAGATGCGGATTGGTTTGCCCAAATTATGATTAATTTAGTGGATAATGCAATTAAATTTTCTGCCCAAGCTGAAAAGAAAGAGATCGATTTGACTTGTCAGCTATTACGAAATAGCCAGGTTCAGTTTAGTGTGCGAGATTATGGTCCCGGTATTGATAAAGCCCACATGAAGCAGATCTTTAAATTGTTTTATCGCAGCGAAAATGAGCTCACGCGTGACACTGTGGGCACAGGGATCGGGTTGGCATTAGTGCATCAAATGACCAGCAATATGCAGGGTAAGGTTGATATTATCAACACCCAGCCTGGTGCTGAATTTAGACTGACTTTTCCAGCAGAATTCTAGCGATTATACCCACCGTAATTTAGAGATCCGAACAAGATAGATCGCTAAGAAAGGCAACATCATACCGAGCACGATAGAGATAATAATCAAGGTGCCTAAGTGACTATAATCGGCGGTCGTTGTGATGACTTCGGTAATGGGATCTTTGACTTCACGGGTGATGGTATACATTTGATTAAGATATTTAGTACCGAGTTGGGATAGTGCCAACGCTAAATTAGTGAACGATGCCATAATGGCGAAAAAGGTCGCTTTGAGATTGGCAGGGGCAGAGTTAGCGATCCAAGCCAGCATCGGGAT
Source organism: Proteobacteria bacterium UBA652 (assembly GCA_002299915.1). Lineage (GTDB taxonomy): Bacteria > Pseudomonadota > Gammaproteobacteria > Nitrosococcales > Methylophagaceae > UBA652. Next base: position 29,299 of record DBOG01000009.1, on the reverse strand, counting down.
CATGGCGATTTGACCGAGCGGGGATTCGATGGCAGTATCCACCAAGGCAATAAACCGTGCATCAACTACGCCGCCTGTCATTGCGGCCGTCCATTCATGTAGGCCATGGAACATACCCAGAAAGGGGAGTGATAAAACAGAGCCAACAATGGTCAACATGCCAATAATATAAGCAAGCGAGTGGCCGGCCATAAAGCGGCGGAAGATAAACATGCCTGTCAGCGTGAGGACGCTACCAATCAAGGATAAAATAGAGAAGAATTGTTGATCAAATTTGAGTTCATCAATCATCCACCAAGACATACCTGGTCCTGGTGTAGGCAGCGCACGGAACACAAAAATAATAATAGCGGTGCCGACCAAAGTGGCGCGTGCTTCGGGCTTGAGTTCTTTGGTGAGTTTATAAATTAGGAAGCTGATAATCGAAAAAGAGCCAAGAAAAATAACTTCTTGGCTATATTTAAAATCACTTAATCCCATCGTTAAGGTGAAGATAACAAAGACGAGGCTTCCCCCTAAAATCCACCAGTTGGGATGGGTTTTTTCGATGGCATCGTGGCGTGTGGCATTGATTTCTGCCATCGACATGCCGCTGGCAAGGAACTGTTTTGTTTCTCTACGTTCTAGCATAAATGCCAAAGCGACGCCTAATACAGATACAATCGGAATGATAAGCGACATTTGATAGATGCCACGATAAGCAGCTATTTTTTCTAGTTCGGATAGATTGACGGAGTCTCGAAACACATAGAGATTGACGACTGCTACCAGAATGCTCCCCCCAATAATGGCCACCCGACCGAGGGTTTGCATGGTGATATGCATGAGCTTAAGATCAGCTTCTGGAACGGCTTTACCTTGTTCATCCACATGTGGCACAGCATCGACCGTCATGCCATCCGCCACCACATCTTGGATCACATAACCAACGGGTGCGAGTAAGGCGCTCCAGATAAACCAGTGTTCGGCGGGTATAATGGCAACCATCGCCTCGCGATCAGTAAGCAAACCCACCATAATTAACAAGCTGGCGGCAATAAGAGACGCGCCTAGAAAGACCAACCAACCTTTATAGCGCCAAATCAGATCAACCAAATGGCCAACGGACATTTTTAGTGCCCATGGAATAGTTGCCCAGAAACCTAAAGCAGCTAAAAACTCAGCCGATAGCCCAAGATATTCTTTTACAAAAAAGGTGCCGACAATGGCAGATAAACCTGAAATTCCCGCTGCCATATAAACCATCAACGGTGGCATATAGGATAGGCGGATTTCTTTGCCTAGGAAGAGAATGTTTTGGTTAAACCAGTGGTGGAGCGAGAGCAATATATTCATAGATTATGGCGTTGTATTAAATTCAAAATAATTATCCCATATTTTATCCAATTGGATACGGGCTTGGGTTAATGGCATGGGCGTGAGTTTACCATCTTGGGATTCGACTAATCCTAAGCCGTGAAGTTTTTCGATAGCATCATCAATTTCAAAATCTAGTGACTGTTGGTATTGTTGCTGAAACCAACTTTCTATTGACTGATCGAGTTCGGTAGCGGTTATCGCCTTATCTGCTCGCAATAAGAAATAATAGGCGAGAATCGTTTCTTTGCCTTCTTCTTCTTCGGCGGCATCGATTAAGCGGTGGAATACGCCGGTATTATTATCCAAGTTTTTGAAATAAAGATTGTCGGCCAGTGTTTTCATAAACTTAATTTTACGGTTTTTAAAGGTATTAAATTGCTCCCATAAAAAAGCGCCTAAGGTACCAAAACCGATGGCTAACGCTAATAAGGCGGTATTATCTAGTACCACAGGTTCATCACGCATACCTAACCAGAAAGAGAGTAAAGTACCTGTAAGTAATAGCGTTGTACCTAGTTTTGTGGCTAGCATAATCATGCCGCCCACCGCAGCAGGTATACCAATGATTAGTTTATCAATGGTTTTCATTTTGACTTCAGTGTTGGGAAATAACATTTCCAGATCGGCACGTGGAATATTTTGGAATAGTTTGATGGTTGTAGAGCCAGGTTTAAAGAATAAATCGGTTCTTTTCTGGCTATCAAAATAGGTTTGGTTCTTGTATTTCACATAAATAACAACGCGATCATAATTGATGAAGCTGATGTTTTTTTTACGCTTTCCGAACCAACTGACTAACGTCTCATATTTAACGGATTCACCGCGGCGAAAAAATAACACTTTCTCAAAATCATTAAAATCAACATTAAGCCTGATTTTGAATAGCGATTCTTTTTCTAGGGCACGATCAATATCAGCCTGAGTAACTTCTTCAAAGTTGGCAGAATTGAGTAATTGGGTCAGCTCGGTAACGAGTGTGGTTTCTAACGCTGCTTTTTCATCGGCTGTTTTAGGATAAACAATATGTGTATCTGCATCAGGATTGATCGGTGCATAACTAGCTTTGAGTGATTCAAGGCTGGTATGGAACTGGAAATGAAAAATACTGGAGAGTAGGCGACAAATATCTTTAAATTGAGCGGTCTCATCCTGAGAAAGCATGTCATCTTCACAACACATCGAAATGATGTCAGCTTTGCGATAGGGGATGAAGCGTTGTTGGGTATCTGGTGAATTGAGTTGCATGGGGATGAGTGTAGGTGACGGCTGCCGTGCTGTCTAGTATTGTTTAGCCGTAGCGTGGTTTTGTGCTATGTTTATGGTGTGATTACATTTCAATATTACCATTCGTTTGAGGAACTCTCGAATATTTTCTGTGGGTGGGAAGGAGGATCATAATTAAATTGCACTTGTTACTAGGATGCAAGTTACATAAGGTTTGTGTATAATTTCAATGTAAGTTCCCCTCGATTTAATCTAGATTAATTACAACTATGGAGCTTAAATTTGATGAATATAATCAGTCACCAGTTATTACGTAACATTTTATTAATATTACTACCCTTAATATCAACATTGTCCTTTGCTCAAGATAGGGGAAGGCTCGCCAATATAGATGCTAATTCTAGTTTTCTGATTTATTATGGCAATGATTTCTCGCAGAGAAATGTTGACTTAATGAAAACATTTGATGTTGTTGTCCTTGATGCAAACCTGCCCAACTGTACACCTCGGATAATCCAAGAGCTGCAAGATGCAGGTGTGAAATATGTGCTTGGATATATTAGTATTGGGGAAGACTTACCAAAAACGTATACTGAAAACAATATCGAAATAACAGAATCTCCAATTATTGGAGACTCTCTCGGCCCTATTTATGTTGATGAAACAACACGTGAGATTGTATTACAGAACCAAGGGGTTGCCTCTTTTTATGTCGATTCTGTGCTGAGAAGTATACCCGGTGAGGTTTCTTATGAACATGATGGTATGCCTGATTCAAACCCTATGTTTCATGGCTATTATGTTTATCCTAATGATGATTGGCGCTGGGTACTGAATGTTATGCGTATTGGTGGTGCTCCAGGTGTTTTTATGCAGCGCAAAGCAACAGCAGGTCTACAGCAAATTGCTGGGGATAGGGCCTTAAATATTGATTCCCGAACCGAAAACTTTGGGTTTGATGGGTTTTTCCTTGATACACTAGATACTGCTGGGCCTTATACCAATTTAGGTTGGTATCCTTGGGCTGCAGGGGAGATGACAAAGACAGTAGCGTTTATTAGTAATACCTATCCTAACAAAGCTGTGTTTGCTAATCGTGGATTATTCTATTACCAACCAGGACTTTATAACGCAACTTATGATGTTAGGCCTATTGAACATTCAATTCGCCCACATATAAATGCTGCATTATTTGAAAGTTATAAGCTTGACAGTGATGAAACACATCTAGGAAATAGCCCTTACTATTTAGACAATAAATATAATACAGCCCCTAAAATGATGGCGGAAAGTAATCGAGTTGATGGCTTTACGGTCTTTGGTGCAGACTATATGGCTGGCCGAGACTCTGCACTTTATGAAGCGCTATACCAAGAAACCACTATTGAGAATGGCTGGACTCAATTTTTAAGTTTAACAGGAGCGCTTGCAACTATTGAGACCTTTATTAGAGATCACCCCCAAGTGGAGGATCTTTCTGAGCCAGAATGGATTAGTACAGCCTCTCAGTGGATAAATGATGCGGAGGTAACTGAGGAGGAATTATTACAATTACCTAGCCGAATTGGTATTCAAAAATTATCTCAGGGGGCCAATTCTGGAGAAATCGTTATTAACTGGGATGCGGCAAAAGATCATTCATGGCCTGTTAAATATAATATCTATATTGCCAGTCAGCCAGATTTTTCTGATCAGGTGAAATATGCGGCAGTTCCTTTCCAGAAAGGCCTTAGCTGGGATATAGACCCAATGCAGAACTATGCAAATGAAATTACTTTGAATGGTTTTCCTGCTGGCACTTACTACGTTCGGGTGAGGGCAGAGGATAGTAGCCCTGCACAAAATGAGGATACAAATACACATAGTCTATCAATTACGCTTAATGACAACATATATTCTAATCCCGTTTTAACCGGTGATATTATATTGGATGGGGATCTTAATGAGTGGGCTGGGCTAACTTCTTTTGGTGTCGACCCAGATGATGTTCCAGGTGTAGATAATCAAGTTGATTGGCGGCAAGTATGGATGGCTCATGATACAAATAATCTCTATCTTGCTTATCAAAATGATACTGCTATTTCTATCAATTGGGGTTATACCGCATACCTTGATACAGATACCAACAAAGAGACGGGTTTCACAGGGGGAGATAACTCCTTTCCTATCGGTTCTGAATTTATGATCCAGGGTTTTAATCTATATCGTTATACGGGCTCTGGTATTGACTGGCAATGGGAATTCACCTCATCATTAGGTCGTGTCTGGAACGGCCCATATGGTGAAATGTATATTCCAATATCTTGGCTAGGAAACCCAAGAGAAATACAGTTGTTTTTTCATGGGAATAATGCAGTCTATAATAGGAGTGAGATTGATTTATACCCTAATGATGCGATATCAAGTAAAGAGTATTTTTCTTATCTACTGGAATAGTATAGTCCTCCGATTATTCTAATTTAGAGAGAGGCAGTCTAGGAACGATACAAACCTGAATCCCTGCTAAATTGAATGCTTGATTTTATGTGATCTTCCCCCCATTTAGTAAGTAACAAGATGGCTTTAAGGGGAAGAATGATGCAAATCGAAAAATTAACGGGGAAATTTCAGGCGGCATTAGCAGAAGCACAAAGTATGGCGGTGGGGCGCGATCATCAATTTATTGAGGTGGCGCATGTGCTGTTGGCGATGTTGCAACAGCAAGGCGGTACGGTGCGGCCTTTGTTGATTCAAAGTGGTGTGGATGTGGTGGGTTATCAGCAGGCTTTGGAAAAGCAGTTGTCTGATATGGCACAGGTATCCGGGTCGGGTGGTGAGGTGCATATCTCAACGGATTTGAATCGCTTATTGAACCAGACAGATAAATTAGCCCAACAGCGGCAAGATCAATATATTGCTAGCGAATTATTGGTATTGGCGGTGGTGGAAGATGGCAAAGCCGCGGGTAAATTACTGCAGCAATATGGTGGCAATAAGGGAAAAGTAGTTGCTGCAATTGAGAAAATGCGTGGGGGTGAAACGGTAAGCGATCCTAACGCTGAAGAACAGCGGCAGGCTTTAGATAAATATACGGTTGATCTGACTGAGCGAGCAGAGCAGGGCAAACTCGATCCGGTGATTGGCCGCGATGATGAAATTCGACGGACGATTCAGGTATTGCAGCGTCGCACTAAAAATAACCCAGTGTTAATTGGTGAGCCAGGTGTCGGTAAAACGGCGATTGTGGAAGGATTGGCGCAGCGGATCATCAATGGCGAAGTGCCTGAGGGGATGAAAAACAAGCGGGTGCTGTCTTTAGATATGGCGGCATTGATTGCGGGTGCGAAATATCGTGGTGAATTTGAAGAGCGTTTGAAAGCCGTATTGAAGGATTTATCCAAGCAGGAAGGCCAGATCATTTTATTTATTGATGAAATTCATACCATGGTGGGCGCGGGCAAAGGCGAAGGCGCGATGGATGCGGGCAATATGCTAAAACCTGCGTTGGCACGAGGTGAATTACATTGTATCGGCGCGACGACATTGGATGAATATCGCCAGTATGTTGAGAAAGATGCGGCGTTGGAGCGTCGTTTTCAGAAAGTATTGGTGGGTGAGCCGACAGTGGAAGATACGATTGCGATCTTGCGCGGCTTGAGCGAACGTTATGAAGTGCATCATGGGGTCGATATTACGGATCCTGCCATTGTGGCAGCGGCAACCTTATCGCATCGTTATATTAGTGACCGGCAGTTACCTGATAAAGCGATTGATTTGATCGATGAGGCGGGCAGTCGGATCCGAATGGAAATTGATTCTAAACCAGAAGTGTTGGATAAGCTGGAACGACGTTTGATTCAGCTTAAAATCGAGCGGGTGGCGTTGGAAAAAGAAAAAGATGATGCCTCTAAAAAACGTTTGCATATTTTGCAGGATGAGATGGCTGAATTAGAGCGTGAATTTGCGGATTTAGAAGAAGTGTGGAAAGCAGAAAAATCAGCGCTGCATGGCAGCCAAGATATTAAGGAAGCGCTTGAAAAGGCGCGGATGGAATTGGAAATGGCCCAGCGCAGTGGCGATTTAGAAAAAATGTCAGCCTTACAATATGGTGAAATCCCTGCATTGGAGAAACAGTTGGCTGAGACGGTGGAAGTGGATCAAAAAGATTTCACCTTACTGCGAAACCAAGTGGGTGAAGAAGAAATTGCCGAGGTAGTCTCCAAGTGGACAGGCATTCCTGTGTCTAAAATGCTGGAAGGTGAACGCGATAAGTTATTGCAGATGGATGCAGTGTTACATAAACAAGTGATTGGGCAAAATGAAGCAGTGACTGCGGTATCGAATGCGATTAGACGCTCGCGGGCAGGCTTATCTGATCCGAATAAACCCAATGGCAGCTTTTTATTCTTGGGGCCAACAGGCGTGGGGAAAACCGAACTATGCAAAGCCTTGGCTGAATTTCTATTCGATACCCAAGAGGCGATGGTGCGGATCGATATGTCTGAGTTTATGGAGAAACATTCGGTTGCCAGATTAATTGGTGCACCGCCAGGGTATGTGGGGTATGAAGAAGGTGGTTATTTAACGGAAGCCGTGCGTCGTAAGCCTTATTCTGTGATTCTGCTAGATGAGGTGGAAAAGGCACACCCTGATGTGTTTAATGTGCTGTTACAGGTATTGGATGATGGGCGGCTCACCGATGGGCAGGGTAGAACCGTTGATTTTCGGAATACGGTGATTGTGATGACCTCTAATTTAGGCTCACATGTAATTCAAGAAAAAGTGGGTGAACCGTATGATGAAATGAAATCAGCGGTGATGGAGATCGTTGGCCAACACTTTCGGCCTGAATTTATCAATCGGCTGGATGATGTGGTGGTGTTCCATCCCTTACAACGGGCACATATTCATGCGATCACCGATATTCAATTATCTGAATTGCGCGCCCGGTTGGCAGATCGCGACTTGCAATTAGAAGTGAGTTTGGCAGCGATTGACCATATTGCAGAAGCAGGCTTTGATCCCGTGTATGGTGCGCGGCCCTTGAAACGGGTGATCCAGCAGCAGTTGGAGAATCCGTTAGCAGAAGCCTTGTTGTCTGGCCGCTTTGTGGCTGGGGATGCGATTAAGGTTGATTTGCAGGGTGAGGTATTGACCTTCAGCTAAAATAGGTAGCACACATGTCATCTCGACCGTAGTGGAGAGATCTTAATATTAAGACTCCCTCTACTACTTGAGCCTCGGATAATCATATTAGGTCAGGTCGACTTGATACTATTTGTAGTTTATTAAGTTGAGCCGGTTTTATTAGGTTGGAATTGTTTGATAGCGCGTTGTAGGTCTATTATTTCCATAGCTTGTTTACCATACCGAAGGTTGATATAAAGTGCGGTGATATGATCTATTTCAGCATGGTTCTGTGGATGTTGTAGTTTAATCCGAGCGGCGAAATCAAGCGGCCCTTCGCTGGGGAGACGTTCTATGCCAGATCGTTTACAGAATGTTTGGTATAGGCGCGCTAGCGGATCTTGGCGTTGCCGCTGGTAAAATAGAAAGCCACTGATGATAAGTAAAAGGATACTGACAGAGCTAATCATCCAGATCACCATTGACTGCCAGTTAGGAGATATACCGAGTTTGGATAGGAATTCTTGTTGTAATTTGGGGCCATAGGAGATGATCCATTGATTCCATCGATTATCGAGCGCTTCCCAATTATTACGCAATGATTGCCATAGATTGGCGAGTTTTTCGCTGTTAGCAATGAATAAAGGTGACCTCATACTAAGCGGCATAATGGTATTCATTCCTTCTTCAATCCGTTCATTGGCAACCGCAGCAGTGGGATCAATACGGATCCAGCCTTCATTTGCTAGCCAGACTTCGGTCCATGCGTGGGCATCGCGTTGGCGAACGACGAGAAAACCATCAATGGGATTTATTTCACCCCCTTGATAACCGGTTACAACTCGGGTGGGGATGCCTGCTGCCCGCATTAAAATGGTGAAGCTGGCGGCATAGTGTTGGCAAAAACCACGGCGGCTTTCAAATAAGAAGTTATCAATGCCATCGCCTGTCAGTATGGGAGGCGTAAGGGTATAAAAAAATTCTTGTTGGTTAAAATGCGTTAGCGCACGTTGAATCAGTTCACGAGGCGTTTGCGTTTCTGCCAACCATTGTTGGGCTAGTTTTTTGGTTCTGGGGTGCTGCTGTTCGGGCAGCTGCAATGCGTCAGAGAGATAGAGATCTGTTTGGGAATTAAATGTAAACTGGGCGTGAGAATTAAGCTGATATTGTTGGCGTTGTTTAATCGGCCGATTGCTGCGCAATTGTCCATCTTGGGTAAAGTGGCTATTGGGTGACACAGGCAGTTGTTGCGGGAAGTCTAGCGCAAATAACCAATGGTCATTGTGGGGTTCTAGGGTTGTGGTGTAATGATATTCTGTACCAACAGCCTTAATTCTGGGGGTGTCGGCCGCCAATTTAGCATGGGGGAGTGCGGTCCAGGTGGTGCCATCTGTGTGCCAGAGCACAGGGCCGCGCCAATATTGCGCTGATTTTTTAGGGAGGTCACCCTTGAATTTAACGCGAAACGCAATTTCATCAGATTGAATTAGTTGGCTGATATTATCGAGTGGCATACTATTGCTGAGACCCGTTTTAGCGCCATAGGCATCTTGTGGCAACCCCCATAATGGACCCGCAACACGAGGAAAAAATACAAATAACAGCAGCATAACGGGAATAGCTTGTAATAACATCTGGCTGGCTAATTTGAACCGCGATCGATCGCTTAATAGGCGTTTGGGATCATTTAAGCTAATCAGACAGGTTGTCATAATCGCCACAACGACAAACATCAGCAGCGCTGTCGACATGCTTTGAGAATAAAAGAAGTTAGTAACGACAAGAAAATAACCTAAAAAACAACTTAAGTAATAATCACGATAATTACGTAATTCCACGATCTTGAGTCCCAGCATGACGGTGAGTAAGGCAACGCCTGCATCCCGACCAATTAACGTACCGTAACTGGTGATTAAGAGCACAGTGGAGAGTATCGCAATGCTAAGATGCAGCCATTTCATTGCGCGGTGTTGTTTGCTAGGAAGTGGCCAGCCACGCCAAATATTCATGCAACGCCAGCCAATCATGACGATAAAGATCAAGGCAACCCAAATCGGTTGGTAACTAAAATGAGGGAGGGCACCTAAACTAATGCCTAGTATTAGCCAGATCAGTGCATGGGTAGGCGGCGAATTAGGAGTCATATAATGCTAAAGCAGATAAACATTGATGACGATGGGCATCACCGCGTCCCGTGTTAATCGTGATATTGGGCAGCGATAGGCTATAGCTGATACCTGCCGTTTCTGCTTGCACTATCCAGCGGCAGAGTTGGGATAGCTTTCCCTCTACATCCTTCAGCTGAGCCACCCCTTGCCATGACAATATCAGATCGCCACCGTGGGTAGAGGTGAAGTTTTTGGTACGTAACACATCATCTCTCGCCAACGCTTTCCAGGCAATACTATGAATAGGATCGCCTGCTCGATAGGCGCTGAAACCAGAAAAATCATCCAGCCCTTTTTGTGGGTTAGTATGTGATTTTTGGCCCTGTTCTGATGTATTAGGAAGTGGTAAATCACCTGCCGGGCGTGGATAGACTAAGGCTGTATAAGGTGCTTTGAAATATGTCCACGGGCGAAATAACCCTAGCGGGAATTGGCTGGTAATACGGATCCGACCAAGGTTTTGTTTGCCGCGGTGTTGGCTGGGCAAACGATAAGATGTTTGCGTGATCTGTTTGCGGCATAAGGAATCAATAATATGTGGATGTTGGAATCCCATAAATTGCTGATAAGGTCGCCATGATTTTATCTCGACTTGTTTGCTGGTGACCTCGATTTGATGGCTATTATGCTTAGTTGGATTATTGAAGTGTAAGATGAAATTGATAGGCTGGTCTAAAAACACGGGATTGGCATGGGCATGCTGCAATTCAATTTTGGCAATATTGCGGTAGGTATGGAGCATGGCAACAGAGCCCAAGCTACCGAGCAGGAATACCAGCACATGGCCAAGGCTATTACCGTAGTTGATCGCACCCAGTAGAATAAGCAAGAGGAAAGCGGCATACACAAATCCAAAACGGGTGGGCACAATAAAAATTCGACGGCCACGGAGCCGTTTTACTGTTTGATACAGCTGACTGAGTGCCGTTGCCATGGTGTTTATGGAATAGCGACTTGGGCGATCATATCGGCAATAAAATGGCCATTTTGTTGTTCATCTCGTGCCTGCAGACGATGGTTGATAACATTAGATAATACAGCTTGTACATCCTCAGGTATCACTTGTTCGCGGCCTTCAATAAATGCCCATGCTTGCGCGGCGTGTAATAAGCTTAACCCAGCCCGTGGCGACAAACCGAAATGGAATAAGCCTGAATCACGCGTATGCGCCAATAATTGCTGGATATAATCGGTTAAAGCGGCGGACACATGAATTTGGCTTACAGCAGCCTGTAATGTGATCAATTGCTTGCTAGATACAACTGCATCAAGTTGTTGCACCATCTCCCGCCGATCTTCTCCTAATAATAATGCCCGTTCGGCCTCTGCATCAGGATAACCAATCTCAATTCGCATCAGAAAACGATCAAGTTGCGATTCAGGTAAGGGAAAGGTGCCGATTTGAGTCGAGGGATTCTGGGTGGCGATAACAAAAAAAGGCTGGGGCAGCGGATACGTTTCGCCTTCAATGCTGACTTGGCGTTCTTCCATTGCTTCTAATAAGGCGCTTTGGGTTCGAGGGGTTGCACGATTAACTTCATCAGCCAACACAAGCTGGGTAAATATAGGCCCTTGATGGAAACTAAATTGCTGGCTATCACGATCAAAAATGGAGACACCGAGAATATCGGCTGGCAGCATATCGCTGGTAAACTGGACCCGCTGAAAACTTAAACCTAAGGTTTTAGCGAGGGTGTGCGCCAAGGTGGTTTTCCCCACACCAGGTACATCTTCAATCAATAAATGACCTTTAGCGAGTAAGCATGATAATGCCAGTTTCACGATCTGAGGCTTGCCTAATATAATAGTATTGATGGCTTTTAAGATATGATTGATATCAGCGTGTGCCATTGGTTCTCCTTGATGATTAGCTGTGTGTGGATAATGGATATTACGTCATATTGATTATGAAATTTTACGGAGTACGACATCAAGCAGGCGATGGGGTAAGAATCGTTTTAATATGGCAAATAAGTAGGTAGGAAGCGTAACATAGTATCGTATTTTAGGTCGTCGGCTATCAATGGCGTGGATCAGTTTTTTGACTACCGCACTGGCGGGGAGCGTGAAAGGCACCGCGGGGCCAACGGTGGATAAGCGTTTTTCCATTGCAAGGTATTGTTGGCGGTGAACTCTTTTTTCAGGTGTAATATTTTCTTTATATTTGGTGAAGGCATTGCTACGGAAGGCGCTTTCAATTGGGCCAGGTTCAATCAGGCTGATATGAATACCGCTATCGTGTAATTCCAGACGCAGCGTATCAGCCAATCCTTCTAGCGCATATTTACTTGCGTTATAAGCACCTCGATAAGGAAAAGAGACGAAGCCGAGTACAGAGCTATTATAGATAATACGACCATGACCTTGCTGTCGCATGGCAGGAAGGATCAGGTTGGTGAGGGCTTGTGTGCCGAACACATTGGTTTCAAATTGCTGTCGTAAAACATTACGAGACAAGTCTTCGACGGCCCCAGGCTGGCCATAAGCGGCATTATTAAAGAGTGCGTCAATTCGACCATCAAATCGTTGCAGAATATCAGCAACGATAGCAGGCATTGCATCTGCATTGTCTAAATCAAGTAAAAGCACCTCAAGGCCCTGTTCCGTGAGTGGGGCAATATCTGCTTGGCGGCGAACAGTCGCAATCACGCGATCACCACGTTGGTGAAGCTGTAAAGCGGCTGCTAATCCAATACCACTTGAACAGCCGGTGATAAGGATATGTTTTTGCATTACGTTATTTTCTCAGTTGGCTTGGCAAGGGGTGTGAGCAAGCCATGTTTAAATAGGTCAAGTAGTTCTGCTTGGCTGACATCAATCGCAGATTCGCCTTGCTGATCATTGAATATATAGCGCCCAGTCAATGTGCTATGCCAAGCAAAAAAGACGGTTTGATTGGGATCGATATCACTGTAGATTAAGCGATTTCCAATTTGTAGTTGTTTAAGCCGTGTTGTAGGTTTTACCGTACGATCCGTATTTATAATTTCTTTAGCAGTATGTGCAGCTACGATATCGTCAAGCTGCTCAACCTGCTTATATCTTAGGTTGGTCAATACTTTTTGTTTGATAAGGTGTTGATTTAAATTATGATACATTTGGTTTGAATACAGCTGTACTGTCCGATTAAACTGTTGGTATGCCAATGTTTTGATAGACCCATCAATGTTTACAAAACGCGCTAGCGATTGTTTAAAACAGGTACTCAGCATCTCCACGGATAAAGGTTGTTTATCAACTGGAACGGCATAGCCTAGCAAATAAGAAAAGCGATAATGTAGCGCTGAGTATTCATCATTCACTTCACGTCGGTTTAATTTAATAGGTGGATCGGCAGCGACCGTATCTGTCCAATACTGATCGAAACAAGCCAATACGCGCTCGATAAGACCTTCGGTAAATTGTGTTTCATGCGCGCGAAGTTGGCGCATGGCAAAGAAATAAGCTTTACGTTCTTCTTCTGCCGCATCATTAGCGTTCTGAAACAGCAGGTCGTCCATTCTTTTAAAAAAAGCACTGCAGTCAGATATATGGCGGATCACAATTTGTCGACAGTGAATAACCAAATCTTTATGTTCTTTATACGACACGGCGACAGAACCTTAAGTATTATCTGCAATGAGACAGGTTTCAATCTCACTGAGTGCAGCCATGGGATCGCTAGCGGCAGTAATCGGGCGACCGATGACCAGATAATTACTGCCTGCGGTGATGGCGGCAGCGGGTGTCATGGTGCGATGTTGATCGCCTTGATCGCCATTCTCAGGGCGAATGCCAGGCGTGATTAACTGGAATTTATCATCATGTTGTTGGCGTAGGGCAGCAGTTTCCTGTGGGGAGCAAACGACACCATCTAAGCCACTATCTGCCGATAATTGGGCAAGGCGTAAGACGCTGTCGTTTATTGAGCCTTGCATGCCGAGTTGTTCAAATGTGGTTTGATCCATGCTCGTAAGCAACGTAACCGCAATAAGCTGAGGGCGGTCGGGGGCGGCTCCTACCGCTTTCCGTGCAGCTTGCATCATGGCTTGGCCGCCTAATGCATGCACATTCAACATCCACACGCCCAACTCTGTCGCAGCGGCACAGGCCTTTGCAACCGTATTAGGAATATCATGGTATTTCAAATCAAGAAACACATCGAAGCCTTGATTCACGAGCATGCTCACGGCATGAGGTCCGGCATGCGTAAACAATTCTTTCCCTACTTTAAGCCGGCAACGGCTAGGATCAAGTTGATCGGTGAGTGCTAAGGCATCATCAGCATTGGCATAGTCGAGCGCGACGATAATGGGTGAATTGGAAGCAGGCAAAATTTTAAGTCCGAGTGATAGAAAGTTTGTAAAATTATGCTAATTTTACCTCATTATGTGATGGAAGTCAGCTTCTCCTATTAAGTGATTCTGTTATCAGTTTATCCACCATAAATAGAAATGGCGGCATGGATAGAGGCAACAGAATGGTATCCTATGTCCAGTTTTTTGAATAAAAGAATAGTGTAATGGAATTTAATATATCAGCCGAAAATGGCTTGGCACGGCGCGGAGAGTTAACGTTCGCACGTGGCAAGGTGCAAACACCCGTTTTTATGCCGGTGGGGACATATGGTTCTGTGAAGGCCATGACACCGGAAGAAGTGATTGAGACAGGTGCGGATATCGTGCTCGGTAACACGTTTCATTTAATGTTGCGTCCTGGCACCGACATCATCAAACAGCATGGTGATTTACATGACTTTATGCAGTGGCAAGGGCCGATTCTGACTGACTCAGGCGGGTTTCAGGTATTTAGCCTTGGAGATTTGCGCAAAATTACCGAGGAAGGCGTACATTTTCGCTCGCCAATTGATGGTAGTAAGGTGTTTATGGGCCCAGAAGAATCAATGGCAGTACAGCGGGATTTAGGAAGCGATATTGTGATGATCTTTGATGAATGCACACCTTATCCTGCAGATGAGTTAACGGCGGCAGAATCGATGCGCTTATCGTTGCGCTGGGCATTAAGAAGCAAACAAGCGCATGGTGATAATCCCAATGCGCTATTTGGGATTGTGCAAGGCGGCATGCATGAATCATTGCGGACAGAATCATTACAAGGCCTAGCGGAGATTGGCTTTGATGGCTATGCGATTGGTGGCTTGTCGGTGGGTGAGCCCAAAGCAGATATGCTGCGAATTTTGGACCATCTAGCAACCCGTATGCCAACAGATAAGCCACGTTATTTAATGGGTGTAGGCAAACCCGAAGATTTAGTGGAAGCGGTCTCGCTTGGGATTGATATGTTTGATTGTGTGATGCCGACGCGAAATGCGCGCAATGGCCATTTATTTGTGCATGCAGGCGTCATTAAAATTCGTAATAGCCGCTATAAAACGGATACGGGGCCATTAGATCCCATGTGCGATTGTTATACCTGTAAAAATTATAGCCGTGCTTATCTGCACCATTTAGATAAAACCGGTGAAATGTTAGGGCCGAGGCTGAATACCATTCATAATCTGTATTATTATCAAACCGTGATGACGGGCTTACGGCTGGCGATAGAGAATGGCAGTTTGGCAGAATACAAAAAACAATTTTATGCGTTAAGAGCATAAAGGTCTTTCCCGTTGGGGTAGGCTTTACGCTATAATAGCGCGCTATTAATCAATAATTTTGGAGAAAGGCATGTTAGATTTTTTAATTTCACCGGTAATGGCGGGCGGCGCGGCAGGTCAGGCAGCGGGCCCTGGGATGATGGATTTTGCCTTTCCAGCTATTTTATTAGCCTTGTTTTATTTTATGTTGATTCGGCCACAGTCAAAACGTGCAAAGGCACATCGTGAATTGGTAGCGGCTTTAACGTTGGGTGATGAAATAGTGACAGATGGCGGCATGATGGGCAAAATTAGTGCGATTGGTGAAAATAGTATTACGGTTGAGTTTTCGGAAAACATGTTGGTTAAGATGCGCCGAGAGTCGATTGCATCGGTGATGCCAAAAGGCACCTTGAAAAAGCTATAAATCATCCCTACCTATTATTAAGGAACGCCCCAGCAGGCAATGTTATTTTTAGCATTGCCTGCTTTAATTTTTAAATTGAGAAAAATATGAATCACTACCCTATGTGGAAAAACTTATTGGTCTTATCCGTACTGTTAATAGGCTTTATTTTTGCGATGCCAAATTTATTTCCGTCAGATTATGCAGTGCAGCTATCTTCATCAGGCCGAGGTGGCAAGGTGGATTTAGAGTTGGTATCAAAGGTGGAAGCCGATTTAAAAGCAGCCGGCTTGGAATATCGTCGGGTGGAATTAGAGCAAGATCGGTTAATGGTGCGGTTTGCAGATGATGCCACTCAATTAAAAGCCAAAACCTTACTCAGTAAGGAATTGGATGATGATTTTGTTGTTGCTTTAAACCTGGCAGCAGACACCCCGGACTGGTTAAGAGGCTTGGGCGCAGAACCGATGAATCTGGGTTTGGATTTGCGCGGAGGTGTGCATTTCTTGATGGAAGTTGACATGGCCGCTGCCGAGAAAAAATCACTGGACAGTTATGGCGCTGATTTACGAACGTTATTGCGGGCTGAGAAAATTCGATATAAGAAAATTAGTGCGGGTGATAAAGACATCTCCATTATCTTTAAGGATGCGATGCAGCGTGATGCGGCGATAGCATTGATTGATAAGTCATCTGAATATGATACGTTACTAGCAGCAGTAGATGAGACAGCGACGGTACCGACGCTAGCATTAAAACTCACGGAAACAGCGATTAGAGAAATTCGCTCGCTCGCATTACAACAAAATATTATTACCTTGCGGAATCGGATTAATGAATTAGGCGTGGCGGAGCCAACCGTGCAGCAGCAAGGTGATAGCCGAATTGTGGTGCAATTGCCGGGGGTGCAAGATACTGCTGAAGCGAAGAAAATATTGGGCGCGACAGCCACCTTAGAATTTCGCTTAGTGGATTTTGAACATGATGTGGCTGATGCCTTAAATGGTCGTGTTCCAGCGGGGTCAGAATTGTATAAGCGACGGGGTGGGGGGGAAGCCTTGCTTAAAAAACGCGTTATGTTAACGGGTGATCATGTGATTGATGCTACCTCAACATTACACCAAGAGAATGGTAGCCCTGTGGTATCTGTCACCTTGGATGGTAAGGGTGCGCGGAAGTTTAGTGAGATCACAGGGAAAAATGTTAATAAGCCAATGGCAGTGCTATTTATTGAGTCTAAGAGTGAGTTACGCACGGTCAATGGTGTCGAAAAACGGGTACGCCGAGAGGTGTCAGAAGTGATTAGTGTCGCAACGATTAATGAGCAATTAAGTAAAAGGTTCATCATTACAGGCTTGGCGGCCACAGAAGCGAATGATTTAGCATTATTACTTCGTGCCGGCGCATTAGCGGCACCGATGGATATTGTGGAAGAGCGCACTGTAGGGCCAAGCTTAGGGAAAGAGAATATTGCGAAAGGCTTTAAGTCGGTGATGATTGGTTTTGCTTTGGTATTGGTGTTTATGGTGCTGTGGTATCGGGTGTTTGGGATGGTCGCTAATTTAGCGTTGGCGGCGAACTTGGTGCTGGTGGTGGCGCTGCTATCACTGTTGCAAGCCACGTTAACGTTGCCCGGGATTGCAGGGATTGTACTCACCGTGGGGATGGCGGTGGATGCCAATGTATTGATTTTCGAGCGGATCCGAGAGGAGCTGAGGATCGGCAATAGTCCGCAAGCGAGCATTAGTGCCGGTTATGATAAGGCATTTTCAACCATAGCCGATGCGAATATTACGACCTTAATCGCGGCGGTTGTGTTGTTCGGTTTTGGTACGGGCACGATTAAAGGCTTTGCGGTGACCTTATCATTGGGTATTTTAACCTCGATGTTTACTGCCATTATCGGTACGCGGGCGGTGGTTAATCTGATTTACGGCAAAAAAACGCGCCCTGAGCTCTCTATTTAGGAACTGAATATGCAATTTTTTAAAGAACAAAGTAATTTTGATTTCGTTGGTAAGCGCCGTATTGCAGCCATTTTATCGGTAATATTGATTTCTATATCGATATTTTCAATCGTCACTAAGGGCTTGAATTTTGGGATTGATTTTACCGGAGGCACGATGGTTGAAGTCGGTTATCAACAAAATGTTGAGTTGAATCCTATTCGAGACACCTTAGATGGGGCAGGATTTGAGGGGGCGATTGTGCAGCATTTTGGTTCAACTCAAGATGTATTGATTCGTTTACCTGTTGATGAAAGTAAAGATATGGCGACCTTGAGCAATCAAGTGATCGCAGCACTTAATGCGAATAGCGATGAGGCTGTTGATGTGCGGCGAGTTGAATTTGTAGGCCCGCAAGTGGGTGAAGAATTGACCAATGACGGTGGTTTGGCGATGTTATATGCCCTAATCGGCATCTTAATTTATGTGTCATTCCGGTTTGAATATCGCTTTGCGATTGGCTCTGTCACCGCCTTGGTGCATGATGTTATCTTAGTGATTGGCTTCTTTTCGATTACGAGAATTGAATTTGATCTGACCGTGTTAGCGGCGATTTTAGCGGTGATTGGTTATTCCTTGAATGATACGATTGTGGTGTTTGATCGGGTGCGTGAAACTTTTTTAAAGATGCGAAAAGGGTCATCAGAAGAAATTGTAAATCGTGCTTTGAATGATACCTTGAGTCGTACGGTGATTACATCGTTAACCACTTTGTTAGTTGTCTTGTCATTATTCCTGTTTGGGGGTGAGGTGATTCATTCATTCTCAATCGCATTATTATTAGGTATCGTGGTCGGTACTTATTCTTCGATTTATATTGCGAGCTCAGCGGTATTGGCAATGGGAGTGAGTAAATCTGATTTATTGCCGCCTGTACGCGAGGGTGATGGTGAGATCGGCGAAGATGGAGCGCAGGTTTAAGAGCCTTAATTGATACGGTTTAGAAAATATAAGCGTGGTGGTCTGATGGCTACCACGATTTTTTGTATGATAACGTTGATAAAATGTTATGAATGTTAGAATGAACTTGACATGATTATTTCCTGTCTTAAATAAGACATTTCCTGATTTTGCTATAGGATAAAACGGTGTAAAGTAAACACTCGAAGATATGGTAGTATTAAGGGATAAAAAATGAAAACGATTAAATATGGGCTGATGGTCATTTTGTTTTTAGCCGCACAATCGGTGTGGGCACATACATTGCACGTCAAAATACATTATGTGGGGCCGACGGAAGGCAGCACGTGGTTAGGGCTGCAGCAGGGATTGGATGAGGCAAATCTGCAAGGTGAGTTTTTAGGGCAGGAATATGAAATTGTCCCGATTACCCTAGCGGCAGCAGAGACAGCGCATATTAATACCGCATTATTAATAGCATTGTCGGTGGAAGACATACTGGCAGTTGCCGCGCTACCACATTTAGCAGAGGTGCCGATTATCAATGTACAATCTAAAGCGGATAGTTTGCGGACAGCCTGTATGCCAAACCTATTGCATACGCCCGTTAGCAATAAAATGCAGCAAGATGCGCTAGCGCAATGGCTGGCAAAAGAACCTGACTCTAAAGCGCAACCGCAGGGTTGGCATCATACATTTAGGAAATTTGCAGCAAGTCAATTGAATGGCCGCTTCAAAAAATCACATAATGTCGATATGGATGATAATGCATGGGCCAGTTGGGCGGCGGTTAAAGTTTTATCTGATACCGTGGCACGGTTAAAGGATAGTGAGGCCAGTGTTGTTTTACCATTTCTTCGCAATGAGATTGCATTCGATGGTCAAAAAGGCGTAGGGAGCACTTTCCGTGAAACAGGCCAATTACGACAGATCCTATTGCTGGTAGAAGAGGATAAAATTGTGGCAGAAGCACCAATCAGAGGAACAACAGGCGGGCTAGATAGTCTAGGTCTTGTCTCCTGCACTAAATAATTAAAAGAATGGGAAGGAAATAAAATGAAAAAATCAGCATTAAAGTTTTTACTTATTGGGCTAGCAGCCGCTTTTATAATGACAGGCTGTTCTGAAGAAAAACCTGAAGAAGCATCGAATGCTGAGGAGATAAATGCCGAAGCAATGAATGAATCCGCAGCGGTGGCAAACCATGAAAGTGGCCCCACCTACCGGTTATTTGTGACCAATGAAAAAAGTAATAGTGTCAGCGTCATTGATTCACGCACGGGTGAGGTGGAAACAACCTTAGCAATAGGGGATCGCCCACGCGGCATTGGTTTCTCTCCGGATCAAAAAATCTTATATGTGGCCTTGAGTGAAGAAAATGCCATTGCCATGGTAGATGTGGCAACATTGGAGTTTAAAGGGAAGTTAAAGGCGGGCGAAGATCCTGAAACGTTTGCAGTGCACCCCAATGGGAACCTATACCTTTCAAATGAAGATGATGCAAAAGCAAGTGTGTTAAATCCAACAACAGGCGAGATTGAAGCTGAAATAAAAGTAGGGTTAGAGCCTGAAGGGGTGGCGGTATCGCCAGATGGTAAATTTACCTTAGTCACCAGTGAATCAAGCAATATGGTGCATGTAATTGATACCGCAGAGGCCAAAGTGGTTGCCAATATTTTAGTGGCGGCGCGTCCGCGAGGGCTCGCATTTAATAGCACGGGCACACGGGCTTATGTCAGCAGTGAAATTGGCAATGAAATTGCGATCATTGATATGGCAAGCCATGCATTAACTAAACAAGTCGTGTTAGATTTAGAAAAATCAAAACCAATGGCGATAAAAATTAGCCCAGATGATAAAACATTGTATCTCACGACAGGTAGGGCCAATAAATTGGCGATTTTAGATGCAGCTACGCTTGAATTACAAGGCACAGTGGATGTTGGTAAGCGGGTATGGGGCCTAGAACTTAGCCGTGATGGTAAAACGGCTTATACTGCTGATGGTGTGAGTAATACGGTATCGGTTGTGGATCTAGAGAATAAAACGCGATTGAAAGCGATTGAAGTGGGCACAATGCCATGGGGATTAGTGTTAGACGATTAATTTCTCACACAGACTAGAAATTTGCAGAATCCGGCCTCATCTAGTTATTGATGAGGTCGGATTTTTTTATAGGTAACAGTATGACAAATAGATCAGTAAATACACTGCCAGATTTTTCCAATATTGTCGTGGCAGAGATTGCAGCAGATTTAGAAGCAGCATTAGCTACAGCGAACAAGACAGTCCAGTCTGTATTAGATAATACAAATGCAGTAAATTGGCAAAACTTGGCGACACCATTGGAAGAAATGGAAGCCGATGTGGATGCGCTATGGTCACCCATTAGCCACCTAAACTCGGTGAAAAACTCGGATGCATTGCGTGAGGCTTATAATGCCTGCTTGCCAAAATTGAGCGCGTTTAGCACGGCGCTTGGGCAAAATAAGGCGTTATACAATAAATACCGTGAATTGGCAGAAAGCAAGGTTTATAACAACTTAGATACCGCACAAAAACGGGTGGTGGAGAATGCCTTGCGTGATTTTCGCTTATCAGGGATTGCCTTGGATGACGCAGGTCAGGCGCGCTATAAAGACATCTCTCAAGAATTAAGCTTGCTCACTACGAAATATGAAGAAAACGTCATGGACGCCACCCAAGGTTGGCAAAAACATATTACAGATGAAGCCGATTTAGCGGGATTACCTGAGTCAGCGATGGCAGGGATGGCACAGGCAGCCAAACAAGCTAAATTGGCAGGCTGGTTATTAACCTTACATTTTCCGTCTTATATGCCGGTGATGACGTATGCCGATGATCGTAGTTTGCGAGAAGAAATGTATACTGCTTTTGCCACGCGCGCCTCTGATCAAGGGCCGAATGCGGGGAAATGGGATAATGCCGAGGTGATGGTTGAAATTTTGGCTTTGCGCCATGAAATGGCTTTATTGCTCGGATTTGCCAATCATGCGGAATTATCCTTAGCCACTAAAATGGCCGATTCGCCGCAGCAGGTATTGGATTTTCTAAATGACTTTGTGGTGAAAGCCAAACCACAAGCAGAAAAACAATTTTCAGAGCTCACGGCATTTGCCACAGAAACAGCGGGCACCGGCAAACTTGAAGCATGGGATGTCAGTTATTATGCCGAGAAATTGCGCCAACAGCGCTACGCCATTTCCCCCGAGGAACTTAAACCTTATTTCCCTGAAGATAAAGTGGTTAACGGTTTATTCAAAGTCGTGCAGCGGCTATACGGTTTAGACATTAGCGAACGAATCGATGTAGATACATGGCATGATGATGTGCGTTTCTTCGATATTTTTGATTCAGCAGGTTCATTACGCGGTCAGTTTTATTTAGATCTCTATGCCCGTGATAAAAAACGCGGCGGTGCCTGGATGGATGATTGCACCTCCCGCCGGAAACAAAATGGTGAAGTGGTAACACCGATTGCCTTTCTAACCTGTAATTTCTCGCCTCCCGTGGGCGATAAGCCTGCTTTATTGACCCATGATGAAGTCGAAACCTTATTCCACGAGTTTGGTCATGGCCTACATCATATGCTGACCCAAGTAGATTATTCGGGAGTGTCTGGCATCAATGGTGTGGCGTGGGATGCGGTCGAATTGCCCAGTCAGTTTATGGAAAATTGGACATGGGAACGCGAGGCCTTAGATTTGATTTCAGGGCATTATGAAACGGGCGAACCGTTACCTGATGTCTTATTTGAACGGATGACCTCAGCGCGACATTTCCAATCAGCAATGATGATGGTGCGGCAGTTAGAATTCTCATTATTCGATTTTCGTTTGCATCTGGAATATAGCCCAGATAAACCTAATCAGGTGGCAGCGATGGTGAAAGAGGTCAGAGATCAGGTGGCAGTTGTGCAACCGCCAGAATTTAATCGTTTTGCCAATAGTTTTTCACATATTTTTGCAGGCGGTTATTCTGCTGGTTATTATAGTTATCTATGGGCAGAAGTATTATCAGCGGATGCTTATTCACTATTTGAAGAAAAGGGTGTTTTCGATGCCAAAACAGGGCAGTCCTTTTTATCTGAGATATTAGAAAAAGGTGGCTCACGACCTCCGATGGAATTGTTTGTTGCGTTCCGAGGTAGAGAGCCGACGATTGATGCATTGTTGCGGCATAAGGGGATTGCTTAGTTCCGTCACATCCGTGGTGGTGGGAATCCGAAAACTGCCGTCATACCTGCGCATGCGATTCCCCGAAAAATTAAAAACATTCTATGACATACACCAATATCGCTTCTGCGATAGCGGTGCTCTGCTATCAGGTCTTGAATGTTGTTACAGCCACGCAGGAGGTCTTCCCTATCAATTTTTCAATTAATCGATTATAGTCGGTATTCTGAGAAGAAAATATCAAGCATAACTTTGGAGAGAGAATGCGATGAAAAAAAATAGGATTACGGATAATCACCCTGCTGGCTTTAATCAGCAGCTTATTTTTTAGTTTAGGCTCCACGCAGCTTAGCCTTGCAGGGCTAACCTCTAGCACCTCATATTTTTCTATTGCCCATGATGTCAATGGTGATGGTAACGTTAATATTAGCGATGTTATTGCCACCATTAATATGGTGCTCAATAGCAGCTCTGCCACCACAGCAGCTGATTGTAATGGCATTGATGGGGTTAACATTCAAGATGTTATCTGCATTATCAATATTATTCTCTCGCCAGAACCTGAGATCACACTGACCAGCCTCGCCCCGATAACATTTCCCGCGGATGGTTTAAGCCGCCCGATTATAGCAACAGGTTCAGGCTTCACCATTAACACCACCGCAACAATCAACAGCAATGCGGTTGCCGTTAGTTTGATTGATGCAACACACCTCTCGTTCGATACCACTGCAATGATGCAAACGACAGCAGGTGACTATCAGGTCCAACTGGGCCAGAATGGTAGCTTATCAGAAATCCACACACTCACTGTCACCGCCGCTGATGTTATCCCGCCTAACCCGAACACTATTGCAACCCCTTTATCAACCACCTCCGTCACCAGCTTCCATGATGGTACTGCCTTTCTCTACACAGGTTCGCCGGCTATTCAATCAGGGGTTAATCCTGTCGATATTGAACCTAAGCGGGTGGCCGTTATTCGTGGCAGCGTATTAGATCGGCAAAATCAACCGTTATCAGGCGTGCGGATCAGCATCAAAGACCATGCTGAGTTCGGTTACACTATTTCGCGCTTAGATGGTCAATTTGATATGGCCGTTAATGGTGGCGGTTACCTCACCATCAATTATAAAAAAGACGGCTATTTGCCTGTGCAACGTCAAATCAAAACCCCATGGCGTGATTATGCAATAGAAGAAGCCATCGTCATGATCCCGCTCGATAGCCAAGTCACCACGGTTGACCTTAATTCAGCAACACCGATCCAAGTAGCCCGAGGCACAGTGCAAACCGATGTCGATGGCAGCAGACAAGCCACCTTATTCTTCCCACAAGGGATCACCGCTAATATGGTCATGCCCGATGGTTCCACCCAATCCATCTCCAGCCTCGATATCCGCGCTACAGAATATACCGTCGGCGAAAATGGCCCACAAGCCATGCCTGGCCCCTTGCCTCCCACATCGGGCTATACCTATGCCGTCGAGCTCAGTGTTGATGAAGCCATTGCAACTGGGGC
>DBOG01000009.1:0-4527 GCA_002299915.1 Proteobacteria bacterium UBA652 | reverse complement strand
CAAGCAATTCCTTTCTATGTCGATAACTTCCTCAACTTCCCCACTGGCGAAGTCGTCCCCGTCGGTTGGTATGATCCAGAGAAAACAGCCTGGATCCCCTCAGATAATGGCCGAATCATTGAAATTCTCAGCATCAATGGTGCAGGCCAAGCAGAAATTGATGTTGATGGCAGTGGCTCAGCAGCCGATGCGGCGGCATTAGCAGTATTAGGGATTACGGATGCGGAGCGTATGCAATTAGCGCTGACTTATGCAGCAGGAAAAGCCCTTTGGCGAATGCCAGTGAATCATTTTAGTGCGTGGGATTGTAACTGGGGGCTTTATCCGCCGGGTGATGCAGAGCCGCCGCCTTCTCCTGATGGGAAACCAAAGCCATTAGGATGTGGGGAAAAAGGTGCGGGCTCAGTATCGGGCTGTATTATTGAGGTGCAAAAACAGACTTTAGGAGAAGACATTCCGATTGTTGGCACACCATTTAGTCTACATTACCGAAGTGATCGGGTCTTAGGTGATAAAGCAAATATAATCGACATTCCACTAAGTAGTAGCAGTATTACCGCTAGCGTTAAACGCATTGAATTAACGATTGAAGTGGCTGGCGAAGTGTTCCAACAAAGCTTTGATCCTGCTCCAGACTTAAGTACCACTTTTAAATGGATAGGTGTAGATACCTACGATCGTACGGTGAATAATGCAGTAATTGCTCAAATTAACGTTAAAAATGTATATGATGGTCTTTATTATCAATCAAACCCAGCTTTAGCAAAAACCTTCGGCTATAAAGGAAATGGTCTAATTATTGGTGGGAATAGAGCAACTGGCGAGGTGACGGTCGCAACTAATTGGTCATATTCTTTAGAAAGCTATACATCTAGCGATTTAGGCGCTTGGACATTGAGTCCTCGACACACCTATGATGCTCACGGACATATTCTATACAAAGGCAACGGCCAAACACAGATCGAGGACGGCACAATGGCAGCCATTGCCGGTAAAGTTGGAGAGAGTGGCTATAATGGTGATGGACTGCCAGCGACGGAAACAACATTACTTGCACCGTATGATATTGCTGTTGCAGATGATGGTAGCATTTATATTGCGGAAGCAACTAGAGTCCGAAAAATAGATATCAATGGTATTGCAACAACCGCTGCTGGAACAGGGATTATTGGACATTTCGATATTAATACATTAGGAGATAATGGACCCGCGACGGAAGCAAGAGTGCATCCTAGGGGGATTGATATTGGCCCTGATGGCAGTCTGTATATCGCTGATTCATTAAGTCGGCGTATTCGCAAAGTGGATAATAATGGCATTATTACCACCGTTGCCGGTTCGGGTATTGGAACCACGCCCGTTGGAGGCGAAGGCGGGCTAGCAACGGAAGCGGCAATCTATGTGAACGATGTTGCCGTTGCTAAGGATGGCACACTATATCTTACCTCCTTTAATCAGTCTGCGCTCCTAAAAGTTGACCCAAGCGGCATTATTCATACGATAATGGGTGCGGGGATTGAAAATCCAGATGGTGGAGGTTTAGCAGTGAATGCAAAATTGTCATTCCCCTATTCAGTAGAAATTGCCGATAATGGTATGCTTTATGTCACAACAGCACTGAATAAAATTTATCGTATTGATCCAGATGATACGATCTCACTCATGAATGGCAACAACACCACTCATAGCTCCTTCTGGGGTGATGGGGTCCCTGCTTCAGACGCACGCACACAACATCCTAGAAACACGCTGGCCGCACCTGATGGTAGCCTTTATTTTTCTTCTGGTTCACAGCGTATTCGCCGTATAGCTGCGGATGACATCATTACCACGATTGCGGGCAACGGTGAATTGGGCTCTTTGGCAGATGGCAATACACCCAAGCAAATGTCATTAAGCTCTCCAAGGGGTATTGCCTTTGACCCAGAGGGAAACCTTTATATTGCAGACAGTCAAAGCCATCGTATTTTCAAACTATCAAGTGCTTTTCCTAATTTTACTTTAGATGATACCTTGATCCCTAATAAAGATGGTAGCCAATTATTCCGCTTTGATAGCGAAGGCCGTCATCTAGACACAACAGACACCACCACTGGTGCAGTCATCTATCGTTTTGCTTACACCGCAGCAGGTTATCTTACTAGCGTGACGGATATGGATGGTGAAGTCACGCTGATAGAACGAGATGCTGTCGGGGAGCCACTTGCCATTATTGCCCCGGATGGTCAACGCACGACACTCGGCCAAGATACTAATGGTTATTTAAATGTGATTAGTAATCCTAATGGTGAATCCCATCTATTTGAATATACCAGCGGTGGATTGATGACGAAGCATACCGATCCACGGAGTAATTTCAATCTTTTTACCTATGATGTCTTAGGGAAACTTATTTCGGATGTTGATCCTGTTGGTGGTGGCTGGACAATTGATCGTGTTTTGAATCCAACAGACAACACGATTAACGATAGTTATACTGTCAGCATGACCTCTGGCGAAGGTAGAGTCAGTACTTACCGTGTTGATCAATTACTCACAGGGGACCGAAAACACCTAGACATAGAACCAGATGGTACTCAAACCACCAAGCAATTTAATCTCGATGGCTCCGAAACAGTCGATACTGCCGATGGCATGCATACCTTCTTACAAGAAGGCCCCGATCCGCGTTTTGGCATGCTCTCGCCTGTGCCCGAGGAATTTAAAATCACCACGCCTAATGGCCTAATCAATAGCCTCACTTCCTCTCGCAGCGCGGTGCTCGCTGATCTGGCGGATAAACTCAGCCACAGCGCACTCACTGAAACAGTGAGCCTCAATGGCAAAACCTTCACCAGCGCCTATGATACTGCCAGCAATACCTGGACAGATACCAGCGCTGAAAATCGCATTGTCACGCGTCAACTGGATGCTAAAGGGCGTTTGATTCACAGCAGCGTTACTGGCCTTGCTACCGTTGATACCACTTATACCGCTAAAGGCCGATTAGAATCGCTGACTGAAAATGATGGCATCAGTAGCCGTTATACCGAGCTGGATTATTACACCACCGGCCCACAACAAGGTTTCCTCCGCAGCATCACCGATGCTGAAAATCAAACCGTTAGTTTTGAATATGATGCCGCAGGCCGCATCACCAAACAAACATTGCCCGATGCCCGTGAAATCCTCACCAGCTATGATGCCAATGGTAATCTTATCGGCATCACTCCACCGAGCAGACCTACGCACAGCTTTGATTACACCGCCATGAATCTAGGCGATAGCGATACGCCGCCCAGCTTAGCGGCCATCGCCAATCCCATCACCACCCGCAGCTATAATCTTGATAAACAACTGGAATTGATTACCCGCCCAGACGGCCAAACGATTGACTTTATCTATGGCAATACCACCGGCAAGCTCAATACGCTGAGGATCCCTCGTGGTGATTATGGTTATAGTTATAACACCACCACTGGCAAACTCAGCCAAATCACCAACCCCGATGCCGCCACCTTGGATTACACCTATGATGGCAGCCTCCCACTCAGCACCACATGGGGAGGCAATATCGCAGGCATCGTCAGCCAAAGCTACACGAATGACTTCACCATCGAAAGCCGACAAGTCAATAATGAAACCGCCATTCAATTTAGCTATGATAATGATCTCCTGCTCACCCAAGCAGGCAAGCTCAGCCTCAATCATGCAGCCGATAATGGCCTGATGACAAGCACCAAACTGCTCTCGGGCGGCAATAGCCTCACCACCACCCAAAGCTATAATGGCTTTGCCGAAGTCAGCGGCATGGCAGCCAGCTATAACAATGCCGCCGCTCTTTACAGCACCAGCTATGATAGAGATAATCTCGGCCGCATTAGCTATAAATCAGAAACCATCAATGGCACCACCACCGAATATGATTATCAATATGACCTCGCAGGCAGGCTCAGCCAAATAGATATTAATGGCTCGCCAAGCGCGACCTATAGCTATGATGCCAATAGCAATCGTACCCATATCAACGGCGCAGCCATCGCCACCTATGATAATCAAGATAGGCTCACCAACTATAACGGCATCAGCTATAGCTATACCGATAACGGCGAACTGCAAAGCAAAACTCAAGGCGCGAATACCACAACATACCAGTATGATGTACTCGGTAATCTGATTCACGTCGCCTTACCCAACGGCACCACGCTCGATTACCTGATTGATGGCCAAAATCGCCGCATAGGTAAAAAAGTGAACGGCGTCTTGCAACAAGGCTTCCTTTATAAAGATCAACTCAACCCTATCGCCGAACTCGATGGCGGCAATAACGTTATTTCCCGCTTTATTTACGGCAGCAAATTCAATGTGCCCGACTATATGGAAAAAGGGGGTAATACTTATCGCATCCTCTCCGACCATTTAGGCAGCCCACGGTTGATTGTCGATATCAGCGATGGCAGCATCGCCCAACAGCTTGATTATGATACTTGGGGCAATATCACCCTTGATACTCATCCGGGCTTTCAACCGTTTGGCTTTGCAGGTGGG
>DBOG01000032.1 GCA_002299915.1 Proteobacteria bacterium UBA652 | reverse complement strand
ATAAGCGTGCAAAAAAGTGTTGCAAAGCTTTCACTAACACCAAAACCTCGTTTCCGTAATAAAGTTTAGAATAATAAAGCAGAAACGAGCCACTACATCTGCGCCAAGAAGTATCATTAACAACCGTAATTAGACAACACTTGTACTAGCTGCGTTGAATTATTCCAGTGTGCCCCTCTAACAAATCTATCAATCTTATATCTATTGGAGGAACGGCTAACACACCCTGCAATTCCTGTAAAAGCAGCATACGTACGATGAAAATCTGGGTAGTTAGGAAAAAAGTCATCAACAAGATATGGTGTTGGATTTCCGAAGGGGTAGACAAATAAGTCTGGGTATACGCCTAATTTTACTTTCGATGTAATTAGCTGCTGCTACTATTTCTGCCGCTGCGGCATTATAGTTCCCAACATTCTGAAAGTTCTGCTGACCAATCCAATTATTAGAATGGTATCCGCTTGCAGCTATCTTAACCCCGTCTGGAAATAACGATGGAAGTGAAGAAAGAGCGGGATCAGTAATTGGTCCCTGAATAGTATTATGATCATGGTCCGTACTGTGATTATAAATTTCCATTATGCTTGAGCTCTGCGCCTCATGCCACCAGCTCTCCGACATGGTGTTGCCACCAATTATATCTCTTGCAATCGGTGATGCTATTACAAAAGATGATGTGTGTGGAGAATAGGCAGGAAGGTTGGGATGTGTCGCTTTGAAGTTTTCTAAAATTGTCTTAAAACTCAAAGCATTAGCCGGGCAATCTTCTGACACTGAATCAACCCAATCAAGGTTATCCCCATCATCAAATGTTATTCCAACTGGTTTCGAGGGGAGCGTGCTACCATCTCTGTCTCCAAGCGCCCATTGGGAAATCCAATAAACAGGAACAATTGTATACCCATTCTGATGAAGCACTTCTAGATCAGCGGCAAGTCCAAGAGCATTACTTGTCTCTTCTGTGCACCCTGCTCTAGTCCATGAATGGTAGGTCAATATTGGAACTTTGGATGAATTACTAAGAGAGTCATTAAAAACAATATTTATTGTACAAAGAACATCTTGAATATTAACATTACCACTGCCATCACAATCAGCATCGCCTAAAGATGAGCCACTAAGAACAATATTTATTGTGCAAAGAACATCTTGAATATTGACATCACCACTGCCATCACAATCACCTTGCGGCACCACAGCATAAGAGATGTTCACCAGACCCAACAATCCGATTGTCCAAAATAATATTTTTTTCATTTGTAACCTCCATTGTTCCAAAAAAATTATTTATATTTGCTAAAAGCAGGATAACACAATCTATGCTCATTAAAAAACAGCACAAGCCTCCTCGCAAATGGTGAACTCAGGTTTGAAGTGCAACAGTTTTAGTTTCAAACAGAGAATCAAGCAATCAAGCGTAATAAAAGGGGCTGCCAGCTTGATTCTTTGTATTGTTATCTGTAAGCCTTAAGCCAAAGCATCCCGCTGCTGCGTTAACTGTACCAACGTCTGTTCCATCTCTGCCAGTTTATCACGTTCTTTCTGAACGACCTCAGTAGGAGCTTTTGAAGTATACCCTTCATTATTTAGTTTACCGGCTGATTGTTTAATCACTTTTTCTAGCTTGGCGATTTCTTTATCGAGTCGCTGGATTTCAGCGCCTTTATCAATCAGGCCTTCTAGTGGGATTAAGATTTCCATTTTATCGACCAGCGCCGTAGCAGAAGCGGGGGCTTCACCTTCGAGCAAGATAATGCTTTCTAGATTCGCCAAGCGGCTGAGGAAATCTTGGTTGGTTTCTAGGCGCGCAATATCTGATGCATTAGTATCTTTTAATAATACGGGCAGCTGCTTTTTAGGCGGGATATTCATTTGTGAGCGAATAGAGCGAATGCCGGTAATGAATTCCATTAACCATTCCATATCAGCAACGGCAGCAGCATCAATTTTGCTTTCATCAGCAATCGGGAAGGGTTGGCTCATAATGGTGTTACCCATTTTACCTGCCCCTTTACCCGCCAGCGGTGCGATTGTTTGCCAAATTTCTTCGGTGATAAACGGCATAATCGGATGGGTGAGGCGCAATACGGTTTCTAATACCCGCACAAGCGTACGCCGCGTGCCGCGTTTGGCGGCATCGGAGGCATTATCATTATTAAGAACAGGTTTAGAGAGCTCTAAATACCAATCGCAGTAGTTATTCCAAATAAAGTCATAAATCCCTTGCGCCGCATGATCGAAGCGATAGCCTTCAATGGCGGCGGTGACTTCTTGCTCGGTAGTTTGCAAGCGCGAGATGATCCAACGATCAGCGAGGCTGAGTTCAACCTCGTCGTTCTCTAACCCCACATCTTGGCCTTCGGTGTTCATCAATACATAACGCGCAGCATTCCAGAGTTTATTACAGAAGTTGCGATAGCCACCAATACGGTTCATATCAAAGTTAATATCGCGGCCTGTTGAGGCTAATGAGGCAAAGGTGAAACGCATGGCGTCTGTGCCATGGGCTTCGATGCCATCTGGGAATTCTTTGCGCGTGGCTTTTTCAATTTTGGGGGCATCTTGAGGGTTCATCAGGCCGGTGGTTCTTTTAACCACGAGGCTTTCTAAATCAATCCCATCAATGATATCAATCGGATCGAGCACATTACCTTTAGACTTTGACATCTTATGGCCATGAGAATCGCGCACAAGCCCATGCATATACACTTCTTGGAATGGCACATCATCCATGAACTTTAAGCCCATCATCGCCATTCTAGCGACCCAGAAGAAGATAATGTCGAAGCCAGTTACTAATACAGAACTTGGATACCATGTTTTAAGCGCATCGGTGTTTTCAGGCCAACCTAAGGTTGAGAAGGGCCATAGGGCAGATGAGAACCAGGTATCGAGTACGTCTTCATCTTGCGAGAGCACCACATCATCAGCCAAATTATTTTCAGCGCGCACAGTCGCTTCATCATGCGCAACATATACATTGCCTTGCTCGTCATACCAAGCAGGAATACGGTGCCCCCACCAGATTTGACGAGAAATACACCAATCTTGAATGCCATCCATCCAGTTATAGAAGGTTTTATCCCAATTACCGGGGACGAATTTAATTTTTCCTTGTTGCACGGCTTTCACCGCAGGTTCTGCCAACGCATCGGCTTTCACATACCATTGGTCGGTTAATAGTGGCTCAATAATCGCACCAGAGCGATCACCACGCGGCACCATTAGGGTGTGGTCTTTAATGCTATCTAATAAACCGAGCGCATCGAGATCATTCACAATCGCCTTACGCGCATCAAAGCGATCTAAGCCACGGTATTTTTCTGGCGCGTCATCATTGATCGCCGCATCGATGGTAAGGATATTATATTTGGGTAAATTATGGCGTTGCCCCATTTCGGCATCATTGAAATCATGTGCAGGGGTGATTTTTACGCAACCTGTGCCAAATTCAGGGTCGACATAGGTATCGGCAATAATCGGGATTTCACGGCCGACTAAGGGCAAGGTAAGTGTTTGTCCAATCAGGTGTTGATAGCGTTCATCATCAGGATGCACAGCCACGGCACTATCACCAAGCATGGTTTCAGGGCGGGTTGTTGCCACCGTGAGATGACCGCTGCCATCTGTGAGCGGATAACGGAAATGCCACATATGGCCAGATTCTTCTTCTGATAATACTTCGATATCAGATACGGCCGTGTGGAGCACAGGATCCCAGTTAACAAGGCGCTTGCCGCGATAAATTAAACCTTCTTTATGCAGCTTAACAAATACGTTTTTAACGGCGTCAGAGAGGCCATCATCCATGGTGAAGCGTTCACGCGACCAATCTAGCGATGAGCCAAGGCGACGGAGTTGACGGGTGATATTACCGCCTGATTCTTCTTTCCATTCTAAAACACGCTCAAGAAAGGCTTCTCGGCCTAAATCATGGCGGGTCTTGCCTTCGGCATTAAGCTGGCGCTCTACGACCATCTGCGTTGCGATACCCGCATGGTCTGTGCCCGGTTGCCATAAGGTATTATCACCTTTCATGCGGTGATAACGGGTGAGGATATCCATGATGGTGTTGTTAAACCCATGGCCCATATGGAGGTTGCCCGTGACATTGGGCGGTGGCAACATGATAGCGAAAGGCGTGCCTTCGCCAGACGGTTTAAATTCGCCATTCTGCTCCCAAGTTTGATACCAGTTTTGTTCGATTTCGTCAGGGCTGTAGGTTTTTTCCATGGTGGCTTACTGTCTTTATATTTAGGTATTATTAAGGGGCGTTATTATAACGCAGCTATGGCGGAAAAGACGGTTCACATTTTATGCGTTTCGATTGCATAACCATGTTGCTGATAATAACGATAGCGGTCGCGGCCTGCGAGTTTGATGGTTTCATCATCATCGAGTAGTTCAGCCATGCGGTTAAACTGACTAAAAAAATCAGGCTGTGTATTGCTGAGGTTGATCAGTAAATCCATCAGCTTTGGTGGCTGAGTATCATGGCCAATTAAAATAGGGCTATCAGCCTCAGTGCCTAAATTGAGTTGGTGGGGCACAAAGCTATCATCTCGGAATGACCATAAGAGGGCATCCACCTCATTGCTAGCGGCGGCATTATCAGTATGAATATAGATTTTATTACCTTGTTTCCATGCTTTTTCAGCCAGGCGACAGGCAAACATTTGTCGTGCCTGGGTTTCTTCACCGTTGAGAATGTAGAAGCTAATGCGGGTCATTAAATACGGTTCAGTAGGAATTGCACTAATAGGGGCACAGGTCGACCGGTTGCGCCTTTATCTTTGCCACCTGATTTCCATGCTGTTCCCGCAATATCCAGATGCGCCCAGTTCATGTTTTCAGTGAAACGAGATAAGAAACAAGCCGCGGTAATACTACCCGCACCTTTGCCACCGATATTGCCCATATCAGCAAAGTTGCTATCAAGTTGGGGTTGATATTCATCCCAAATCGGCAGTTGCCATGCTTTATCATTGCTGTCTGTGCTGGCTGCCAGAATTTCATCGGCAATAGCTTGGTTATTGGCCATTAAGCCTGTTGTTTGATGGCCTAATGCAACGATGATGGCACCGGTTAAGGTGGCAATATCAATAATCGCAGCAGGCTCGAAGCGTTCGCTATAAGTGAGTGCATCACATAGGATTAATCGACCTTCGGCATCGGTATTCAAAATTTCAATGGTTTTTCCTGCCATGCTGGTGACGACATCACCCGGTTTATTGGCATCGCCATCAGGTAGGTTTTCTGAGCTAGGCACCACGCCAATCACATTGATGGGTAAATCTAATTCTGCACAGGCTGACAGCGTACCAAATACACTGGCTGAGCCACACATATCATATTTCATTTCATCCATGCCAGGGGCAGGTTTAAGTGAAATGCCGCCCGCATCGAAAGTAAGCCCTTTACCGACGAAGACAACAGGTTTATCATTATTTCCTGCACCTTGATAATTCATAATGATGAATTTGGCTGGCTCACGACTGCCTCGTGAAACAGACAGCAATGAATGCATACCGAGCTCTGCCATGTCAGCTTCATCTAATATCGTTGTGTTAATTTTTTCGTGTTTTTTGCCCAATTCAACGGCTTTATTGGCTAGATAAGTGGGGGTGCAAATATTGCCAGGGAGATCCCCTAAATTACGCGCTAGAGACATGCCGTTGGCGATTGCTTGACCTTGTTTTGCTGCAATATCTAATTCAGTTTTATTGGCTGCGCTATCTACTAATAGACTGAGTGATGTAATAGCGGGTGCGCTATCTTTACTGCTTTTAGTTTGGGTATAACGATAAAAGGTATTGTCAGTGGTGGCAACGATTTGGCGAATTTTCCATGCCAGCGAGCGATTATTCACGTTGATTTCTGCCAGCGCACTTATTGCATCATCTGCGCCACTGGTATTGAGCGCTTTAATCGTTGCGCTGATAAGGGTGTCGAATTGACGCTCTGTCGTCTCATCTTGTTTGCCACAACCGACCAGTAATAAGCGTTTGCTTGCTAGACCATCAATTTCATGCAAGATCAACGTGCTACCCACTTTACCATCAATATCACCTTGATTTAACATCCGCCTGATAATGCCACCGATTTGTGTATCAACAGCTTCGGCGCTGGGGCTCATTCTGCCTTTTTCAAACAGGGCGACGACAAGACAATCGCTTTTGTTAGTATTCAATACAGATTGGTTGATAAGATATTGCATGGTTTATCCTAAATTAAAATAATATGGTGGTAATATACCGCAAGGGCGATTTGTTTCGCCAGAAATAATACATTCTAACCAAGACCGAGTGATAATGCCCAAACTTCGACCTGAGATGCGAATTTTATCTACGCTTGACCGCTATGTGTTACGCGAGTTTGCGCTAAATTTAGTGGCTGTGTTAAGTATCTTATGGCTGATTTATATTGCAACTCGATTTGCGCGGTATTTATCACAAGCTGCCATGGGTAATTTACCGAATGAAGTTATTTTCAGCCTATTGGGTTATAGCTCATTAGGTGCACTGACTTTGTTATTGCCATTAAGCGCCTTTTTAGCGGTAATGATGGTGCTGGGTAGGATGAATGTTGATAATGAACTAGTGGTCATGTCTGCTTGTGGCTTGGGAATTAAAAAACGGATCAGGCAGGTGCTTATTTTTTCGGGAGTGGTGGCGCTTGTTATTGCTGTGTTAGCACTATGGGTGGTGCCCGATATTTTATCAGATAGAAAAGCGCTGGAGCAAAAAGCCAAGGTGGCAGCGGATACGACAGGCTTGGTTGCGGGCAGTTTCAAAGAAAGCCGAGACGGGAGATGGGTGTTTTATGCGGAGAAATTGACCACCGATTCCCCGCCTAAAATGATCGATATTTTTATCAAAATAAAAAATGAACCGCCTTTGATATTACGCGCTAAAAGTGGTTATTTTCATATTGATCCTCATACCCATAATCGTTACCTTGTGCTGGAAGACGGTTACCGCTATGAAGGTGAGGCAGGTGAACGTGCTTTTACGATTGCTGAATTCGCGCGGCATGAGGTGTTGATCGAGACCAATGAAATAACAAAAGCAAGGGAACGTTATCGCACGATGTCAACACAGACATTGTGGCAACGCGGTAATGCGCAGGCGATGGCGGAGTTGCAGTGGCGTATTTCATCGATTGTGATGACCGCTGTGTTGGGCTTATTAGCGATTGTGTTATCACAAACTGGCCCACGCAGTGGCCGCTATACCGGCTTTTTCTCTGCTATATTAGTGTATATCATTTACAGTAATTTATTGGGGGTAACGCGTGCTTGGGTTGCAAAAGAATCTATTGCGCCTTGGTTAGGATTGATATGGGTGCATCTGCTGATGTTGTTATTGGTTTATATACTATTTTCCTTGCCACGCTGGCAATCTCAGCGTATGCGTCGGCGTATGGCACAAGCTGAGGAAACCGTATAATGCGTGTCTTAACCCGTTATATTGCCAGCACTATTTTAGCGAGCACGGCATTGGTGCTCGCCGTATTATTGGCCTTATATACTTTTATTGATTTTGTGACCGAGCTTGAAGATCTCGGTAAGGGTGAATATGGCTTGGCTGAAATTGCTCGCTATATTAGCTTATCAATGCCAAAACGGATCTACGAACTACTGCCCATTGCGGCATTATTGGGTAGTGTGGTTGGCTTAGGTAATTTAGCCAGTCAAAGTGAATTAGTAGTGATGCGGGCGGCGGGTTTATCAATGGGTAAAATTAATAGTGCGGTCATATTAGTGGCCGTGGTTTTGTTTATAGTTGCATTATTTATGGGGGAAGTTGTGAGGCCCATCACAGAACAAAAAGCCCAAACATTTCAATCGCTTGCCCAGACTGGCACGGTAAGCATGCAATCCAACTATGGATTCTGGACACGAGATGGTAACCATTTCAATCATATTGAGTATATTTTACCGAATGGGCAATTTAAAGGGATCTCAATTTATCAATTTGACGATCAACAACGTTTACGCAAGATATCAAAAGCAGAACAAGCAAGCCATAATAGTGAAGTATGGATCCTAGAGCAAGTGGTCCACAGCCGAATTGATGAACGGAGTATACAGGTTCAGTCTGAGGCAACACAGCAATGGCAATCAACACTGAATCCGGGGATGTTGAATGTGGTCGTTGTTCCCCCAGAGTTTTTGCCGGTGTGGAGTTTATTAGATTATATCCAATATCTTAAAGCCAACCAGCAAGCAAGTAATCGCTATCAATTGGCTTTTTGGAGTAAGCTGATGATGCCCTTAAGTGCGGCGGTGATGGTGTTTATTGCGGTGCCATTTATCTTTGGGCCACTACGCAGTAGCCCGATTGGTGGGCGTATTCTGGCAGGGGCACTAGCGGGTATAGGCTTCCATTTATTTAATCAAATGTTTCAGCATATGGGATTAGTTTTCGGCTTATGGCCATTTATGAGTGCGGCCTTGCCGACATTTTTATTTGCAGGGCTGGGGATTATATTAATGCGGCGCGTGCATTAAAAAAGCGCGCTAGTTTCCTAACGCGCTTTTGTTTGCTTTAGAAGCGACATTATTTTTTCAATAGATCCCGTATTTCAGTTAACAATACTTCTTCTTTAGGAGGCTCAGAAGGTGCTTCTTCTTCTTTCTTCTTCGCATTGTTGATCGCTTTAACAACCATAAAGATAGCTGCTGCGATGATCAGGAAGTCAAACATCGTTTGTATAAATGCACCATAGTTAATGGTTACTGCAGCCGTTTCACCCACTGCTTCTTTAAGTGTGTACACCAAATCTGTGAAATTAACGCCACCTACCAATGTGCCTATAATTGGCATAATAATATCACCAACAAAAGAGGCGACAATTTTACCAAAAGCAGCACCGATTACGACACCGACTGCCATATCAACCACATTGCCTTTAATGGCAAAATCTTTAAATTCTGACAACATACCCATGAATATATTCCTTAAATAGTTTTTTTAGGTTAAATGAAAGCGATGCATAGCACATCACCGTTAAGCAGTATGCCATAAAAGGTCAAGAAATAGGAGGTTTTGCAGGAATAAGGAGGTGGGTGTGCACAAACTGCGACTGGACAAAAAGGAGGAAAACCAGTTGCACAGCGCCTAGACAAGGAGGGGACTAGAACGCTGACTCTCTTTGTTTATGCGCACCCACCGAAACAGTTACGGTATAATTATGTTAATCATACCCTAAAAATAAATGTAGTGTGCGTTAGACATAAAAAAGGGCCTGCAATTCTGTTGCAAGCCCTCAATTTATATGGCGTCCCCAAGGGGGTTCGAACCCCTGTTACCGCCGTGAAAGGGCAGTGTCCTAGGCCTCTAGACGATGGGGACCTAAAACT
>DBOG01000003.1:19371-21748 GCA_002299915.1 Proteobacteria bacterium UBA652 | reverse complement strand
TGTCCCTATGCCATGCGTGCACGTATGGCATTATTAGCAAGTGGTATCACTATCGAACTACGTGAGGTTGCTTTAAAATCAAAGCCTGATGCCTTATTGGCTGTCTCAAAAAAGGCTACGGTACCCGTGTTAGTCACGGGTGATACTGTCATTGATGAAAGTATCGACATTATGCACTGGGCACTAAAGCAATCCGACCCACACAACTGGCTATCCCATTTAAATGAAGCCCAAACACTTATTCACAATAACGACAACACATTCAAACATTGGCTAGATCACTATAAATATGCCGACTACCATCCCGAGCAATCAGAGCAAGATTACCGCCAGCAAGGCGAAATTACCCTAGCTCTGCTAGAAACAAGATTACACCAACACAGCCACCTCTGCACAGACCACGCAACCCTAGCAGACATCGCCCTCTTTCCCTTTATCCGCCAGTTTGCAGGCGTAGATGCTAATTGGTTCGCAACCTCCCCCTATCCACGCTTACGAAGCTGGCTAACAACACACATAGAAAGCGACCTATTTC
Organism: Proteobacteria bacterium UBA652; assembly: GCA_002299915.1. Classification (GTDB taxonomy): domain Bacteria; phylum Pseudomonadota; class Gammaproteobacteria; order Nitrosococcales; family Methylophagaceae; genus UBA652. Next base: position 21,213 of record DBOG01000003.1, on the reverse strand, counting down.
AGACTATCATGCACAAATATCAGCCTTGGCAGGATAATGATGATGCGATCTATTTCCCGCCTAAAGAGTAAACTCAAACATTCCTGAAAACATGAAATCCAAAGGCTGGGGTACCGCCCCGTCTTATCGTCTCCAAAAACCAACTTTATTTTGTGGGAGAAGCGGTCGCGTGTTTGAGCGTAGCGAGTTTGCGACTGCACCACAAAATAAAGTTGGTTTTTGGAAATAAGACGATATCCGGGTGCCTTTTTCTTTGGTTCGTTTCTTTTGGGCAAGCAAAAGAAATGAATGCCCAGTGGCAGCGAACCTTCTTAAGAAATTTTAGTTAAAAATGCTAGAACCATTCTAAGGAGCATTACCAAATAAAGGTGGTTTCCTCTTAAAAAATAACCAATCTACTGCAAACAACAAAGCTAATATAAAATAGCCAATGCCCAACTGAATGCTACCAATAAAAATGCAGCATACAAACAAAGTTGCTAGTATTGGTAATTCTTTATATCGCCAATAAAGGAATCCCGTTCCAACAATAACAAATATCGTTAATACCGCATAAAAGCCAACGAACGCATAATTGCGACCACTCCAGTTCTCAGCACTTTCTAAAAAAAAACATCATTATTTCGCCATTGGCTCTTAGAAATATTGCTGATGCTAAAAGGTTAAGTGAATATGCAAGATCAAATATTTTTTCTGCTTTCATATGCTAAACTACACACGCCTCCCCAGTATAAAGACAATAACAAACCCTCAAACTAAATGTCGGTTCGTCAACCGAGAGCCTGCGCTATCGAATAATCCCACTATTCTCAGTCAAAAACGCAATCAACGGTTCCAACTCCTCATCATCAGACAACGCCCGAATACGCTCAACCGCCTCCGCCACACTCAAGCCTTGTCGATATATCAGCTTATACGCCTGCCGCAATAAACTAATCTGTTCTGAGCTAAATCCGCGTCGCTTCAAGCCTTCTGTATTTATCGCCTTGGGCGTAGCCATATGGCCGGAAACAAGCACATAAGGCGGGATATGCGATGCCACCACACTGCCCATTGAGGTAAATGCATGCACGCCAATCCGATTAAACTGGCTGACTAAAGTAAAGCCACCTAAAATCACATGATCTTCAATAATTACATGGCCTGCTAAAGTTGTATTATTCGCCATAATGATATGATCACCGATAATACAATCATGGGCAATATGCACATACGCCATGATCCAATTATCATTGCCTACTTTTGTCACCCCACCGCCTTGCACCGTGCCGCGGTTAATGGTGACATGCTCTCGGATCAGGTTACCATCGCCAATTTCTAACGTTGTAGACTCTCCATCACCATATTTTTTATCCTGTGGCGCTTCACCAATCGAAGAAAATTGGTAGATCTTATTATTCTCACCTATTGTAGTAGGCCCCTTAATAACGACATGTGGGCCGATTTCGCAGCCGGCCCCAATCGATACCTCTGCCTCAATAATTGAATATGCCCCCACGCTAACATCATCAGCAAGTGTGGCTGTCGGATCAATGAGCGCGGTTGGATGAATCATGCGGGCAGCTTTTGATCCGTACACATAATATCAGCACTGGTAATAAAATTGCCATCCACGGTCGCTTCAGCGTAAAACTTCCATAAATTCCGTTTATGTTTCATTAATGTTACTTCTAAACGCAGCTGATCACCAGGTTCAACGGGGCGTTTAAACCGTACATTATCAATACTGGCCAAATAGTATAAGGAATCTTCAGACGCCAATTCACCTGCCGTTTTAAAGGCTAATAAACCTGTCGCTTGGGCTAAGGCTTCTAAAATCAATACCCCAGGCATAATCACACG
>DBOG01000003.1:0-19032 GCA_002299915.1 Proteobacteria bacterium UBA652 | reverse complement strand
CCAACTAAGTGCTCACCTGGCGTAAAATCTATTACCCGATCGATTAACAATAAGGGATAACGGTGCGGTAACAGTGTTTGGATTTCGTGTATATCGATAGTATTCAATGTGAATATTCCTTGGCCAGCATAATAATAATGTAATTATACATTATGAGACACAGCGAGAACATTGAGCAGAATTTATTTTTTACTCTCTAACTGTTTCACACGCTCAAATAATTTTTCAGATTGTCGATAACGAATAGTATTTCGCTGCCATTTATCTGATGGCTCTGCTGGCATCCCCGAAGAATAGACACCTGGTTTTTTAATCGATTTGGTCACCATTGACATGCCCGTAAATACGACCTTATCCACAATTTTTAGATGGCCATTGATGGCAACACCCCCACCAATAATGCAATGTTTTCCCACTTCCGTACTACCCGCGATACCAGAGGTGCCAGCCATAACAGTATGTGCCCCCACGGTAACGTTATGGGCGATCTGGATTTGGTTGTCTAATTTAACGCCCTCTTCAATAATAGTATCTTCGATGGCCCCTCTGTCGATACAGGTATTTGCTCCAATTTCAACATCATCACCAATCTGAACCCCGCCTAACTGTGGCACTTTAATCCATTTCCCTTGGTCATTGGCAAAGCCAAACCCATCCGCGCCGATAACCGCACCCGAATGAACCAATACGCGCTCACCGATTCGAACACCATGATAAACCGTCACATTTGCCATCAATTGCGTATTTGCCGCAATCTGGCTACCTCGTTGCACAACACAGCCAGCACCAATAATTACGTTATTTGCCAGCGTTACACCGGCCTCAATCACGACCTGTGGTCCAATACTAACATTATCACCACAGTGGCTTTCTGGGTCCACCCATGCAGTTGGATGGATAGCGTATTTGGGTCTGATTGGCGGATGAATTACTGCCGCGATTTTGGCATAGGCAACATGCGGATCAGTCACCACAATCGCATTACCTTTTACAAAAGACGCAGCATCAGAATTAACAATAACAGCACCCGCCTGTGTATCAGCTAAATGTTTTTTATATTTAAGATTGGTTAAAAATGAAATGTCTGATTGAGATGCGGCCACTAGTGTCCCAACTGCCGTTACTTGATAGGTGGCATCGCCTTGAACGATACCACCCACTTTTTCTGCAAGTTGGCTTAAGCTCCACGCCATTATTTAGCTCTCAATGGACATTGCTATATTATTTTATGGTGCTGATTTCAATTTTGCGAGCACTTTATCCGTTACATCAACTGTATCTTTGGCAAAAATAACACCTTGATACAACATCAAATCATAATTCTCTGTCTTAGCCAATTCAATGATCGTTTTTGCAATTCGTTCTTCAAGCTTTCGCAGTTCTTCATTACGACGAATGGACAAATCTTCACTAAATTCATCTTGTAAGCGTTTTAAATCACGCTGTGAGCTGATCAAAGCCCGCTCCTTGTTTTGTAATTCTTTCGCGCCAAGGGTGGCGCTATCTGTCTGCAATTTACGCTGCCTAGCTTGTAATGCTTTAGCTTTGCTTTCTAAGCCTTTACTACGCCCTGAAAACTCTTGCTCTAAGCGCGCTAATGCACTTGCCTTTTGAGGCGATTGCTCTAATACTTTTGCCGCATTCACGACACCAATCTTCAACTCAGCTGCATTTGCTGTACTAACTGAAGTGGCTAATGCCAATCCTAAAAATAAGCCTACTAATTTCATTCTTTTCACTTGAACTGCTCCTTACGCTAAAATTAAATTTATTATTATTGACCTTAAAATTAAAAGGTCGTACCCAGTGAGAACTGGACTGTTTCTGTAAAATCACCGGGTTGATCATTAAACGGTTCCGCAACACTAAATGACATGGCTCCAAACGGTGATAACCAGATCGCTGATAAGCCTGCGGAATAACGGAGTGAATCTGTATCAAAATCTTCATCTACATCAAATACATTACCCACATCAACAAACGCACTTAATCGGAACGAACGCGATGCTTTCTTCACAAATGGGATTGGGAAGATTACTTCGGCACCACCCGTCACGAGTAAGTTCCCGCCCAATGCCCGCTCATTTTCTTTTACGCCCAATGTGTTTGCTTCATAACCACGTACACTCCGAATCCCACCTGCATAAAAGTTCTGGAAAAAGGGGAGCTCTGATGTATCACCATAGCTATCGCCATAACCAAGATTTGCTTTCAACGCAAAAACTAACGTCTTACTGAGTGGATGGAACCATTTATTACTGTAACGCACCTTATAATATTGTAAATCACCCCCTGGTATCGCCACTTCGGCTGATATGGATTGCCGCATCCCCTTAGTGGGTAAAATAGCGCTGTCTCGGCTATCGCTGGTCCACCCCAAATTTAAAGTGAAGGCATCAAAACTGTCGCCTTCTGCAGCCACAAAATCTTTATACCGCTGCACTTCAAGTGTATCGCTTAAGGTTAAATCTGTATTTTCATAACCAAAACCTAAGGAAATTCTATTATCTTCTGAAATAGGAATGCCAAACGTATAATTCCCTCCCCACGTATCCGTATTAAAAGTAGCTAAATTCGCCTCACGTGCATCTGTTGTCCGGAAGAACGCATCAAATCCTTGACTGATGCCATCAATCGTCGAAAAGGGATCCGTCAAACCAATACTATACACCCGATTTACCCGACTGTTATTAAGTCCAAATCGTAAATGTTGGCCACTCCCCAAGAAGTTTTTCTGCGTTATATTCGAGTTAAACAAGAAACCCTCTTCTTGGGAAAAACCAAAGCCAATAGAGAAATTACCCGATGATTGCTCAACCACATTGAAATCAAGATCAACTTGATCCGTTGTCCCTGGCACCGGTACTGTTTCAACATCTACTTCACTAAAATAGCCCAAACGTTTTACTCTTGAACGTGATTCAGCGACCTTCGTCGTCGACATCCATGCCGATTCTTGTTGCCTAAATTCTCGGCGCAAGACCTCATCTCGGGTTTTACTATTACCTGAAATATTAATCCGTCTAACATAAGCACGACGCCCTGGATCAACGAAAAAAGTAATTTTAACCAGATGATTTTCTCGGTCAATATCTGGAATCGCATTAACATTGGCAAAGGCATAGCCTTCATCACCGATTCTATCGGTAATTTTTTTCGTGGTGGTAGTCAGTTCCTTGCGTGAAAAAACAGAATCTTTCGCCACAGTAACAGATTCAAACAATTCTTCCTCGGGCACAATCAAGTTGCCCGCCAGCCGCACTTCACTCACCTGATAGCGCTCACCTTCCGCAATATTAATCGTAATGAACATTTTCTTTTTATCTGCGGTAATCGATACTTGCGTTGATTCCACATCAAAATCAACAAAGCCACGATCCAAATAAAATGACCGCAGTGTCTCCAAATCGGCCGCTAGTTTCTGTCTGGAATACTGATCGTTATGGGTAAACCGTGATAGCATATCCCCAGTGGTTGATTCAAACTCGTCTAATAAGTCTTCTTCGCTAAAATGTGTATTGCCAACAATATTAATTTTACCAATAGTGGCCACTTCCCCTTCAACAACCGACACCCTAATTGCCACCCTATTCCGGGATAATGGCGTTACTTGAGATTCAACTTCAACACCATATTTCCCGCGATTAAAATATTCCCGTTGTAGCATCAACTTGACGTTTTCAAGCTGAGCCTGTTCAAATACTTGCCCCTCCGCAAAGCCGACTTGGCGTAATGATTTCAATAGTTGGTCATTATCGATATCTTTATTACCGATGATCTCAATGCTTGAAATAGCGGGGCGCTCTTTTACCGTGACCACTAAGACATTATCAACTTCTTCCAGTTGTACATCGTCAAAATATTTTGATTGGTATAAGGCACGAATAATAGTAGGCACAGATTGATCACTTAATTGATCTCCCACTTTGACCGGTAACAAGTTAAACACCGTGCCCGCAGAAATCCGCTGTAATCCTTCAACTCGGATATCTTTAATCACAAAGTCATCTGCAATCGCCGCACAAGACAACAGCAGTAGCAGACCCATCACTATTTTTTTCATGAATGTTCGCGCCATATTATTTTTAAATCTGAGGGAGTAGTGTACTCGTTGTAGGCTCATAGACCAACCCATCTTGATAAATCATTTGAAAAAGCGAGCACCATCACCATCAATAATATAAATAATCCAATTTTCTGCGCAGTAAACTGTACCTTATCCGATAATGGTTTACCACGGATCCATTCCACCAGATAAAAAGCTAAATGGCCTCCATCTAGTATTGGTATAGGCAATAAATTGAGGATCCCTAAGCTAATACTGATCATGGCTAGTGATGCGATAAACGTCACTAGACCTTGTTGTGCCGAGGCACCTACAAATTGCGCAATCGCAATCGGCCCCCCCACATTATCGCTGGAAATTTTTCCCCGAATCATCCCAATAATGCCCATCAGAGTCCTACGCGAGAAATCCCAAGTTTCCATGATCGCGTATTTTATCGCAGTAATAGGGCCATATTGCCATTTGGCCTGCCATGCTTCAGGAATCGGTGTCTGGCTCACATCCACGCCTGCACCAATACGCCCAACAGCCTTGCCCTCAGCCACCACGCTGCCTGGTGTTAATAATACACTTTGTACTAAACCAGCTCGCTGGAGTTGGATCTCTACAGTCTGGTCAGGGCTTGCCTGGATGAGTTTGACCCAGTGTTGCCAACTGTCAACCTGCTTTCCATCCATTGATAAAATCAAATCACCTGACTGTAAACCATCTCTTTGTGCAGCACCCTGTGCGCTTAATTCACCGATGACTGGCAATAATTCTAATTGCCTAGGTATCATGCCTAATTGTGATAATAATTTCCCTGCACTAATATCTAATGCCGCTTTAGGGATGGCTAATTCATAGGTCTTATTCGCTGTCTTGATCCTTGCGATGCCGCCCTCATCCGCAATGCCCCGTAATATTTTGCTCGCACTGATCCACGTTGGCGTATTTTGACCATTGATAGCATAAATCTCATCATCGTGCTGTAAAGATATTTGTGCCGCTGGGGAGTCTGGCGTTATATTGCCTATCACGGGCTTTACGCCTGGCAAACCTAGGGTAAAAAACAGCCAATACGCCACTACTGCAAGCAGTAAATTTGCGACTGGCCCCGCTAATACAATCGCTGTTCTAGCCCCCAATGATTGCCGATTGAATGCCTGTGCTTGTAATTCAGCGGGCACCTCTGCCTCGCGTTCATCCAGCATTTTGACATAGCCGCCTAACGGAATCGCTGCCAACACATATTCTGTGCCATCTTTCCCTACCCGCGACCACAGTGCTTTACCAAAACCAACGGAAAACGTTAATACTTTCACCCCACAGCGTCGCGCCACCCAGAAATGACCATATTCATGGATCACCACCAACAGCGATAGTGCAATAATAAAAAAGAAAAGTGAATGCATAAAATCTAAGCTTGATTGATAAGTTCACACGCCAAAATGCGCGCTTGTGTATCATCCGACAAAATCTCATCCAAGCTGTCCCCTGCTTGCGGTTCAATCTGTTCCAATACCTGTGAAATAATCTGAGCGATATCCGTAAATTTCAATCGTTTATCCAAAAAAGCCGCGACCGCTTCTTCATTCGCCGCATTCAAAATAGTGGTGCTGGTTCCACCGGAATTTAACGCTCGATAGGCCAGAGCCAAGCAAGGGAAATGGTCAAAATCTACTGCTGCAAAGTCAAGCCGCCCGGCCGCCACTAAATCTAACGGCGCAACACCTGATTCAATCCGCTCAGGCCACGCTAACGCATTAGCAATTGGCGTGCGCATATCTGGATTACCTAATTGTGCCAATACCGAACCATCAACGTAATCCACCATCGAATGAATAATACTTTGACGATGTAATAACACCTCGATTTGCTCACTCTCCAATCCAAACAGCCAATGCGCCTCAATTACCTCAAGACCTTTATTCATCATCGTCGCTGAATCAACTGATATTTTCTGACCCATTGACCAATTTGGGTGCGCCACAGCCTGTTCAGGTGTCACGGTTGCTAAACCTGCCTTATCATAATCTCGAAAAGGCCCGCCCGATGCCGTCAGAATAATTCTTCGAATGCCCTTGCCCTGATAATTATGCTGTTCGCTTACCATCGGTAAACATTGCCAAATTGCATTATGTTCGCTATCTACGGGCAATAAAGTGGCACCATTGGCCGCTACTTCTGCCATAAATAATTGGCCACTCATCACCAAGGCTTCTTTGTTTGCCAACAAAATATGTTTGCCTGCCCGTGCTGCCGCCAAAGTAGGCAATAAACCTGCCGCGCCAACAATTGCTGCCATCACATATTTTACTGCAGCTGCGGCAGCAACGGCTTCTAACGCTTGCGTACCTGTTTCTACTTGGGTATCAACACCTGCCGCTGCTAATCGTTCTGCCAGCTGGCTGGCTGCTTGAGGATCTAACATCACCGCAATTTTAGGTTCAAACTGCACACATTGCGCGAACAGCGTATCAATAGAACTATTGGCCGTTAAGGCATACACTTGATATTTATCAGGATGCTGTGCCAGCACATTCAGCGTGCTAACCCCAATAGAGCCCGTTGAGCCCAACAAGGTGATTGCCTGCATTAAAACCCACCTGCGTGAGCGCCTAAAGCACCCAGCAAATACACACCGACCACAAAAATAGGCACCGCCGCGGTTAAACTATCTATCCGATCTAAAATGCCACCATGCCCAGGTAACAAGTTGCCACTGTCTTTAATATCGTGGGCGCGCTTGAATACACTTTCAAATAAATCACCGACCACTGACCATAATAAAGTCAACACAGACAGCAGCAACCACGGGATAAAGCCGATGCTGCCCGACCAGCCAACACTATAAGCCAATAATGCCCACACGCCGCCTAACACCAAGCCACCTTGCACACCCTGCCAGGTTTTATTCGGGCTAATCGCCGTCGCTAATTTCTGGCGTCCCCATCGTTTGCCCGCAAAATAGCCGCCTGTATCGGCCAACCATACCAATACTAATACAAATAATAACTGCTTACCCCCTAAATCTGAATGACCATGCAGCAATAAGGCTGTCCAACCAAACGGCACTAATACCAGCCCCGCCATGAGGATCCCTTCACGCGGCCGTCGTAATAGTTGCATTATCTTGCTAGGTAATACGATATGCGCATACTTGATCACAAAGCCTGCTACCAATAGCCAAAACACACCGCCAACTAATAAGGCGCTACCAGAAAAATTTAGCCAAATACCAAATAGATAGACCAATAGTAAGCCTGCCAATGCAAAATAGCGCTGGCAACCCGCCACGCCAATCATCGTCAGCCACTCCCAGCCTGCTAAGCCAATAATAGCCCCAAATAGGAATACTAATAGTGATGTTGGCAACCACAATAAACTGGCCACCACTAACGGAATCAATACCAATGCCGTCAATATGCGTTGTTTAAGCATTGGCGTCATCCTCTATTAATTGTTCTGATGTGCGGCCAAACCTGCGTTCTCGTGCCGTAAATGAGTGGGTCGCTTTTGCCAATTCAGCGCCATCAAAATCAGGCCATAAAGTATCTGTAAAATAAAATTCGGCATACGCTAGCTGCCACAATAAAAAATTACTGATCCGCTGCTCACCACCGGTGCGAATAAATAAATCTGGCTCGGGTAAATCAGCGATCGACAAGCGTTCACTGATCATCTGTTCTGAAATATCACTGGCAGGGAAGGCTCCTTCAGCCACATCCGTGGCTAACTGCTGCATAGCCTGTGTTAGATCCCAGCGCCCACCATAATTAGCCGCCACCACCAAGGTCATGCCTGTATTATCTTGAGTCAATGTTTGTGCATCTACAATTTGTTTTTGTAAACTAATAGAAAACTGGCTCATATCACCAATAACCCGTAAGCGAATATTATTTTTATGCAAACGCTTCGCCTGCTGCTTTAACGCCAGCTTGAATAAATCCATTAACAGGCTGACTTCTTTTTCTGGTCGCCGCCAATTCTCACTGCTAAACGCAAATAAGCTCAATACCTCAAGCTGTTTTTCGGCACACACCCGCACAATATTCTCAACTGCTTTTACACCCGCCCGATGCCCCATAAAACGAGGCTGATTCCGCTGCTTTGCCCAGCGGCCATTGCCATCCATAATAATCGCAATATGTTTTGGTTGAGAAGTGCCTATATCTGCCACGTTCAGTCGCCGCGCTAAACGATCATCAAATCTTTTTCTTTATCCGCCAGCATATCATCAACCTGCTTAATTGCCGCATCCGTCAGTTTTTGAATTGCATCCTCCGCATCATGCATCGCATCTCCTGAGATTTCTTTTTCTTTTAATAAATCTTTGGCAGATCCATTGGCATCACGACGAATATTACGTACTGCAATACGTGCATTTTCAGCCTCACCACGCACCAATTTCACCATATCTTTCCGACGCTCTTCCGTCAACGCAGGGATAGGTACGCGAATAATCAGACCCGCACTGGCAGGATTTACCCCTAAATCAGAACTCATAATCGCCTTCTCAATCACCGCCAACATTGGTTTCTCCCAAGGCGTTACGGTCAACGTGCGGGAATCTTCCACCCCTACATTCGCCACCTGACTTAATGGTACATCAGAACCATAATAAGGCACCATCACCTGATCCAATAAACTCGGATGCGCTCGCCCAGCTCGGATCTTAGCCAATGCTTGTGTCAGCGACTCTGTGCTTTTTGTCATCCGGCTGGCTGCGTCTTTCTTAATATCTTCGATCATGGTTATACCCTTATTGAATTAACGTACCGATATCATCAGCACCATATACAATCTTTCTCAAATTACCTGCTTGCTTCACATCAAACACCCGCAATGGCATCTTATGTTCCTGACACATCACCATTGCCGACATATCCATCACTGCTAAGCGTTCATCAATCGCCTTATCAAAAGTCAATGTATCATAACGCACTGCATCCGGATTCGTCACGGGATCGGCTGAATACACCCCATCCACCTTCGTCGCTTTCAATAATAATTCTGCACCGATCTCAACTGCCCGCAAGCTCGCCGCTGTATCGGTTGTAAAAAAAGGATTACCTGTTCCCGCTGCAAAAATCACCACCCGACCCTTCTCTAAATGCCGTACTGCACGGCGGCGCAAATAATCTTCACACACATCATTAATCGCCAAGGCCGACATCACCCGACAATATCGCCCAGCCTTCTCCAGCGCATCTTGCAATGCTAGTGCATTGATAACGGTGGCCAACATACCCATATGATCGCCACTCACGCGATCAATGCCACCCGCCGCCAATCCTGCTCCTCGGAAAATATTACCGCCGCCGATGACAATGCCAACCTCAACGCCCGCTTCACTCAGCTTCGCAATCTCACTCGCAAATTGGGAAATCACCTCAGGCTGGATGCCATAGTCACCATCACCCATTAACGCCTCACCACTTAATTTCAATAAAATTCGCTTATATTTTGGTATCTCATCCATGCCACTGTTCCCCATATTATTGAATTTTGCAGTTATCGGCTGGGATCTTATCGCATCCTGCGTTATTTTTATATAGCGCACATACAAAAAGACCCGCATAAAGCGGGGCTTTTCTGGTTTAACATACGTTCAAGTATGCAATACTTTAAACTCAAGCAGTCTGGCTTAACCTTTAACTTGCGCCATCACTTCATCTGCAAAGTTATCTTCTGCTTTCTCGATGCCTTCACCGACTTCATAGAAAGTAAAGCCCGTTACCGTTGCGCCTGCTGCACTCACTAGCTTCTCAACCGTGACATCGGGATCTTTGACAAATGATTGGCCTAATAAGCTAATTTCATTTACAAACTTCGCCATCCGACCTTCTACCATTTTTTCAATAATCGCTTCTGGTTTGCCACTGTCTTTTGCTTGGGTGGCCACAATATCACGCTCTTTATCTAATAACGCTTGCGGTAAATCTGCTGCTGATACGGCTTGTGGGCGGCTTGCTGCGATATGCATTGCCACATCTTTCGCTAAGCTTGCATCACCCGCCGTTAGCCCGACAACAGCGCCAATACGATCTCCATGGCGGTATGCACCCACGATGCCATCTGCTTCAATCAATTCAAACCGACGGATTTGAATATTTTCACCAATTTTAGCAATCAATGCTTGACGGGTAACATCAACACTTTCACCGCCATTCATTGACAATGCAGATAATGCTGCTACGTCCGCTGGGCTTTCTGCTAAGGTCAATTTAGCCAAATCGTCAATAAAAGCAATAAAATCTTCTGCTTTTGCCACAAAATCTGTTTCTGAATTCACTTCTAAAATCACGCCACGTTTACCGCAATCGCTCACTTGAATTGCAATTAACCCTTCGGCTGCAATCCGATCTGATTTTTTATCCGCTTTCGCTAAGCCCGATTTACGCATCGCTTCAACAGCGGCTTCAATATCACCCGCCACTTCAACCAATGCTTTTTTACATTCCATCATGCCTGAGCCTGTGCGCTCACGTAGCTCTTTTACTAATGCTGCTGTAATTGCTGCCATTTTTCTTTACCTTAAATCAATGGGGTCAGACTCGATTGATTCTGACCCCATCTAAATTTTTTGCCAGAATCAATCGAAATAAATCAATTAAGCCTGGCCCCATATGATTTATTTCTTTTTACTAAACTCAGTTTCACCGCCTGCGGCTAAGGTAGTCGCTTGCGCTACCCAATCTTCACGGGTGATCCGACCTTTGAAGTTTAGCTCGCTGTCTACTTCTTCAATACGCGCAGGCGTAAAGTCAACGATTTGTTGGAAGCTAGTAATGCCAAGTGCATTCAATTTACCTTCAAGCACAGGGCCGACACCTGAGATTTTTTTCAAATCATCTTTTGCTGCTTTTTTTGCTGGTGCGGCTTTCTTAGTTGGCGCTGCTGCTTTAGCGGCTGGCTTTTTAGCCGGTGCTTTTTCTTCTGCAGCGGGTGTTGCTTTTGCCGCTGGCTCCTCTACAACTTTCTTAGCAGGTGCTTTTTTCACAACCACTTCAACGGCTTCTTCTTTCGCTGGCGCGGCTTCTGCTGCAGCTACAGCTTCTTCATCTGCTACTGTTGCCGCTGCGGCACGACCTTCAATCGCTGCATCAGCGATACTGCTGACATAAAGACGAATCGCACGCATTGAATCATCATTGCCTGGCACTACGTAATCGACCCCATCTGGGCTACAATTACTATCAACGACCGCAATAACTGGAATGCCCAATTTATTTGCTTCTAAAATTGCAATTTTTTCATAATCTACATCGATAACAAATAAGGCATCAGGTAAGCTACCCATTTCTTTAATGCCACCCAAGCTATTTTCTAGCTTAGCGTGTTCGCGCGTTAAGTTTAACGCTTCTTTTTTCTTCAGGCCTTCTAACTTGCCTGACTCAATCAATATATCGAGATCTTTTAACCGTTGGATTGATTTTTTAACGGTTTGATAGTTTGTCATCATCCCGCCCAACCAGCGACGGTTCACAAACGGCATATTCGCGCGGATTGCTTCTTCGCTGATGATCTCTTGTGCCGCGCGTTTGGTGCCAACAAATAGAATCCGACCTTTTTTCGATGCCAAGCTGCCAACGAAATTTAACGCGTCATTGAACATAGGCAAGCTATGCTCTAAGTTGATGATGTGAATATTGTTACGTTTACCGAAAATATACGGACCCATTTTAGGGTTCCAGAAACGTGTTTGATGTCCGAAATGTACGCCTGCTTCTAGCATTTGGCGCATTGATACTTTAGCCATAATTAAAAACCTTTTAAAGTTTGGGGTTAGTCCTCCATGCTCCCCAAGCTCCGACCCACTACCGCCGAACACCTCTATTATTTTAGAGCCATCCTTCTTGCTTAAACGATAGTTAGCACCCCGGAACCTGTGACGGCGCATGTGCGAATTGCCTCGAAAGGCTGGCGTATTATACAGCCAAGCAGGAAGCTAAAGCAATAATATTAAATATTCGTCTATTCGATGTTCTCGTGCGCTATGATTATTTTCTGGTCGTTTCTAGATTTTTACGGCACACTATCCCCATACAAGTTTAATATTTTAAGGAAATCTCATATGGCTGTCAGTATTAAATCTCCAGATGAAATAGAAAAAATGCGCATTGCCGGCCGGCTGGCTGGTGAGGTGCTGACAATGATTGCACCCCATGTTAATGCCGGCATTACAACCGATGAGTTGAATACTATCTGCCATGATTATATCATTAATGAACAGCAAGCTATCCCCGCGCCATTGAACTATCATGGCTTTCCAAAATCAATCTGTACGTCAGTTAACCATGTTATTTGCCATGGTATCCCGGGGTCAAAGAAGTTAAAAGATGGCGATATTATCAATATAGATATTACTGTGATTAAAGAGGGTTATCATGGTGATACTAGCAAGATGTTTCATGTCGGTGCCACGTCTATTTTAGCAAAGCGTTTATCTAAAGTGGCGCGCGAATGTATGTTAATTGGGATTGATCTAGTGAAGCCGGGTATACAACTTGGCGATATTGGCTATGCCATCCAGCAACACGGTGAAAGTAGTGGTTTTTCAATTGTCGAGGAATATTGTGGGCATGGCATTGGTAAAGTATTCCATGAGGAGCCGCAAGTGCTGCATTATGGCAAAAAAGGCACGGGGCTGACCTTGGAAGCAGGGATGTGTTTTACGATTGAACCGATGATTAATGCTGGCAAACGACATATTAAGCAACTGCCCGATAATTGGACAGTGGTGACTAAAGATCGATCCCTTTCCGCACAATGGGAGCATACTTTACTGGTGACGGATACAGGGCATGAGATCTTGACACTGCGCCAAAATGAGACTATTTGATGCTAACCTCATCCCTATGGGAAGTGGCGGCAATCAAACCTCCCGCCCATGACAATATTACGGCTCTCCGTAACGCCTTAGCCGATGGACAAAGCTATTTATTAGCCCAATTTGAGCAAGGCGCCGATGTGGTCGATTTGGTGCATATGCGAGCACGCTACGTTGATCAAGCCTTGCAACACCTCTGGGCACGCGATCATGATGATCAGTTTCCTGCCTGTTTGCTTGCTGTAGGCGGCTATGGCCGAGGTGAATTACATCCTTATTCCGATATTGATTTATTATTATTGCTTGATAAGAAAATCAGCCAAAAGCCACCTGAGAGCCTCAGTAATCTGCTCACCCAACTCTGGGATATGGGGCTTGAAATTGGCCATAGTGTGCGGAGTTTAGCTGAATGCCGTGAACAAGCAGAAAATGATATTACGATTGCCACCAACCTGCTTGAAACCCGCTATCTATGTGGTGATCACGGTTTGTTTGATCAGCTGCAACAGCTGACCGTCAGTAATAGAACATGGGAAACGGCGCGCTTTTATCGCGCCAAACATGATGAACAAAGGCAACGTCACCAAAAATATAATGATACCGCCAATAACCTTGAGCCCAATATTAAAGAATCACCAGGTGGTCTGCGGGATCTGCAAGTCATTAGCTGGGTAGCACAGCAACATTTTGCGGTAAAAGATTTTCATGGTTTATTGGTTGAAGGTTTTCTGGCCGAACGAGAATATCAAACCTTAACCGAATCAGAAGCCTTTCTATGGAAGATCCGCTTTGCGTTACATCATCGGGTGGGCCGTAAGGAAGAACGCTTGCAAATAGACCACCAACGGGCACTCGCCAGCCAATTCGGCTATCAAGATACCGATGCTCGGATGGCAGTTGAACAATTTATGAAGGACTATTATCTCTGCGCTCGTCGTGTTGGCCAGATGAATAGCCTGTTATTACAGCTATTTGAAGAAGCGATTATTCTTGAGGGTAGCCCTCGTGAAGTGATAGAAATTAATAGCCGCTTTCATATTCATAATGATTATCTGGCAACCAGTAACCCCTCTGTTTTTGCTTTTTACCCCTATGCAATGTTGGAATTATTTTTGATTTTGCAACAACATCCTGAAATCAAAGGGGTGCGAGCAAAAACGATCCGCCAACTGCATGCGCATATCCATTTAATTGATGATGCATTTCGTGCTGATATCAAATGCCGTAGCCTGTTTATGGAAATTATTCGTCAACCAAGAGGGATTAGCCACGAATTTGGGCGGATGAATCAATTTGGCGTATTGGGTGCTTATCTGCCTAATTTTGGTGTGATTGTGGGTCAAATGCAGCATGATATGTTCCATGCCTATACTGTAGATGAGCACACGCTCTTCTTGGTACGCAATTTACGCCGCTTTTCTTGTACTGAATTTTCGGATGAATTTCCGCTTTGCTCTAGTGTATTTTATGAACTCCCAAAGCCTGAGTTACTTTATCTCGCTGGCTTATTTCACGATATTGCAAAAGGCCGTGGCGGCAACCACAGCCAGCTAGGTATCCCAGATGCACTGGCATTTTGTAAACGACATGATCTTAGCTACCATGATGGCGAGCTAGTTGCTTGGCTGGTTGGCCAGCACCTGGCCATGTCAGCCACCGCACAGAGTAAAGATACTAGCGATCCAGAGGTTATCACTGAATTTGCCGAATTGATGGGGTCAGTCGATAAACTTAATTATCTCTATTTACTGACGGTTGCTGATATTCGTGCAACCAACAATAATTTATGGAATAATTGGCGGGATTCGCTATTAAAGCAACTTTATCATAATACAAAGCACTACCTCAGCCAGGAAAAAACCGTTGCGCCTGCTATTGATGAACAAGTTGAAGGGACACGTCACAAAGCGCGTTTAGCATTGCAACTGCAAGGATGGAACGACGATCAAATTGATCAAACTTGGCACAATACCAGTGATGATTATTTTCTGCGGCATACGCCCGATGAAATTGCATGGCAGATCCATCAAAAACTCAGCTATCCAGAACGTGACATTCATATCTGCCTACGGCCACATGGCGAACAAGACGGTACCTTAGAGCTATTTGTTTCTGCACCTGATAAACCGGGGCTATTTGCCACCATTGTATCTGGTTTAGAAGCATTAAAGCTGGATGTACTGGATGCCAAAATAAATGAAACTCAGTCAGGTCACGCAATCAACACATTCATCATTTATTTTGATGGTGAGCCATCGCCAGAGAATGACAGACGTATCAAAGATACGCTACGCCAACGGCTTGCAGAACGAAGCCCTACAGAGACCTATCAACCCAGCTTTATCCCACGTACACTTAAACTCTTTGAAACGCTACCTGATATTCACTATCACCATGCAGGTAATCACAGCGTACTTGAAATAAAAACACATAATAGACCTGGCTTATTATCCGTTATCGCTCAAGTCCTGCTTGAAAATAAAGTCCACCTACTTAATGCCAAGCTGACAAGTTTGGGCGATCAAGTAGAAAATATATTCTTCATTAGCAACTATAATCATACTATTTTATCTGATGAAAAAATAAATCGACTACAAGCACAATTAGAGTCAGGGCTAACGGCAGGTATTGCTTAAATCCCCTCACCTTTGATAGTCACAAAAAACCCGCCAATTGGCGGGTTTTTTATTTAACTTAAGTTTGTTTACTTAGACAAGTAATCAAGCTTATTTTACAGAAACACCTAATGCTTTAATTGTTTCAACATTTAAGTATTTATCAACTGGTAAGCCTTCCGATTTTTGGAATGCATTTACTGCCCGCATTGTCGCAGAACCAATTACACCATCGATAGAGCCAGGATTATAACCTTGCGCTTTCAATGCACGTTGGATTTGTGAGATACGCGAGCGTGTTGTGTTTGTTTCACATAGAATTGAACGCCATTGCATATAACCATCTTTCACCAATTCTTGACGAGAAACAGTTTTATATGTTGCAGGAATTTCAATGCTGCGTTCCGATGCTGGTGTGACTAAACGTTGTACTTTAACCGTTTTATACACTGCAGGAATTGAAACTTCATGAGAAGATGCCGCTGTTTTCACAACACGTTTGCTAACCGTTTTATACACTGCAGGCGCTTCAGTCAAACAAACTTGCTGGCCAGTACGGCTTGAAGTTGGATGATCTGTATTGTGGATCTCATGCCAAACAACACCAGCATCCGACGCTTTAACGCGACGAGAAACTGTTTTGTATTTAGCTGCAATCGGGGTGCGATTTTCTGATGCAGCTGTGGCTTGCTCACGCACACTGATTGTTTTAGTCACCGCAGGAATATCAATTGTTTTAGTAGATGCAGGCGTGACAACAACTTGCTTGGTCACTGTTTTGTATTCTGCAGGTACTTCAATTAAACACATGATTTCGCCAGTAGTAGAATCAATACGTTGGATAGGGCCTGTGCCTTTTTTCCAGATAGTGTGTGCTGCTTTCACTAACACTTGCTCACTCACTGTTTTATAAGTAGCAGGTATTTGAACAAGCCGTGTTGATGCTTCTTGAACTGTAATCGTTTTTTGAACATTTTGGTAAGTCGCAGGAACAATCGCAACAGATTCTGACGCTTCGCTCACTAATACTTCGTCAGATTTTGTAGTGTATGTTGCTGGAATAGTATGTTCATGGAAACACATACCTGGTGTTGCAGAATCAATATCTGCACCATGTGCGCGAGCGAATTCTAATAAACCAGAACCTGCTAATGCTGCGTTTTTACCTAATGCGCGTCTCCATGTTGTGCTGGCATCGCTCACTAAAATAGTTTCTGACTCAGTGCCATATACTGCTGGTGTTGTTACCAAACGGCTTGATGCGCCACTGACTTCAACTGTTTCAGTTGCCCACTCATAGACTGCTGGAACCACTTCAATACGCGCTGACGCTTCAGTTGCTGTCATTTTCTCAGAAACACTACGGTATGTTGCTGGTATCCATACACGTGCATAACACTCGCCTGGCTTCGCTGGTGGTAACAATTCATTGCCGCCTGTAGACATATCGGCACATGCTGCTGCTGGAGCCTCGGCAGTACATGATGTTGTACCACTGTTTGCCATTGCTGCTTCGCGTGCATTTAATGCTGCTTCACGGCTATCTAAATCAGCTGAACGTGAATCATCCATCGTCGCGTCAGCTGCTGGCGCCACTTGTTGTGATGCGCCTTGTGATGCCGGTGCAGTTTGAGATGCAGGTGCAGATTGCTCTGCTGGTGCAACTTGTGATGAACCAGATGTTTGTTGGCTAGCACAACCTGCCGACAATGCGAAAGCAACAGCAAGCGCTGTTTTTGTCATTATTTTTTTTGTTTCCATGCTTATAAATCCTTCTTGTTGTATTGTTTAGGGTTTAAGATGTCCTCTCTCCAAATTACATCGCTAGATAAAACTAACTGAAGCTACGAAGTTTCAATTAGCTTACCTAAACAATATCTGAAAGGCAGGGAACATGTTACCTATAACTGCTGTCCAATACAACTTAAATACGAGAGTTCATAAATCAAAAGCCAACAATAACCTCCTAAAAAAACGATAACCACCTGATAAAAAATATAAAACACAGATCCGTTTCCGGACTATTTGTTTTTAACAACCCCAATTTAATCCGCTTGTCGGCGCAAGAATGATGGAATATCAAATTGTTCAAGATCAATCTCTGACAGTGATGCCGGTTTCGCCTTAACCACTGGTTCTGCAACACTTTCTGCTGCTTCCATTACCGGTGCTGATTCTGCAACCGTTTCTGCTATTGTTGGGATACCTGCTTTCTTAACTAAGCCAATTGTTGGTTTGCTGGCAGCGGGAGTACTATTCACCATTGCAGCCGGGTTTCCCAAGCCTGTCGCCACCACGGTTACTTTAATTTCATCTGTCATGTCAGGGTCGATTACTGTACCCACCACAACGGTTGCATCATCCGAAGCGAATTCCTTAATGATATCGCCGACCTCTTCAAATTCACCGATGGTGACATCGTAACCCGCCGTTACATTAATTAAGACACCACGAGCTCCTTTTAAATTAACGTCATCCAATAATGGACTGGCTACTGCACGTTTTGCCGCTTCATAAGCACGGTTTTCACCTGATGCACGACCTGTTCCCATCATTGCCATGCCCATTTCTGACATCACAGTACGTACGTCCGCGAAATCAACATTGATCATACCTTCGCGGATAATCAAATCAGAAATACCTTGCACTGCACCTAATAACACGTCATTTGCCGCGGTAAAGGCATCGAGCATTGTCACATCTTTCCCTAGTACCTCGCCTAAGCGTGCATTTGGGATAGTGATCAGAGAATCAACATGCTGGGTAAGAGATTCTAGCCCCGCATCTGCAATCCCTGCCCGCTTTTTACCTTCAAAAGGAAATGGCTTGGTGACCACAGCGACCGTTAGGATCCCCATTTCTTTTGCGACCTGTGCTACAACCGGTGCGGCACCTGTTCCTGTACCGCCCCCCATGCCAGCAGTAATGAATACCATATCGGCACCCTCGATAACTTCCATAATGCGTTCGCGATCTTCCAGTGCTGCCTGACGGCCCACATCTGGATTCGCACCTGCACCTAATCCTTTGGTGATTTCCGTACCTAATTGTAGTTGCGTTGTTGCCGCACTTTTACGCAATGCTTGCACATCGGTATTGGCACAAATAAAGTCAACACCTTCAATATCGCTGTTGACCATATGGTCGAGTGCATTACCACCGCCACCACCGACACCAACCACTTTAATTACCGCGTTTTCTGCATATGTATCAATCAAATCAAATGTCATTTTACTGCTCCTCATCACCTATTATAATTATAGCGTTTTTGCTACGTTAAACAATCAAAAATTACCCTGAAACCAACTTTTCATTTTCGCCAAAATACTCTGTCCACTGCTAGCCCTTGTCCGGCCACTCTCTACCAACTCTGCCACTTCTTCTTGATAACCAAACAACAATAATCCCACTCCTGTTGCATGGATCGGATTGCGCACAACTTCCACTAAACCACCAACATGTTGTGGCAATCCTAGACGAACTGGCAGATGAAATACTTCCTCTGCCAACTCAATTACGCCTTCCATTTTTGAACT
>DBOG01000069.1 GCA_002299915.1 Proteobacteria bacterium UBA652 | reverse complement strand
TAGCATGTTGTTGGTTTTTAGGATTTAAGATCCCTCCGTTAACAGTCGGGATGACACAGGGATCAAGATCCCTCCGCTTCTCCTTCGGCGATGCTCAGAACAGAGCCGGGAGGACAGGGTGTTGATAATAGCAACACCCCTCTTAACCCCGGCCGATTTAGGTAAATACCGACAGCTTGACACCGGATCTCTGCCAACTTAACGGTAACTTGCTATACTGGCTTTTTACCCTTATCAAAGATATTTATTTATGATTGTTTTGGGATTATCGGGTGCCTTAAATCATGATGCCTCTGCGGCACTGTATATTGACGGCAAATTGATTGCCGCCGCAGAAGAAGAGCGGTTTATTCGCGATAAACATGCCAAAGGAAAAATGGCGTATGAAGCGACTAAATTTTGTCTTAAACAAGCCGGCATTAAACCGGAACAAGTTGATATCGTGGCCTTTCCTTATGCTAAAATTGGATTAAAATCTCCTGCTCGCTGGCATTATGCCAAGCGCCATTGGTATGCGCCTGATCGCGCCTTAACTGCCTTATTCAATGGCAATCGCCGCTATTGGCGTAATCACCGAAAGGTAATGAAATTACTCGATGATGTCGGCATCGGCTCCGATCGTGTTAAGTTTGTGCCAGTTGAGCATCATTTTGCCCATGCCAGCAGCGCCTATCATTTAAGTGGCTTTAAAGAAAAAACTGCAATTATCGGTATTGACGGCAAAGGTGAATATGCCACCACCTTCTTTGGCTATGGCGAACATGGCAAAATCCATAAAATAAAAGAATTCTACGATCCTGATTCCTTGGGCGGCATGTATGGCGCGCTCACCGAGTTATTGGGGTTTGAAATGCTAGATGGTGAATTTAAAGTGATGGGGATGGCGCCTTATGGCGATCCAAACCGCTTTGATTTCTCTCGCTTGATTGAGTGTGACAATGGTGAGTTCAAAATCAACACCAAGCTCGTGAACACCGTCGGCCTACGTCGCTATAAAAAAGACGGCAAAGGTTACTTTTTCAGCCAAGCACTGATCGACTGGCTCGGCCCAATGCGGGATGGTGATGAAATTGATGATCCCTATATTGACTATGCTGCCAGCATCCAAAACTTACTCGAAAAGACGGCTTTGCACCTGATTGAGCACTATCTTGGCGACATCATCCGCGAAACAGGCAAAGTGTGCTTTGCAGGTGGCGTGGCGTTAAATGTGAAACTCAATCAACGCATTATTGCTATGCCACATGTCAAAGAGCTGTTTGTGCAGCCCGCCGCCAGCGATGCGGGCACGGCGATTGGCGCTGCTAGTTATGCCTCTGAAATGGCGGGCATACCCGTCGAAAAAATGGAACATGTATACCTCGGGCCATCCTACACAACACAGCAATGTATTGATGCTTGTGAACAGTATCCTGAAACTGTGCAGTGGCAGAAGCTGGATAATGTCGTCGCGCAAACAGCAGACATCCTCAATGCCGGTAATCCTGTCTCCTGGTTTCAAGGCCGCTTAGAGTTTGGGCCTCGCGCATTAGGCAATCGCAGCATCCTTGGCAGCCCCAACCATAAAGGCGTTGCCGACAGAATCAATGCCCAAATCAAATACCGCGAACGCTGGCGTCCTTTTTGCCCGAGTATTTTAGATACCGTCGCAGCCGATATTCTGCAAACCGATCATCCTAGCCCCTATATGACCTTTACCTTCGATGTCAATGAAAGCTGGAAGGCACGGATCCCCGAAGTGGTGCATGAAGATGGTACCGCCCGCGCCCAAATCGTCACCCAAGCCACCAATCCGCGTTATTACGCTTTGTTGCAAGCGATGGAGCAACGCACCGGTAATGGCGTGTTGCTCAACACCTCACTTAACCGCCGTGGTGAACCCATGGTGTGCAGCCCCACCGATGCGCTCAATATGTTTTATGGCTCTGATTTAGAATACTTAATCATGGAAGATATCTTGGTCACAAAGCCCCGTTAATTTGACCTTAAACCACTACCGGCTTCACATCAAACGCAATACAGATCCGCAATTCATCGGTTGAAAAAGGGATGGTGCGGTGGAATACGGAGGAGGGGAACATCACGGTGTCGCCAACTTCGGGCGCAATGGTGGTGGCGGGGAAATCATCATGTAACTTAGGATAGTCATCACCATCCATACTGGCTTCGATGCTGCCTTCATCTCCGGTGCGGCCTGCGGGTAGGGCTAAGTAAATCGCGCCGCTGACCCAGCCTTCTTCGTGGATATGAGATGTAAGGTGGCCGCCTTTTTCCATCCGCACATACCATGAGCTGCTAAATTCAAGCTCACCCTCTTTGGGAAATTGCTTAGCAAATTCACAATCGGACTCTTGCGCCACTAAGGTATCACGATAGCGCGCCACCACGCCTTTCATCACGTCAGCTAGCTCTCTAAAGGAGGCTTCTGGTCGCTTGAATAAGTTACCCGCCGATTGCTTGCCATAATGCAGGCGACCTTGTTGTTTTTCAGCAATGTCTACGGTTTCAATATCATGCAATAGTGCTTTTAATAGCGGGCTATCACCTTTTAATTCCGGGATCTGAAAGTGGAACACCGCATCCAGCGGCCGCTTGCAGAAGGTATAAGGATCGGGTTTGTTAAAGTTGAGTGCATAATGAGCGGAGAGGGTGGCTAAGAAAGGGGAGGTATGCTTTTTCTTAATCAGTTCATCCATCCGCCCTTCAAAATCATCAAATACTTCGCTTTTATACAGGCAATATAGCGATCGCTCTTGCCAATCATGAAATTGGGAGCGAGAAAAATGCTGTAACGCCTTATCTAAATTGCCCATATCATAGAGCAAAATACCAAAGTTATAATTGCCTTCAGGATGATCCGGTGTGATTTCAATCGCGCGTTGATAACATGCAATCGCATCATCGAATAGTGATTGTTCGCGGCGAACAGCACCCAAACTGCTATAGGCATCGGCATAATCTGGCTGCATCGCTATCGCTTGTTGAAAAGCCATTGCTGCTGGCTCAAGTTCACCTTGGTTTTTAAGCGCCGTGCCTAAATTATAGAAGGTGAGGCCATCGCTGGTAATGGCCAAGGCCTGCTGATAGCTTTCTACTGCGCCCGCCAGATCGCCTTGCGCTTGTAATATCGTGCCTAAATTGGTGTGGGCTTCAAAGAAGCCGGGTTCGTTTTTTACCGCGTTTCGATAGCTGTGTGCTGCCGCTTCTAGCGCGCCTTGTGCCTGCAAAGCAATGCCGAGATTATAGTGCGCGTCGGTGAGCGCTGGTTTGAGCTTAACGGCTTGTTGATAGCTGCTAATTGCTTGTTTTCGCTGCCCTTGCTGATCGAACAACATGCCGACATTTAAGTGTAGTTCTGCCACCGTTGGATCAATAGATAAGGCTTTTTGAAAGCTGCTCAGCGCTTGTCTTACCTTGCCTTGCCCACCATAAATGCTGCCCAATACATTATGCACCATAAATCCATTAGGGAAGTTTTTTAGCAATCCTAAGCCGACCTTTTCTGCCGCGGCTAATTGGCCTGTTTGATAGGCTTGCAATAAGGGCTGTAAATCTTGTTGGCTGGGTTGGCGGTTGTTTTTGCTCATTTCCTGGCTCTCATTTGTTGCTTAGCTTGCGTTACACACGCTTTTTTCTAGATATTGCAGGGTAGTATGCCACAATAAGTAGTAGCAGCGCGCCGAATGAGAACCAAGGTGCAAGACTATATTTAATTATTTGTGGGTGGGTGGTCGCTTCCTTTTTAATGGCATTAATCAAGGTCTGCACTTTCTGTACATCACTAATATAACCCATCCCCACAATGCCTGCTAAGGCCCGTAAATGCGCCCGTTTTTGCGAAGATAAATGCTCTGTTTTAGCCACCCGCTTATCTGCCCCGAGCATATTAAAACGACTGGACACATAAACATCCTGGTGCAACACGTCCTTCACATCCCACACGCCCAGCACGTCTCCCTGCTTATTCCGTTTAGGGATCGGCAACAAATCATCGCCCCCAACCCCGACCAGCAGCCCTGACACTACGCCAGGTGTACCCGTAAACTTGGGTCGAATGGTTTCATGTAGTGGTGGCGATTCGTGGCCATCGGTTAAAAATACAATTGAGGGAATCGGTTTGATTTTATGTGCATTTTTTATAACTGAAAATAAGGCCTTCGACACCTCGCTCGATAGCTCCCACGCCATTGGCCCATCAATGTGCGCCAACATCTGCACCAACACATCATAGTTTTTGCACACTTCCACCGGATTAATCAACACCAAGCTACGATGTTGGCTAAAAATCGCCAAGCCAACATGTGAGCCACAATCCATTTCTTGCACGACGTCATGCACCATTTCTGTTGACCACATGATGCGATTAACGGCTTCTAATTGATAGCGCATATCTGCTACATTCATGCTTTGTGTAATATCAATCACAAACATCACATCCATCACATCTACTTCTTTATCAATCGGTGGCACCCAGATCGCCAAGGCCGAGAATAAGGCCGAGAAACCCAATAAACAGGCCCTTAGATAGCTGCGATTGAGAGCATTAAAATGCCGATTCATGGTTAGGGTAGCTCACTGGTAAAATCTAGCGTTTCAATCTCCCGCTCTTCCAAAACAGGAGAGATTTTGGGGCCATCTGGTAGTGCAAGGGGGCCTTCTGGAATTTGGCGCAGGGCAAGCGCTAAGTTATATTGAATATCGTGCACCGAAGGCGACATGCCGAGAGCGATACGATAATCTTGCTTTGCTAATTCAATTAAAGGCAAGCGTTTGGGGTTTGCTTCTGGCAGCAATAAAGCATAATTCAGGTTTACATTGCCACGATTATAATAAGCCGATGCCCGTAAACCTCTCCCTTTGCCCGTGCCTAATTCGGTATAAATATCCCGCGCCCGCTGCCGATCTTCTGCTGCTGCCGCTTGTATCGCTTGATGAAACCGAATATGGGGATGGCTTAAGCTGGTTTCCTCTATCTGATTACTTACAAAATCATTAATTTTTGTCTGCTGCCACCATTGGCAGCCCGCAACCGCTGCCATCACAACCGCCGCAATGCCGAGCAATAATAGGCCACTATTTATAAATCGTAATATTCTATCCATGTGCTTGCCTCACCCCCCAAACCGTATATAGTTGCGATAATAACAACGCGAATAATGCCAATAATGCCAGCACAAAAAAGGACTGCCTTTTATCTTCTTTGGATATTATTTCCGTCACCACCAAGGTTTGATATTGTTGTTCGTTAATGTCATCTAGTGCCTTACTAAAATCCTCCAATGTGTCTGCCTCAAAGGCTCGATACGGGAGTTTAGAGCTTTTAAAAAACGCGTGTAAATGGCGCTCGGGGAGATCTACCCATAATGGAGAATCGCCCGCATGCACATCCAACGTCATTCCTTTTCGAGAGCGCAGGTAAATCCAATAAATAGTTAAGCTTTGCTTTTTATAGAGATTGATAATTCTTTCTTGGGTTGCGAGATCCAGCTCTGATGAACCACCATCAGACACTAACAACACAATTCTCGCACCGCGATAAGTTTCCCCCTCAAACAGCTTAGCCGCCTTCACCAAGGCTTTAGTAATATTGGTGTCCGATAAGCCTTTGCCCAACATGCTCGCATTAACGGTCGCCAGTATCGCCCCTTTGCTATATGTCAGCGGCAACAAATCAAACGCCTCCGAGCTAAACAACACAAAACCGAAGCGGTCATCTGGTCGCCGTTGAATAAATTCATTTAAAAACCGACCCGCCATACGGCGTTTACTTTTATCTGTTGCTGGCGTTACTAGCCCAACTTGCACCGTCTCAACACTCCCCGCAAAAGGATCATCCATGCTTCGACTGCGATCTAATAACAACACAATTTCTGCCCCTTCGCCAATCCGCTCAACCTCTTTTTCTGGCAAATAAGGCCCCGCAAAAGCAAACACCAGGCCTGCTATTGCAATGGATGCCAGGATTTTAAACAGCAATCCAATGATCCGTGATAAGGGATCAACCGGCACAAACCGCGACCATGCCACCACATGCTCTTGTTTGTGCCTCCACCATGGCAATAGGACCAAGGGCAACAGTAATAAGAGCCACGGCAGCGACCAATATAAACCACCAAAACTCATGCAAGCCGCTCCACTCGACGACATGATTTCGCCAACGACACGATCTGCTCTCGGCTTAAATCCGTTACCGATTCTGAATCAAAAAAGTAGGCTGAAGAGGCACGATAAAACTGCTTGATTTCATCCGTAAACGCCGCTAGTCGAGAATGCTGTGCCAGCATATCGTCAACTGCGCTTTGCACCACAGTTTCGCCTGCGGTGCGATTAAACGCTTTATGCAATATACGTGCGGCAGCTTCCAAAGCAGCATTATCATCCCCTTTTATGTTCCGTAATTGAATTAAAGCTTGCTCAAAAGGCTGCCGATGCTGTTTGCGCCAAACAAAATGCCAAAGCGTTGAGAGTAAAAAACAAAGCCCCGCCAGCCCAGCCCAGAAAGCTGTTTTTTTGCCCTGTGCTGCGGTATCAAACAGTGGCGCATTATGATCTGCTTTTAAGCTTGCCGCGGGAGTATCATCTGCTATTGTTGCTGGTAAAATCGGGCTTAGCATCATTGGCGCGCCAGGTATGACGATCACCGTGTTATCGGTTTGCCGAATAGTAAACTCAGGTGTTAACAGCTCTTGCACTGCTGTGCCGGTGTTGACAACTTGATAGCGCAACATCATCAGCACTTGTTCGCTATCCGATCGGGCATCAAAGCGGATCTCTCTTAGCGTCAACCAATGCCCCTGCCGCTGATCGATCGCGGGCAAGCTTTCTTCATCTAATGCTATGTGTTGCATGATTGGCAATTCAACCGTTACGATCAGCTCATCTCCTAATAACAAACCCCACGCCTGATCTGTGCTGACGGTTGCTGTCACCATTTCTGCAGCTTGTACCGCCGTGCTTATTAACCACAAAATAGCGATTAAAAAGGTGAACCCTTTATTTTTTAACATAGTTTGAGTTCCTATAAATGCCCGAAAAATATTCGGTTAGCTGCTCACCGCTTAATTCTCCGTCAATAAATAACGGCTTTAATCGGTAGCGGCTAAAACACCCTTCCAAGGCAATAAAATGATCATCCATACTTTGTTGCCAACGGGCTTTGAATTTTTGTCGCATCCATAAACTGCGCCGTTCGCCTGTTTCTGAATCCACAACTTCCGTCCAGCCCGCATGTGATGGCACATCGATCGCAGCAGGATTTTGCCACACAATCGGCACCACCATATGATGAGACAATAAACGCAAAGCACGCTCAGTTTCGGCAACATCAAAACAAAAATCTGACACCCAAAACACAATACCTGGCCGCTGTGGCAGCATCGAAACAGCATCCATCATCCCGCCCACGCCCGCTGCCTGAGAAGGCGCTAACGCTGCTAGTTTGCTTGAAAAGTCTTGTGCAAACCCTCGTTGTTTGGTTGGCATAATCGTCAGTTCTTTTCTGAATGCCGCATCAAACCCTGCAAACGCAAAACGATCGCCCAAGCTCACCGCTGACTGCGCCACTAACTGCATCAAGCCCGCTAATCGTTGTTGGCCATCGGATGACAAAACAGAGCCTGACACATCGCCCAACACCGTTAAGGTGATCTCAGATCGCTGCTGATAACGCCGCACGCGCCATTTATATGGTGTTTGTCCCAAGCTTTCCCGCACGCTTGCACGCACATCCAAATTGCGTAATTCGGGATGATCCAATAAATCAGCATACGCAGCAAAAAGATCGCCCGTACCAATCGACTTACTGCGATGGGCGCCAGGGGTATATCCTGTTACCGGATGTGAGAACCGATATTCGAATTCCGCTTGTTTTTCTGACTCTCGTAGACTGTTCGCCATTATCTTCTGAACTTAGGGTGTTGGAATATTATTGCGTAAAGCCTGCGTGAAAACGGGCATAATTGTTTCTCGCCTTCCCTCATAAACCGGTGATAAAAACACCCGATGGCTTAATGTTGGCAATAAAATAGTATAAATATCATCGGGCAACACATGATCTCGCCCTGCCAGCCAAGCGGTTACTTTCGCCGCTCTCACCATCGCCGACATCCCCCGTACACTGGCTCCCGCCACCACTAAATCTTCCATATATACATCATCTAACGCAATGCCTACCGCTTGTGGATCCCAAGTTGCATTCCACAGGCTTACCACATAATTTTTAATTTCTGGCGACACCTTAATCGTATTTTGAATCAAGCGATCCAATTCATTCAGATCCGTATAATCTAATGCCGGATCACGCAAGCCACTTAATAGGTTTTCCACATCGTGGAACATGGTATTAAAAATCAAATCCCGTCGATGGCTTGGGTTTGAAGGTCGCTCAATACTGATTTCAAACAAAAACCGATCACGTGCTGCCGCACTCAACTCAAAAGTCTCTTCTTTTTCCACCCGATTTCGATCCGCAAACACCACCATATGCGGGAATAAATATTCTTTGCCAAAGGCATCTGCCGTGCGCTCAGCCATCACCCGTAAGAGTAAAGCTTGCACCTGCGGCCGTGCGCGGTTAATTTCATTAAAGAAAAACACCGCCATTTCTTCACTCTCTGCCACCAAGGGGCCCGGATCAATCACCGGCTTCCCTTTTCCATCAATCCACGTGCGATAAAGCAAGTCGTTCGGCATCATATCCACACTGCCTTCCACCCGCCCAAAGCCGCCGCCTAAGGCTTTTGAAAAAGCACGTAATAACGTGGTTTTCCCCACCCCAACGCCCCCCTCAAGCAACACATGGCCTCGTGCATGCAAGGCAATCAAAATCAGCCGCACAGCCTCTTCCTGCCCTACCACCACCGCATTCACCAAAGCTTCCATTTTTAATGCTTGTTCGCGTGCGGTATCTAACAAATTTTTATCACTCATTCATTATCCCAAATTAACAAATTTAAATAGTAATGTACTGTAACAGGGTTTCCCCCAAGCAAAATAGTCCTTTAGGGTTAGCCTTTCTTTTAACCATCACCCTTTTGCACATCACCCAGCCATTCTTCAATCGTAATAATCCCGCCTTCTTCTGCTGGCCGATCCGCATCTTTTGGCGCCAATGCGCCCTGCATCAAATCAACTCGCTTCCAGCCTGCAAAGGGCGTTTCTTTTGTTTTACAAGGCACATATTTAGACCGTTCTGTTAATTTATATTTATGAATATAGCGCGGGCAATTGATCCACATTTTGCTTAGTTTCACTCGTACAATCAACTCAGCCTCTTTATATTCAGCCATCAACGGATCATCGCTAGAAACGGTTGCCGAGCCATGAAATCTCACGCGCTGCGGTGTTTCAAAATCAATAAACAAAATACCCACTTTTGCCGTTTCGCGAATATTGCCCATCGAATAAAACATCCCATTGCCATCATAAGAAGGAAATGCAATCGTCGTGTTATCCACCACCGTCACAAAGCCGGGTGCGCCGCCTTTATAAGAGGTGGTTGGCTGCCCATCCTTATCTACAGTAGACAAGAAAAACATCGGTCGGCTCTCAATAAAAGCCTGCGCATCCTCGCTAATTTCTGTCGATACAATCGTTTCTATCATTCTGTCTGCTAGGGGGCGCGTCTCAAATTCATCTTGCAACACGCGGTGTGTCTTGCCATAAAGTTCACTCATTTTATTCTCCTCTCTGCGTTCCAACACAATAAAACTATAATCAAACTCATTCTTTTCATCCGCTCGGTGATCTTCTCTGCTCACCTCAATCCACGCTTGGTGATCCCATTCAGGAAACCAAGTGTCACCGTCTAATTTAGCGTGTACTTGGGTTAAATATAAACGATCAACTTGTGGCAACACCTGTTCATATAACGATGCCCCCCCCATAAACATCGCCTCTTCCGCCTCACTTACCGCAGCCAGCGCATTCGGAATAGAAGTCACAATCGTACACCCTTCCGCGATAAATTTTTTATTGCCAGTGATCACGATATTTTGCCGACCAGGCAACACGCGGCCAATCGACTCATGCGTTTTCCGGCCCATAATAATTGGTTTTCCCATGGTGATTTTTTTAAAGTATTGTAGATCAGCAGATAAGCGCCAAGGCAGATCATTGTCTCGACCAATTAAGCCCTGTTGATCCATTGCCACGATAAGGGAGAGTATTGTCATATTTTAAAACCTGTATACATGCTTGGTATAAGCCATAGTATAAACTGTGGATAAAAAAACATGTGGATAAATAAGCAAGTTATCAACAAGAACACACAGACTAAACACGCTATTAATAGACCTCAAACTTCCCTTTAACGGTTTAATTTTAAAGCAATAAAAAAACTTATCCAGATAACCACAGACAATAAATACAATAACAAAATATCTTTAAAATAAAACATTAATATATAGTTACTTAAAAGCTTAAAACAAACATTCCTTTCAGTCGCGCTATACACCTAAACCTCACTTCTCCCGCTTGTCATCTCGAACGCAGTGAGAGATCTTAAATCCTCAAAATTCAGGTAGGCTTCCAAATCCCCTCCGCCAACGCTTTGACAAACGCCTTACAAAGGCGTAAGATTTTGATATACATTTGAAATTTAGTTTAATTTCTGGAGAGTACCATGGCCAGCGCGAACAGCAACACCCAGCCCACGCATGATGCC
>DBOG01000070.1 GCA_002299915.1 Proteobacteria bacterium UBA652 | reverse complement strand
TTAATGCATCTTCACCTTTATCGCGGTAATATTCACCCATGGTACAACCCGCATAAGGTGCAATAAACTGTAAGGCAGCAGTATCTGAAGCTGAGGCAGCAACAATTGTTGTATATTCTAATGCATCATGCTCTTCCAGCTTACGTACCACGTTAGCAATAGAAGACGCTTTTTGACCAATCGCAACATAGATACATTTAACGCCAGTACCTTTTTGGTTGATGATGGTATCAACAGCAATCGCTGTTTTACCCGTTTGCCTGTCACCGATGATTAACTCACGCTGGCCTCGGCCAATTGGAATCATCGCATCAACTGATTTCAAACCTGTTTGCAATGGTTGATCAACAGATTGACGAGAAATAACGCCCGGCGCCACTTTCTCAATAGGTGATGTGCCTGATGATTTAATATCGCCTTTACCATCAATAGGCTGACCTAAGGCATCAACAACGCGCCCTAAAAGACTTTCACCGACGGGCACTTCTAAAATACGACCTGTACATTTAACACTATCACCTTCTGACAGGTGTGTGTACGGCCCTAGCACTACAGCACCGACAGAGTCACGCTCTAAGTTTAACGCCATCCCAAAGGTATTGTCTGGGAACTCAAGCATTTCCCCTGCCATAACATCGGCCAAACCATGAATACGAACAATACCATCGGTAATGCCGACGATTGTACCTTCTGTACGCGCTTCAGTTGCCCCATCAAAGCCTTCAATTTGCTTTTTGATTAGGTCACTGATTTCTGCTGAATTCAGTTGCATCTTTGTTTCCTCTATAACAAGCTAATTAGCCAATGGCGTTAGCTAGTCTGTTCAATTTTCCCAAGGCAGATCCATCAATAATGAGATCTCCTGCTCGAATAATCGCACCGCCTAACAAGGTTTTATCAACACTTGTATTTAAAACAACATCTCGACCTAGACGTTTTTTCAACGCGGCTGAAATATCCTTCTCTTGTTTTGCAGTGAGTTTTAATGCGGATGTTACATCTGCCGTTATCATTTTCTCAGCTTCTTCGCGTAATGTTTCATAAATTACTGCGATATCGGCCAACAGTTGCAGGCGATTATTTTCTGCCAATACGGCTAGAAAATGTCGTGCATCGTCTGTCATCAATTCACCAGACACATTGGCTAACAGATCGATAAGCTGTTCATCACTCACCACTGGACTACTAATGATGGATTGCACTTCCGGTTGCGCTACGCATTGTGCTAATACCACAAGCAATTCAGACCATGCTTTCAATTCGCCTTTATCCTGAGCGATACCAAATACGGCTTGCGCATAAGGACGAGCGATAGTAATTGCTTCAGCCATTCTATTGCCCCCTAGATCCGACTTACCAATTCTTCTAATAATGCCGTATGAGACTTTTTATCAATCTCACGACCAAGAATTTTTTCAGCACCAGCCAAAGCGATGCTAGCCACTTGCGTGCGCAGCTCATCTTTTGCTTTATTGGCTTCTTGCTCAATTTCTGCTTGAGCAGAATTCAATATACGTTCGCCTTCAATACGCGCCGTGTCTTTCGACTCATCAACAAGTTCATTGCCACGATGTTGGGCTTGTGAAATAATTTCATTCGCCTGATCTTTCGCCTCGTGAATAACTTGCTGCGCCCGCTTTTCAGCTAATTCTTGTTCATGTCTGCCACGTTCTGCTGCTGCAAGACCGTCCGCGATTTTCTTAGTGCGTTCGTCCAAAGCAGCCGTAATAGGCGGCCATACATACTTCATGCAAAAAGCAACAAAAATAGCAAACGCTATCATTTGTCCAAAAATGGTTGCATTAAGATTCATGTTTGTACCTCTTTATATAGTTGTAAATAGTGCCTAAAATTAACTAGACGCTTATACAACCGCAAACAGAATGTACATTGCCAACCCAACCGCAATCATTGGCACCGCATCAAGCAGCCCTACAACCAAAAAGAATTGCGCGCGAAGCATCGGGACTAATTCAGGTTGACGTGCTGCACCCTCTAAGAATCGTCCACCTAATAGACCTACACCGATAGCGGCACCTAACGCACCTAAACCCATCATCAATGCGCCTGCAATATATATTAATGCTGTTTCCATCTTGCTTCTCCTACGAAGTAAAAATTAAATAATAAAAAACTAGTGATGCTGTTGATGTGCCATATCTAAATATACCACCGTCAAGGTCATAAATATGAATGCTTGCAAAGTAATAATTAAGATATGGAAAATCGCCCATCCCAATTGCAACACAATACCTAACGGCGCCAATACAACGCCAGCGCTATACATCATGGCAATTAAGATAAATATCATTTCACCCGCATACATATTGCCAAACAATCGTAATGCCAGAGAAATAGGTTTCGCAAGAAGGCTGACACCTTCTAATAAGAAGTTAACGGGTATCGCCCATTTACCAAAGGGTTGTAATGTGAGCTCACCAACAAAACCACCCACGCCCTTCATTTTAACACTGTAATATAAGATTAAGACAAACACGCCAAGCGCCATGCCAAGCGTCACATTTATATCCGTGGTGGGCACTACTTTGAAAAAGACAGCATGCGGATCCATGCCAAACGCATGCACACCAACAAGTTTGGCAAGTTCAGGCACTAAATCTATGGGCAACAAGTCCATCAGATTCATTAAGAACACCCAAAGAAAAATGGTAAAGGCCAAAGGTGCAACCAATGGATTCTTACCTGAAAATGAGCTATTCACACTGTCATTAATGAAGTCAATAATCCATTCAGCAAAATTTTGTGCGCCGCTCGGGATACCCACCTCAACCTTTTTTGCTACTCGGCGGAAAAACCACATAAGTAGAGCACCTAATACAAGGCTAACGGCTAGACTATCTACATTGACTGCCCAAAAGCCCATATCCGCGGCTTCTTGCGATGAGTGTGCAAAACCCCAAGTGCCATCGTCGCGCTGACCCAACGTCAAGTTTTGTAAATGATGTTTAATATATTCCGACGATGTGAGAGTGTCTGTTGCCATATTTTCTTAACTATTATCTCTTAAGCGCTAAGCTCGACTAAAAAAACTAAACAATACTGCTAGTTGAGTGATACAAAACCCAATTAGCAAAGGATGGGGCAATAAAGGCAGCTTTATAAAAGCTACCGCAAATAATACAATAGTAATCAGCCATCGATCAATCATGCATCGATACACTTTACCTAAATTCTTTCCCGCATCTGATCCTGCTGATTTTACCGCACGAATCAAATGCCACCGCTGCAATCCTGTGCCTACTAACGCAATGCCGCCACCATAAACACAAGCGATTGCCGCTGCCGCATCTTGCCAACCCCAATAAAAAAGACCTAATGCCAGCAAGACCATCATTTGCATTTTAAGGATGGCGTTTATTGGCCCAAGGCGCATTCTGCTATCTATCACGAGATGACTTTTTCAGAAGTTCACGGTTTAAACCCCAGAAGTATAATTCAAACCTTATGTTTGGTCAACGAGATTATTAAATTTTCTCGCTTCAACTAACGCTTAAACTCTATTAAAACATTCGCCCTACAAGTCCTTTCTCAAAAAGGCCCCAATGCCACAACACGATCCAGCCAGAACTGACGCTCAGATGCTGATAGCTCTGTAGATTTCCAGATAACCATAATATGCGCTGCATCTGTATGTTCAAAGCCAACTCGTAAATCTACTTTTTC
>DBOG01000008.1 GCA_002299915.1 Proteobacteria bacterium UBA652 | reverse complement strand
AAGAGGAAAAGCAGCAACAAGCTGAAGCTGCTCGTAAAGTAGCAGAAGAAAAGCAGCGCCAAGCGGAAATAGCCCGCAAAGCAGCGGAAACAAAAAAACGCCAAGCAGAAGCAGAACGGCAAAAAGCGATTGCGGCATCTGAGAAGGCTCTGGCAGAACGCATGATGCAAGAAGGGCTGGCAGCGGAACAACAGGCAGCAGAAAATGCCCGTATTCAAAGTGATGTGGCAACGTATAGCGCTCGCATTCAGCAACGTGTGAAACGTTATTGGAACCGTCCTTCAAATGTGGACACGGGCTTGGTCTGCACACTAAAAGTCTCGATTTTATCCAATGGCGAGGTGAAGCAGGCAACGGTAGTGAAGGGGAGTGGTAATGCCGTTTTTGATCGATCAGCGGTGGCGGCAGTGCATAAAGCAGCGCCCTTCCCATTGCCAGCGGATCCAAAAGCAGCAGCAAAATTTAGAGATTTTACGTTTAACTTTAAACCACAATAAAAAAGAGGTCGACGAGATGATA
Organism: Proteobacteria bacterium UBA652; assembly: GCA_002299915.1. Classification (GTDB taxonomy): domain Bacteria; phylum Pseudomonadota; class Gammaproteobacteria; order Nitrosococcales; family Methylophagaceae; genus UBA652. Next base: position 8,338 of record DBOG01000008.1, on the reverse strand, counting down.
AAACAATGGCGTAGTTTGGTATTACTACTGGTAATACTGCCATGGCAGGCACAGGCAGAACTGGTGATTGATATTACCGGCGGCACCGCATCGGCATTACCGATTGCCGTGGTGCCTTTTAATGGCAGCAGTGCCGCCCCGGAAGATATTTCCAGCATCGTTAGAAATGATTTAGAAACTAGCGGTCGGTTTATCCCCTTGGCGGACCAAGATTTGATTGCACACCCCTATGAAAAAGCGGATGTGAATTTTAAGGATTGGCGATTATTGCGGTCGGAGGGTTTGTTGATTGGCAAGGTCACACCAGCCGATCCGGGTTATTACGAAGTGCAGTTCCAATTGTTTGATGTGTATAAAGCAGAACAATTGGTTGGCAAACGATATAAAGTGCCAGAGTCTGGCTTACGCCGATTAGCACACCAGATTTCTGATTTAGTTTACGAAGCCTTAACGGGAGAGCAGGGTGTTTTTTCAACCCGCTTAGCCTTTGTCTCCGTTAGCGGCAGCAGTACAGATAAGCAATATGCCTTGCAGGTTGCCGATGCTGATGGTGAAAATCCACGGGTTATTTTGCAATCTAAACAGCCAATCCTGTCGCCGAGCTGGTCGCCAGATGGTGAGCGTTTGGCCTATGTATCTTTTGAAAGCCGCCGTCCCGAGGTCTATGTCCAAGAAATGCGGACAGGGCAGCGGCAATCTGTTGCCGCGTTTAACGGCATTAATAGCGCGCCGAGTTGGTCGCCAGATGGCTCAAAATTGGCGATGTCTTTATCGAAGGCAGGTAATCCAGAAATCTATGTGTTGACCTTATCAACGGGGAAACTGGCACGGATCACCCATAACCCACGTGCGATAGATACAGAACCCGTATGGATGCCGAGTGGGCAAGAATTAATATTCACCTCTGATCGTGGCGGCAAACCACAAATTTATCGTATTTCTGCCGAGGGTGGGCGCGCCGCACGGATCAGCTTTGAAGGGGGCTATAATGCCTCTCCAAGTTTATCGCCAGATGGCACAAAAATGGCAATGATTCAAGGTGGTGGAGGCGGTTTTTCTGTTGCCGTACAAGATCTAGAAACAGGCAGCGTGCAGGTATTGACCGATTCTGGGCGAGATGAAGCCCCGAGTTTTGCCCCAAATGGTCAAATAATCCTGTATGCTACCGAGGAACAGGGGAGAGGCGTGTTAGCAACCGTATCTGTCGATGGGCAAATTCATCGTCGATTTGGTGGTCAGGGACAAGCAGTGCGTGAGCCAGCTTGGTCACCATTTAGAAAATAATTTTATACTTTTGAAGAGGAATTTATGATGAAATATATGCAATTAATAGTCGTATTAATGATGACAGTTTGGCTATCAGCCTGTAGCACAACAGATGATTTACAAGATGGCAGCGATGTGGGTATAGAAGATGGTACCGCGGGGGGTACCGGCATTGGTGAAGATGGTTTTAATGGTGAAATGATTGATGATGGTGCCGCAACCGTGATTGCAGGTGATGGTGATTCTTATACTAATGACGCACTGAATGACCCCAATAGCCCGCTGGCAAATCGGGTTATCTATTTTGAACTAAATAGCAATATTGTTAGGGCAGAAGATGAATCGACACTGCAAGCCCATGCGGATTATTTGGCAGCCAATCCGAATATTACCGTGCGGTTGGAAGGCCATACCGATGAACGTGGCTCGCGTGAATATAATCTTGCCTTAGGTGAGCGCCGTGCACAGGCAGTACGTCAGATCCTCATGGTGCAAGGCGCAAGCAGCAGCCAATTCCAAGCAACCAGCTTTGGCGAAGAACGCCCGGCAATGGAAGGGCACTCTGAATCTGCATGGCAGCAAAATCGTCGTGTTGAAATCTTTTATGTAGGTGGCTAATGAATATATATCGTACAGTAAGTCTATCCCTTATTATTTTGCTACTGCCCTTGTCGGCAGTAGCAAAAGATAAGGAGCTTATGCAACGGGTGGATGTGCTTGAACGTATGATGAAAGGCCAAGGCTTGATTTCACTGATGAGTCGGATTGATCAATTAGAAGGCGAAATCCAACGGCTTAATGGTGAAAATGAAAATTTACGGTATCAGCTGGAATTGATGCAACGCCGTGAAAAAGATCTCTATGCCGATCTGGATCAACGCCTCACCGCAGCAGAGAATGCAAATCCAGTTAACGTACCGCCACCCATATCAGCGCCAGCGACCACAGAGCGCCAAGATATAATAAATGCAGAGAATAATCGGACGGATCTGCCAACACCAACAACGCCAAGCTCAGATTCAGACGTTCAAGGCGAAGCAGCCTACCAAGCTGCATTGCAGACCTTGCGCCAAGGTGAATATGAAACAGCTGCAGCAGCATTAGGGGCCTTTCCAGCACAATACCCACAAAGTAGCTATTTGCCGAATGCCTATTATTGGCAAGGTGAAGCAGAATATGTATTGAATAACTTTGATAAAGCAGTAGCGGCTTTTCAAATGGTGATCAATGATTTTCCAACCAGCAATAAAGTAGCAGATGCCACTTTAAAACTTGGCTTTAGCCAGCAAGCACAAGGTGACACCGCTGCGGCAAAAGAAACTCTAGCCAAAGTGATCCAACAATATCCAGGCACCTCAGCAGCAAGGTTAGCACAAAGCAAGCTAGATGCCATTGGGCAGTAGTAGAAGATACAGCTAGGCAGAAAAACATGGCGCAGTGCCGCATTACAGAAATATTCTACTCCCTCCAAGGGGAATCACGAACGGTGGGGCAACCCACCGTTTTTGTACGTTTAACAGGCTGTCCGCTGCGCTGCAATTATTGCGATACAGACTATGCCTTCCATGGTGGTGAAAAACTAGAAATTGTCGATATTGTTGACCAAGTCGCCGCCTACCAACCTCGTTATATCACCGTCACAGGTGGCGAGCCGCTCGCCCAATCCAGTTGTTATACATTACTCACCGCCTTATGTGATCGGTTCGAAGATGCTGAAATTTCATTAGAAACCAGCGGCGCAATGGATATTGCCAAGGTGGATCCCAGAGTGGTCTGTGTCATGGATCTCAAAACCCCAGCATCAGGCGAAATGAAAAAAAATAAACTGCAAAATATTGCCCTGCTCAAACCACAAGACCAAGTCAAATTTGTTATCAGCGATCAAGCCGATTATGATTGGTCGAAAGACATGTTAAAAACCCATGATTTAAGCAATAAAGCTGAAATTCTATTCTCCCCCATCCATGGTGAATTGCCCCCCGAACAACTTGCCGACTGGATTTTAGCTGATAGGCTACCCGTACGGATGCAAGTGCAGCTACATAAATATCTCTGGGATGCAGAGCAAGGTCGATGAAACGCGCCGTTATTTTATTATCAGGAGGGCTAGATTCTGTCACCACGCTAGCCATTGCCAAACAGCAAGGGTTTGACTGTTACACCTTAAGTTTTGATTATGGCCAACGCCATGATGCCGAGCTCGTTGCTGCAAAAAAACTGTCTATCCAAATGGGCGCAATTGAACATAAAGTCATCAACATAGACCTACGCAGCATCGGCGGATCAGCATTAACGGATACAACGATCGATGTGCCAGATCACCACGAAGCAGGCATCCCCGTCACCTATGTCCCCGCCAGAAACACCGTGTTTCTCTCCATCGCCCTAGGCTGGGCAGAAGTCTTACAAGCCCACGCCATTTTTGTTGGCGTCAATGCCGTTGATTATTCAGGCTATCCAGATTGCCGACCAGAATATATCAATGCATTTGAAAAGCTCGCCAACCTTGCCACCAAAGCAGGTGTGGAAGGGCAATATTTACATATTCACACCCCACTAATAGATTTAACAAAATCCCAAATCATCCAACAAGGTATCGCGCTAGGCGTAGACTACAGCCAAACCATCTCCTGCTATCAAGCCGATAACGAAGGCCGCGCCTGTGGCCAATGTGATTCTTGCCGTTTTCGCCAACAAGGCTTCGAGCAGGCGGGTATAAGTGATCCCACATATTACCAAAAACAAATATGAGGAGAAATTCCCTGACAAAAATTTTGACAAAAGTGTAAAGTGATGTATAGAACACATAAAAACATACTAAGAGAGAGGTGATTTATGGGAAAAACTACTTTATATTTAAGCGCTTTATTATGCGTATTGTCTTGGCATGCGCAAGCTGCAGATGATGAGCAAAATAGCCAGCAATTAGATCCTCAATTCGATCAACAAGATAATGACAAGCAACTTCAGACCTTTAATCAAGGAAATGACCAAGTTGAGGGTAGAGGATTGCTTGTGCTTAGGGTACAAAAAGGTATTGAGCCAGCACAAGCAGCTATTATTGCGCCTGATGTTAATTAATCAAATCTTAAGCAAGAACACATAAGATAGCAATCAAAGAACTTAAAACTTGTAAATCGGTACCTAACCAAGCTATGTAGTCTTACATCTTAAGGATATCAATATGCGTATAATATTATCAGCAGGATTATTTTTCCTCCTCTCATTGTTCCAAGTCAGCGTATACGCAGAAGAACAGCGTGATTATTATGCAGAACCGGGATTGCATCCGTTTAAAACATTAAATGCAGATGTTAATGAAACCATCGCCCCGTTCTCAGGCACGATACAATTATTGCATACCGATATTACCGTACCAGGTAATGGCGGGATGGATATTGCTATCAATCGCGTTTATCAGAATCATCAAGATTTTGATAATGCACAACCAAGCTATAGCAGTCAGTATGGCATTGGTTGGACAATGCATTTTGGTCGTATTGTCGTACCAGTGGCACATATTGATAAGGTGTGTGGTCAACATGTGTTCTCAGTCTCAACACTAGATAACCCGTCACTAGAACACCCAGATGGTTCACGCGAGATATTAGTGTTAGCCATGGATGGTTCAGGTGATTTAATCACAAAAAGCAATTGGCGGATGAAGTGTACTTCAGAGGGCCTCTTAGTAAGTGCGCCTGATGGCAGAAAGCTAAAAATGGATGTGATTGCTTTTGTTGAAACGGATAATAATATAGTCGAAACCAGCTGGTATACTTCTGAAATTCTAGATCTCAATAATAACGCAATTCAAATTAGCTATCAAGATACAAATGGCTATGTTTATATTGATGAAGTGAAAGGTGGGAAGAAAAATGGCAGTGTATTTGTGGATGATGGTCGGCTAATTGAGTTCAACTATCAGAATTTCGGAAGTTGTTTTCTACTGAAATCCATTCAAGAGGGAGTTCGAGAATGGACATATGAATATGCGGGTATGCTTGCCGACGCCGATTCTGATTATCCACAGTGTCGTCCTTTTCTAACAAAGGTTACTTTACCCTCGAATCAAACGTGGGAATATCAATATTACTCACCTACTTTTTTTGGTGTAGGAAAATATTCCATTAAAAAAGTAACCCACCCCTATAAAGGCGTGTATGAATATACCTATCAACATGTTCGATTTGATCCCGATCAGTTACGAGAAACCACCTCTATTTTCACAAAAACCACGTCAGGGCCAAATGTTACTTCTGGCACATGGACATATGTCTTTGCCCCTGGATCATTACTTCTTCCAGATCTAGAAAGACCAGGAGTAGATGGACTCGCAGATGTGACAACAATAACGAAGCCCGACGGGAAGGAGGAATATATACATCAAGGGGCAACCGTCACAGGTTTAGGGAATGTATGGGCTGTAGGGCTCTTGATAGGATCTAATAAATATGCGCTAAATAATTCTTTAGTTCATGCGGAGGTATACAGTTGGGGGAAGCGAAAGATTTCCGACGAAAACCTTTATTATGGGGATCCAACACAGAGCGATCAGGAAACACATGCCCCGATACAAACAAAAATTAGTACCTCACGAGATCCGGGTGGGTCATATGGTTCCTCTGTACATGACAACATCATGTCGAATCATGATGAGTATGGTAATCCACAAACAATTGAACAAACATCAGGAATTTCTGGAGATCCAGACAAAATTATCCATCTAACTTATTTTAATGATCCCGTTAAATGGATTCTTGGTAAGCCCCAAAATGAAGACTTAGTCAGTATCGGCCAGACAAGTCGTGCTTATAACAATATAGGCCAGTTAACATCTGAAAACACATACGGTGTAGTAACTAGCTACACATACACGCCAGATGGTGACTTAGCAACAACAACTGATGCCCGCAATAATGTGGTTACCTTGAGTGACTATTATCGTGGTACAGCGAGAAGTGAAGCGCATCCAGAAGGGGTAACAATTACGCGCACAGTTAATAATGCAGGCACAGTCTCCTCCATCACAAATGGACGAGGTAATACAAAAGCGTTTACTTATGATGCCCTGAATCGTGTTACCAGAATTGATTTCCCGATTAAAGCGGATGCGACAGTTATTTGGGGCGATAGTAGTAAAACCCTTACCAGAGGAAATTATCAAGAAAAAATAACGTTTGATGGTTTCGGCAAGGCGATTGAAACAATAAGACGAGATTTAGGAGGAACGGGAGAGATAATTACGCAAGCAACGGAATATGATGCGTTAGGGCAGAAAACATTTGAATCATATCCTAATTCTGTAGAAGGCTCCCAATTTACTTATGATGTGATTGGGCGCTTGCTTCGCATAGAACATCCAGATGGTGCTTTTAAGACCTATAGCTATGAAGGTTTGAGTATTGTAATAGAAATAGATGAACGGGGTAATCAAACATTGACTCAATACAGTGTGTATGGCAACCCCGATAGTGAAGGTGTACCTACGTTTATCCAGTCTCCAGAGGATGTTTGTACTGCAATGAGGTATAACCTGTTAAATCAAATGGAGTTCGTTCATCAAGGGGAAACGGACTCTAGCACAGGCCAATGCCTCGGGCATAGCAGAACTTTTGCCTATGATTCGCGCTATTATTTAGAATCTGAAACCCATCCTGAAACAGGCGTCACGACATTCGGCAGAGATGCCATTGGTAATATGACCTCGCGGCAGGTCGGCGCTTCAGCTGTAACCATAAACAGCTATGATGACCGTAATAGACTGGCGCTAATAAATTACCCCAATGCCACGCCAGATGTGAGCTTCACCTATGATGCCAATGATAATGTCGCCACGGTCAGCAACGCAGACAGCAGCCGCACATATCTCTACGATCAAAATGACAATCTTGAATCAGAAACCATTTTAATCGCGGGCGTGCCTTACACCAACAGCTACACATACAATAATACTGATGTCATACAAACCCTGCAATATCCATCGGGGCGCACCATTAATTATATGCCTAATGGCCTATCAAGAGCGACTAAAGTATTGCCCTATGTCACAAACATACAATATCACCCCTCTGGTCATATCAAAAAAATGGTCTATGCCAATGGTCAAACAACAGACATCACACTAGATGAACGCCTATATACCGACAGAATAAAGGCATCTAATGGCGTAAACACCACAGACCTAACCTATGACTATGACACCATCGGCAACACCCTCTCCATCACCGATGGCATTGATAACGCCAACACAAAAACCCTAAGCTACGATGGCATGAACCGCTTAGCAACCGCAGCCGGTAGCTGGGGGAATATGTCCTATACTTATGATGGTCAAGGCAATATAAGAACTAAAACCCTCAATGGTGACATAAGCACATATTTTTATTATAATTCGACCCACGCATCAGCCCGAGCACTGGGCAGAATTAACACGCTAAATGGCAGCAGCAACCCAAGGCTAGACTTCACCTATGATATCTATGGCAATATCACCACCGAAACAGGTATTTTCACTAACACAAGCCAACCATTCAAATCACTAGCATACATCTATGATGATGCAGGTAGCTTAAGAACCGCCCAAGGCACCGGCACCAGCACCGTTGCAACCCACACCTTCGGCTATGATGGCAATGGTATGAAAGTCAGCAAACAAACAAATGTTGATGATATCCAATATGCCTATGGCGCAAGTGGTGGCTTACTAGGAGAATATAATGTTGGCGCAGCCCTGCCCCTAGGCAAAGAATATATATACCTAGGCAGCCAACTCATTGCCAATGCAGAAGGCGAGCAAATAATAACCATCTTGCAATGTGATATCACGGGTGATTCCACCATCAACATCTCAGATGTTATCGGCATTATCAACGCCGTCCTCAATGGCGACACCGTAACCGAAGCCAATGACTGTAATGGTGATGGTGTGTTAAATATTGCAGATGTCATCGCAGCCATCAATCAAGTGCTAGGCCCAAGCCCAAGCCCAATTCAAATCAATCCAATGATGGCAGCAGAGCAACTCACCTATTACCACAATGATGCCACTGGCTCCCCCGTTGCCGCCACTGAC
>DBOG01000030.1 GCA_002299915.1 Proteobacteria bacterium UBA652 | reverse complement strand
TTGCTCATAATAATATTCCTTTAGCGGCTATAAAAGCCCATATCACGCGCTTCTAGAACGGCATGGTCAAGCTCACTTTCAGCCGTAAAGCTGTCAGATTTTAGTCGGTTACGTTCCTTGCGTAATATTTTACGATGTTCACTAGTAGTATCATCATTGGCTAATTTATCTGCGATGCGCTCTAATTTATCGTTAATATCTTCTAGCCGCTGTTGTTTATCGTAGATGCCGCGGCCAAGTTGGTAGGCATTGAAAAATTCGAGTTCAAGGTGAATAGGGCAACTTTTATGGTAGGTTTCACCCGCTAATCCTTCTCCCCAGCCATTGTCTTCGGTGCAATACTGTGTAATGCCTTCACCCCAACCATTATGATAATCTGCAGTATTGACGCGCACATTGTGTTCTTGGCATGCTTCATTATGCTTTTGGTAGCGCTCGGGGTTATAGCCCTTTGACCCATCTTGATAGCCGATTTCATACCAGTTTGCAGATAAACATTCACCTTCATCTAAGGTCGCACAGGCGGTGACAGTGAGTAGCGTGCAGAATATAAATAGATATTTGAAGGGAAAGGTCATTAAGGTGTCTCCTGAGGTTTAATTTGTAAAATAGACCCATTATCAGTGGTGAGGTAAAGCCACCCTTTAGGGCTTTCGCTAATTGCACGAATACGTTCATGGCGGATACGCAACAAGCGTTCTTCAGCAATAGCGGAGCCCGAATTATCTAGGCTAATACGGTTAAGGTGTTGTAATTTTAGCGCACCTGAAAAAAGATTGCCTTGCCAATGTGGGAAGGCGTTGCCACGGTAAAATAAAAGGCTGCTAGGTGCAATAGACGGGATATAGGTTTTAATGGCTGGCGCCATCCCTATTTTTTCAATGCCTTCACCAATTTGGGCATGGTCAAGGCTATATTCCTTGCCATGAGAAACGATTGGCCAGCCATAATTATTGCCGGCTTCGATCAGATTAATTTCATCCCCCCCATACGGACCATGTTCATTTGCCCACAGTCGGTCAGTTTTTGGATCGTACGCAATGCCTTGGGGATTCCGATGACCATAGCTCCATATTTCAGCGCGTGCTGCTGGCGCATTAATAAAAGGATTATCGGCGGGAATGGAACCATCGCGGTTTAAACGGAGAATCGTACCTATGTGGTTAGTGAGATCTTGTGCCTGATCCCGCTCATTGCGATCGCCAATCGTCATGAAAATATGGCCAGAATTGTCAAAGGCAATGCGACCACCAAAATGGATGTTTTTATTACTGGCAGATTGACTGATCAGCAAATCTTGCCAATCTATGAGGGTGTTTTGCTGTAATCTAGCGCGGGCAAGCACCGTTACACCTTGATCTTGTTGGCTTTTAGTATAGCTAAAATACACCCAGTTTTTTTCAGGATTATTAAAGCGATAATCAGGCGGGAAAGCAATATCTAATAAACCAGCACGGCCATGGGTATACATTGGCGGCAAGCCAGTGATAAGTGTTTTTTCACCAGATACAATATCAATCCGAGAAAACACACCATGTCGTTCAGTGACAAAAAGTGTGTGGTTATCAAGCTGATCTATTCCCCATGGAATACCTAGCCCTTCGGCAACAATCTTAATCTGAAAGGCTTGACCTGCGCTACTACCCGTGAACAAAGAGTTGGAGGGCAAATTTTTTTTTGCAGTGCAGGCTAATAAACTTGCAGCGATCAGCAGTAAGATGATTTGGTATGCTTGTTTCATTTGCCTACGATACTATTTAAAAAATACTAAGAACTACATGATAACATCGAACACCCTGCGCGTGACCTCGCCCAATCAGGCCGTTTTGCAGCGTATTTTGCATGTTCTGACTGTTCATCATAAGGGTGCCGTAATACGTCTAGTAATTCGTGAATCACACCGTAATCGCCTTCATCGGCGGCATCAATGGCGAGTTGTGCCATATAGTTGCGGAGCACATATTTAGGGTTGACGGCATGCATCCGTGTACGGCGGGTGGCATCATCTGTGCCGTCTTGTTGGATCCGTTGTTGATATTGGCGACACCACATCGCGAGATTGGCGAGATGATTATCTGGCAATGTATCAGGTGTATAAAATGCAGGTATAAGCGGTGCAATCAGCGCGTCATCATCTAACATGTCATCGGCAGGAATGCCTGCTAAATGGCGATAGAATAAAGTCATATCGGTTTCGGTTTGTTGCAGTAGCGTATGCAAATCATGATTGAGCGCGGTATCGGTATCGGGTTCAAATGTATTTAGACCAAGCTTTTCGGCGCGCATGGTTTGCCAGCGTTGCTGATAACGAAGCCCATAATCATCTAAGATCTCGTGTAACGCATCTTCATCTTTAATTAAGGGATAAATTGCATTAGCCAGTTGAAATAAATTCCAATGGGCTATTTTAGGCTGATCGCCATAACGATAGCGGCGCTCTTGTTTGTCGGTGGTATTCGGTGTCCAGCCGGGATTATAATCTTCCAGCCAACCATACGGCCCATAGTCAATGGTTTCACCGAGGATAGACATATTATCGGTATTCATCACACCATGCACAAACCCCACCCGCATCCAGTGCACAATCATTTCCGCCGTGCGGTCGCAGACTTCGCTAAACCAAGCCAAATACGTATCTTTATCAGGCGTTTTATTTGAGGAAAGTAGATGTGAAAAATTCGATTGAATCGTATGGTCGGCTAATTTTTTTAAATTTACCGTATCGCCACGTGAGGCAAAGATCTCAAAGCTCCCAAAGCGGGTAAAAGAAGGGGACACGCGGCACACAATCGCGCCAGGCTCCATTGCAGGGCGGCCATCGTAAAACATATCGCGGCGCACTTCTTCACCTGTCAGAATCAAGCTCAGCGCACGGGTGGTGGGCACACCAAGATGATGCATCGCCTCACTACACAAAAATTCCCGGACTGAGGAACGTAACACGGCCAACCCATCCGCCATACGAGAATAGGGCGTTGGCCCTGCGCCTTTGAGCTGCAAGGTTTGCTGTGTGCCTTGCGGGGTGATAACCTCACCTAAATTAATCGCCCGACCATCGCCCAATTGCCCCGCCCAGTTGCCAAATTGATGGCCACCATAGCAGAGCGCATAAGGTTGCATACCCTCTAATAACTTATTACCCGCGAAGACTTGGGTAAATTCAGCCGATTCACATTCAGTTAGGTCTAAGCCAATCAATTCGGCGACTTCAGGTGAGACGGCGACTAAGCTGGGATTGCTGACAGGGGTGGGATTAACGAAGGAATAGCCAGCATCTAATACTTGCCGACGATGGTTATCTGTTTCTGGATCGGCAGGCAAGGCTTGCAGATAACGGTTGTTGAATTTTAGGTTGTTGAGTGTATTACTATGTGACATGGTTTGTCAGTATATCGGAAGCTGTTTTTTAAGGTGAAGTTTTAGTTGCTGCCGCTGGGCGTTCATTTTTTTGCATGCCCAAAAAAACGAACCAAAGAAAAATATGCAGGAGAATATTTTGAGCGCGTAGCGACCCCGAAGGGGTGAAAGGCATGGATGTCTTTCATCCAAGGGCACCCGAATATCGCTTGATTCCCACAAATTTATTTATTTTGCGGCGCCGGCGAAAAGGATGAATAAAAGTTTAAGCATCAGAATGTTTTGGGTTTTTGGCGACTTTAGAAATAATTCGGGAGGGCTTATTAATAATGCTGCAAAACAACACTTCCCCATAATATTTAAGCCTAATTTTTTATCCGTTTTCTGTCTTACTTAACTCGCATTCCAGGCTCAGCGCCTGCATCGGGATTCAAGATAAACAAGTCTTTTCCACCTGGCCCTGCAGCGAGCACCATGCCTTCGGAGAGGCCAAAGCGCATTTTTCTAGGGGCGAGATTGGCGACCATGACGGTGAGCTTGTTGACGAGATCGTCGGGTGCGTAGGCTGATTTAATGCCGGCGAACACTTGTTTTTGATCATTGCCAATATCCAATGTGAGTTGCAGCAGTTTATCGGCGCCTTCGACATGTTCTGCATTCACGATTTTGGCGATCCGCAGGTCGATTTTGGCAAAGTCATCAAAGCTAATTTCATCGGCAATGGGTTCAATATCGCTATTAGAAGCGATAGGTGATTTTGTATCTGTTTCTATATCCATAATTTCCTTTGATTCGGCTTGAATCGCTTCAATTTTGGCGGTTTCAATCCGGGTCATCAGTGGTTTGAATTTATTGATGCTGTGGTTGAGTAGGGGCGTATTTAAATCAGCCCATTGTAGTGGCGCAATATTGAGGAAGGCTTCGGCTTGCTCGGCGGTGCGGGGTAAAACAGGTTTGAGATAGCCAATAAGAATGCGGAAGAGATTGATCCCCATGCTGCAAATATCATGCACAGCTTGCGCTTGATCGGCTTCTTTAATCAACGCCCACGGTTTTTTATCATCAATATATTGGTTGGCTTTATCGGCTAGCGCCATGATCTCGCGCATAGCATGGCCATATTCACGGGATTCAAATTTTTCAGCGATGCTATCTGCTTGATTGATAAATTCAGCAAATAATTCGGGTTCGGCGATATTGTCAGTGAGTTTGCCCTCAAAATGTTTACCAATAAAACCAGCACAGCGGCTGGCAATGTTGACTACTTTACCAACCAGATCTGAGTTGATGCGTGCTTGGAAATCTTCTAAATTTAAATCAATATCATCAATGCCTGCGCCGAGTTTGGCGGCATAATAATAACGCAAATATTCTGGGTCAAGATGATTGAGGTAGCTGCGTGCTTTAATGAAGGTACCGCGTGATTTAGACATTTTTTTGCCATCAACGGTGAGGAAGCCATGGGCAAAAATAGCAGTTGGCAAGCGGAAGCCTGCACCTTGCAGCATTGCGGGCCAGAATAGGGCATGAAAGTTGATGATGTCCTTGCCAATAAAATGAAACATTTCAGTTTCACTCCCAGCGCTAAGATACTGATCAAAATCAATATTATTTGCATTGCAATATTGTTTAAAGCTGGCTAAATAGCCAATTGGCGCATCCATCCAGACATAGAAAAACTTACCAGGCGCATCGGGGATTTCAAAGCCAAAATAGGGTGAATCACGTGAAATATCCCAGTCTTTTAAGCCGGCTTCAAACCATTCTTGGAGTTTATGACTCACTTCAGGCTGCAGCTTGCCTGATGTAGTCGTCCATTCCCGCAACATGGGCTCAAAATCACTTAGTTTGAAGAAGTAATGTTCGGAATCTTTGGTGATCGGTGTTGCACCCGATACGGCGGATACGGGATTTTTAAGCTCGGTCGTATCATAGGTTGCACCGCACGCCTCGCAATTATCACCATATTGGTCATCGCTGCCACATTTAGGACATTCACCTTTGATAAAGCGATCGGGTAGGAACATTTCTTTTTCGGGATCATAGGCTTGGCTAATAGTGCGGGTAGTGATGTGGCCCGTATCGCGGTTAGCAAGATAAACTCGATTCGCCATAGCTTTATTTTCGGGGCTATGAGTGGTAGAGAAATGATCAAAATCAACCGCGAAGTCGGCGAAATCAGCTTGATGCTCTTGATAGGTGCTTTCTATTAGTTGTTCGGGGGTGATGCCTTCGCTTTGGGCGCGTAGCATGATAGGTGTGCCATGGGCATCATCAGCGCAAATATAATGGCATTCATGGCCGCGCATTTTCTGGAAACGCACCCAGATATCAGTTTGGATATATTCCACCAAATGGCCAAGATGAATCGAGCCATTGGCATAGGGCAGAGCGCTGGTAACAAGTATTTTTCTGGACATGGTTTTTTTCAGTTTCAATGCTTTATAATCCGGTGAAAGATACCAGAAATGGACTGTTTTAGCCATTAAAACTATATTTTACAGTGCGGTTTTTTTGTCATAAATTATGCAAGTCTTAATGTATAGTAGTTTATGATTAGGGACGGAGTGAGTAATGACTAAAATTGAGCGAGTACCTTTGATGATTCCGGGTGCCACTGTGAAGGGCACACCATTGAAGGTATGTAACCCTTATGATGGTGCTATCTTGGCGGAAGTGGCGACTGCGGGTGAAGTTGCAATTGAGCAGGCATTAGTAAATGCGACGATGGTGTTTTCTGATAGGTCAAATTACTTATCTGTCGCGCAGCGAATAGCTATTTTAGAACGTGTGATGGTGTCGTTGGGAAATCAAGCTGAAACACTGGCTTATACTGCGACACAGGAAGGCGGTAAACCGCTTATTGATTCACGAATTGAGATGGCACGATGTATTGATAGCTTGCGGATCTGTGTTGATACATTGCGCAATGATGTGCCCGCAGATATTCCGATGGCACTAAATACGGCATCGGCAGATAGATTGGCAACGATAAGCAAAGAGCCGATAGGTGTGGTGATGGCGGTGAGTGCATTTAATCATCCATTGAATTTAATTGCACATCAAATTGGCCCTGCGATAGCAACGGGCTGCCCAGTGATTGTGAAACCTGCTAGGGAGACGCCACTATCTTGTGCACGATTAGTAGATATTTTTCATCAGGCAGGCTTGCCTAAAGCATGGTGTCAAATGGTAATACCTGAATCTATTGATTTAGCTGAAATGCTGGTGACCGATTCGCGGGTGGCCTTTTTTAGTTTTATCGGTAGCGCCAAAGTGGGGTGGTACTTACGCAGTCAATTGGCTGCGGGCACACGTTGCGCTTTAGAGCATGGTGGTGTGGCGCCTGTCATTGTGATGGCAGATGCTGATCTTGAACAGGCATTAGCAGGTTTGGTGAAAGGCGCGTTTTACCATGCAGGTCAGGTGTGTGTATCAGTGCAGCGTATTTTTGTGGATCACACTATTGCGGAAAAGTTAGCATCAGAATTAGCAACGGCAGCGAATAAATTACAGCTAGGCGATCCTGTCGATTTACAAACAGAAGTGGGGCCGCTTATTCGTGCAGATGAAGTGGCGCGTATTGATAGTTGGGTGCAAGCGGCAATTGCCGAAGGATCCCAATGTTTATCAGGTGGCCGACCACGCAACAACCAATGTTATGCGCCAACGGTATTATATCGGCCCGCTAGCGATAGCAAAGTAATGACACAGGAAGTGTTTGGTCCTGTTGTATGTGTGATACCGTTTAGTGATGTTGACGATGCTATTTCAGCAGCGAATGCTTTGCCTTTTGCTTTTCAGGCGGCAGTCTATAGCCAAAATCAGATATTGGCGTTCGATATTAGCCAACGATTAGACGCGTCTGCGGTGATGATTAATGACCATACGGCATTTCGAGTGGATTGGATGCCCTTTGCAGGCTTGAAGCAATCAGGTCTGGGAGTGGGGGGGATTCCTTATACTATGGATGATATGCAGATCAATAAAATGGTAGTGACATATACTCCAAGCCTATCTTAATGAATACTTTTGCTATACTTAATAGATTGAGAATTAAATATTTAGGATCGGCATGAAAAAAGGGCAAGCATTACTGAATGATTCATTGCGTAATAAAGGCACGGCGTTTAGTCAACAAGAGCGTAAAGAATTAGGATTGTTAGGATTGCTGCCAGATATAGAGGAAACACTAGATCAGCAAGTATTTCGCGCTTATAAGCAATATAAGCAAGTCAAAAAATCGATAGATAAATATCAATTTTTGCGGACGCTTCAAGACCAAAATGAGACGATATTTTATCGTATGGTACAAACACATTTATTAGAAATGTTACCCATTATTTACACGCCAACGGTAGGAGAAGCCTGCCAAACTTTTTCCGCACATTATCGTCAGCCGCGCGGCCTGTTTATTTCGTATCCAGATCGTGAAGAAATTAATACCATTTTGCAGCAACAATCAGATGATATTAGAGTGATTGTGGTAACGGATGGTAGTCGGATATTAGGTTTGGGTGATCAAGGTGTGGGTGGAATGGGGATCCCGATTGGTAAATTAGCTTTATACACTGTCTGCGGTGGGATCAATCCCGCACATTGTTTACCTATCATGCTAGATGTAGGCACTAATAATCCTAGCTTATTAAAAGATCGCAATTATGTTGGTTGGCGTCAAAAACGTCTTAATCAAAATGATTATGATCGTTTTTTAGATAATTTTATTCAGGCAGTAAAACGACGTTGGCCGACGGTATTGCTACAGTTTGAAGATTTCTCGCAGCATAATGCCATGCCATTATTAACGCGTTATCGAGATGAATTGTGTTGTTTTAATGATGATATACAGGGTACAGCGGCCGTTACAGTAGGTGCTTTGCTAGCCGCATGTAAGACGAAAGGTGAAAACTTATCTGACCAAGTGGTTGCTTTTGCAGGTGCTGGATCCGCAGGCTGTGGTATTGCGGAACAGATCATTGCACAAATGTGTACAGAAGGCTTAACGCCCGAGCAAGCAAGAAGTCGGGTTTTTATGGTTGATCGAGATGGTTTATTAACTCAAAACATGACAGATCTACATGATTTTCAAAAGGCACTGGCACAACCGTTGGATAATATTGAGAAGTGGCAATATCGAGGTAAACATCCTGGATTATTAGCGGTCATCCGAGAAGCAAAACCGAATATTTTAATTGGCGTATCGGGTCAAAAAGGATTATTTACCCAGCGGTTGATAAAGGTTATGGCGGAACAGAATGAACAACCTATTATTTTCCCACTGAGTAATCCATCAAGCAAAGTAGAAGCAACCCCTTCGCAACTGATTAGATGGAGCAAAGGACGGGCTTTAATTGCGACCGGAAGCCCGTTTAAAGCGGTTAGCTATGATGGCCAAACGTTCCATATCCCACAGTGTAATAATAGTTATATTTTCCCTGGCATTGGCTTAGGTGTTATCACGGCAGATATTACTAGGGTAACGGATGATATGTTAACTATCGCCAGTAATATATTAGCCTCTAGCTCTCCGCTAGCAACGACTGGAGAAGGTGCATTATTGCCGCCACTAACAGAAATATCAGAGGTCAGCAGACGTATTGCTTTTGCAATTGGCAAGATTGCGCAAGCGACAGGGGAAACCACAGAGAACAAAACAGATATGAGACTGTCAGCAGAGATTAAAAACCACTTCTGGAAGCCAAAATATTAAGTAGAGCAGATAATGAATAAAAATCAGCCGAATAAGCATATAGAACAGTCAGTTAAGCCTGCTGTTTGGCAGTGGTTTTTTATCATTTCAGTGGCGGTGTTTTTTACAGAAAAAATAATCACTAGTTGGCAGGAAGAAAAGAACCTAATGCAATAGAGACCAGGATAGAACAGTCTACTATAGATTCAGAGGCAAAAAAGGTATTACAAGCATTGGGAAGAACGCTGCCTAATGATGCGGAACAGACGGCTATCGATCCTGTGGCTGTGGCAGAACAGAAGCGGCAACAATTGATTTCCGCAAAGGCAGAATGTGATGATTGGACACTGAAGTTAGCGACAGAAAATAGTGCCGGTAATCGAATGAGTAAGAACCTCGCATGTCAGAAAGTCAGTCAGTTCATGAATCAGATCGAATCAAATCAAATAATGGTTAAGGATAAATAGCAGATAAAAAAAAGCAGTTATCAATTTTGATAACTGCTTTTTTATTATGGTGCGCCCGACACGATTCGAACGTGTGACCGCCTGGTTCGTAGCCAGGTACTCTATCCAGCTGAGCTACGGGCGCATAAGATGCCAATTATACGTGGTTGGCTGCCGCTGAGCAATCCAACACACCTACAATTAAGCAATAAAACATTGTTATTAAATGGGAACGAAAAACGAACCTGATATTTAATTGGCGGAGAGCGAGGGATTCGAACCCTCGATAGGGGTAAACCTATACACCCTTAGCAGGGGTGCGCCTTCAGCCACTCGGCCAGCTCTCCATGTTTAGCCGCATATTATAGCAGGAGTTGGCTGTTTGGGGTATTGATTTATGGCCTATTTTTTAATTATTTAGGCGTAAGAATTGACTGCGTTGTTTACAGAAACCATCCTACTAACGTACA
>DBOG01000066.1 GCA_002299915.1 Proteobacteria bacterium UBA652 | reverse complement strand
TGCTCACGATTGGTTAGCTGGCATGTTAAGTTTGAGCGTGGGTGACCTTCCCATGTTTACTTTATTATTAGTGCTGGTGAGTATTGGCGTTTTTGCTACCGAACTCATTTCAAATACCGCTGTGACGGCTAAGCTCGCACCTATTCTTATGGGCGTTGCATTACAGCTTGGGATGGCAACAGATAGTCTGGTGGTGCCCGTAACTATAGCGACGTCAATGGCATTTATGCTTCCTGTTGCGACACCGCCCAATGCCTTAGTACATGCTAGCGGGCTTGTTGCTCAGCGCGACATGATGCGTGTTGGCTTACGCCTTAACTTGGCCGCAATTGCCGTTATTACATTATTATTTCATTTCGGGATTGCAGGCTGAGCTGGTATGCTACTGGCTTATTATGACTTGATCTCGCGATCATCGCTGCATTGATTCCAATTATTATTCTGCAGCGGTAAGAAGAATCAAAGGTTTAGCTTGAGAAACCCCAAGATAACGGAGAATTTGAGGAGCACACAATGGCAGGCGGTTGGTCCCGCGATGGGGCGGTACAAGATCAAATAGATGCAAGCGTTAAAGATGCGATAGAGCAAGCACGCGGGAAATTGCCTGCGGGCGATAGTTTAGTGCAGTGTGAAGCCTGCGAGTCAACCATCCCTGAGGCACGCCGTAAGGCGGTTGTGGGCGTGCGGCTTTGCATTGGCTGTCAATCTGAATTGGATGCAGAGCAAGCACATTCTGCGATGTTTAATCGCCGTGGCAGCAAAGATAGTCAATTAAGATAATTCAAAGTCCGGGATAAACATCAAACAATAAAAAAAGCCGCTGGGTATATCTACCAAGCGGCTTTTTTAGTTTTTATCTTCTTTTATTGTTAGCGACGTGCTCTCAATAAAGACTTGGTATTTGGACCCATCGGCAATTCATAGTCATATGATGACATAATGACGTTATCTGCCGTGCGGATCAATTTAGAAGTAACATAAACAGATTGTTTACCCACTGCATAAGTACCTACTAGGATAGCTTGTGCATCATGCAATGTGCTTAATTTTCTAAGCTCTCTTGATAAGATGAATTCACCTGTTTTTTCTTTGATAAAAATACTCGTACGTACTTTCATTTCAATCACAGGATAACCTTTCTCACTTAATTGTGAGCCAAATTGTTCGCCTGTAATACGACCAAAGGTTGATGATGATTTCAAATCATCTATATCAGCAAAGCTAGTGATGAGAATGGGTTGCGATGTAGATAGTCCATTCCCTGCTGATGCAATTAGCATGTCTGCCGCAGAGTGACTGCGAGCAATCAAATCTGCATCTTCAATGGTTGATTGGGTGACTTTATGTTGATTGCTACAACCCACTAATAATAGAGCGGTAACAGCAGCGATAATAAGATTACGATTAAATTTCACAATATTCTCCTAATCTGCAACAACTGAAATGGATTTAGCTTTGGCAACCGTATCGTAATGCGTTGCATCGATATAGTAGATACCCGATTTTCTCATCAGATATTTATCGCCATCCATTAAAGAAACATTGATAATCACCTCTTGATTTGTAATGCCTGTTAAGCGACCGGCTACTGCATCTGCACTCACACCTGCACCAATGGTAACTGCGCCAATCAAGAAATCTTTCAGACGGTTTGAATTGTCCGCTATATTAACCAATGCCCAAATACCCGTTCCAATCACTGCGAGCTTGGTATAAGTACCACGTGGTGGCGCCATATAACCGCGGTCACCATGATTCACGACTTGGGTATCAAATGATAATTTTAAATTACCACTGCCGTTTGCGCGAATATCTAAACCATTATTCACCATCTGCGTAATCAGTAGATCTTCAAAGCCTTCCTCAAAAGGAGAGTTTTCACTTGGCACAACACTAATAGCGCGGTTGGCTACTGAGGCGGTTGTAAAATGTGTGCTCAAGCGTGATGCAACATCCTCGGCGAGTACATCCCAATGATGGGCTGCTTGCATTTTTTGTTGTGTTGAATGCTCATAGGTGGTTGCCAATGGCGCCTGTAAGTAATTACTTGGCGCACAGCCTGCTAGTGAAGCAAGCGCAATTGCACCTGTTATAAGTTTAGTGTTCATACCTTTCCCTCAATTAAACATAAATAGCACACCGCCAAAATAATGGCAATATGATGATTTGTCTGTCAATTCGCTAATTTTCCGAACCAAGTATAACCTGTATATATCTTAGAAGCAAGATTAAGAAAACAATCTATTGTAATGAAAATTAAAGTGTTTACAGTTCTTGCCTAATATAAAGAACTAAATGTAAGATGATCCACGCAGATCAATCCCCAAAATGGCTTACTTATAATACATTCCTCAACACCGTAATGAGCTGGGTATTTTCCGTTTCTGTGCCAACGGTGATCCGTAAGTGCTGATTGATCCGTTGTGCATTGAAATGCCTGACAATGATTCCTTGTTTACGCAGCGAAGCCGCAATATCACTGGCATTAAATTTAGGGTGTTTGACAAAAATAAAGTTCGCGGTTGAGGGTACCACTTCGAATCCCAACCTGCCTAATTCCGCAATCAAACCTTGTCGACTGGTGATGATCTGTTGTCGCGTTTGCTGAAAATAAGCGTCATCTTCAAAAGCAGCCACACCGGCAGCAATAGCAAGTTTGTCCATAGGATAGGAGTTAAAGCTATCTTTTACCCGTGTGAGACCATCAATTAAACCTGGATGACCTATTGCAAAACCAATCCGTATCCCTGCTAATGAGCGCGATTTGGAAAGCGTTTGCACCACTAATAGATTCGGATAGCATTTCACCAAGTCAATCGCTGTGTCGCCTCCAAAATCGACATAAGCTTCATCAATAATCACCACCGTTTCAGTATTCGATTTCAATAATGCTTCGATATCGACCCTTTCCAGTAATTTCCCAGTAGGTGCATTCGGATTCGGAAAAATAATACCGCCATTGGGCCGCTGATAATCAGCTATCTCTAGACTAAAATCCTCTGCCAGAGGGATGCATTGATAATCAAGCTGATAAAGCTTGCAATAAACAGGATAAAAACTATAGGTTATATCTGGAAATAAAATTGGTTCATCATGCTGGAATAGCGCATGAAAAGCGTGAGCCAACACTTCATCTGACCCATTGCCCACAAAAATATGATCAAGCCCAATATGATGATAATCTGCAATCACTTGTTTGAGCGCTGTAGCACTGGGATCAGGATAAAGCTGCAAACCCTCATCTGCCGCCGCCTTAATTGCTTCAATGACGTGAGGTGATGGGCCATATGGATTCTCATTGGTGTTGAGTTTGACTAAATTAGCATCCTTTGGCTGTTCACCTGGCACATAAGGCACCAAGTCATGCACAATGGGGCTCCAGAATTCACTCATTTTAAGCGATACTCCGCCGATCTCGCATGGGCCGTTAGGCTTTCACCGCGTGCTAATACAGAAGCCACTTTACCTAAGGTTTGTGCGCCTGCTTCTGAGATATTGATCAAACTAGAACGCTTTTGAAAATCATACACCCCTAACGGCGAACTAAAACGTGCCGTGCGGGATGTGGGTAATACGTGATTCGGCCCTGCGCAATAATCGCCTAAGGCTTCTGCTGTATAACGCCCCATAAAAATAGCACCCGCATGTTTGACTTGTTTCGCCACAGTTTCAGGATCCGCTACGGATAGCTCTAGATGTTCTGGGGCAATAAAATTCGTCACCTCAAGTGCTTCAGCCATATCTTTTACTTGGATAAAGGCACCGCGCGCATTGAGCGATGCCTTAATAATCTCTTGCCGCTCCATTGTTGGCACAAGGCGCTCAATTGCTTGCTCAACTTGTTTCAAAAAGTTCGCATCCGGTGAAATTAAGATTGATTGGGCATCTTCATCATGTTCTGCTTGAGAAAATAAATCCATTGCGATCCAGTCTGGATTCGTTTTACCATCACACACCACCAAAATTTCTGATGGACCTGCAATCATATCAATGCCAATTGTGCCAAACACCATCCCTTTTGCAGTGGCGACATAAATATTACCCGGCCCGACAATTTTATCCACCTGGGGGATGGTTTCCGTGCCATACGCCAATGCGGCGACAGCCTGCGCACCGCCAATCGCAAAAATACGATCAACCCCCACAATCGCAGCCGCAGCTAACACTAAATCATTGACCTCACCATCCGGCGTAGGCACCACCATGATCAACTCATCCACGCCCGCCACTTTAGCTGGGATGGCATTCATTAATACAGATGACGGATAAGCTGCTTTACCACCAGGCACATATAAACCCGCCCGATCTAAAGCGGTGATCTGCTGACCTAATATGGTGCCATCGGCTTCTGTATATTGCCAAGAATCTTGTTTTTGATGCTCATGATAGCTACGCACGCGTTCTGCTGCAGTTTCTAGCGCCTCGCGTTGTTCCTTTGGGATACGGTTTAATGCCGCGTGTGCCCGCTCTAACGAGATCTCCAACTCAGCCATACTCGTTGCATTAACCCGATCAAATCGTTGGGTAAATTCTAAAACAGCCGCATCCCCTTCTGCTTTCACCCGTGCAAGAATATCTTTCACCGTATCCTGCACCGCGGTATCCGATGAGGCTTCCCATGCAAGCAATGACTCAAGCTGTGGCCAAAAATCAAGTTCTTGTGTATTGAGTTGTTGTAGCTTAACCATTTTTGTTAACAGCTTCCCGTACTTGTTCGATTAAGGTCTGGATCTGTGTATGCTTGGTTTTCATTGAGGCTTTATTGACCACCAGCCGTGAACTAATATCCGCAATATGCTCCAATGGCACTAAACCATTCGCGCGTAAGGTATTGCCTGTGTCGACCACATCTACAATCACATCTGCCATCCCGACAATCGGCGCCAACTCCATTGAGCCATACAGTTTGATGATCTCAACTTGCTGACCTTTTTGGGCATAAAATCGTTTGGTGCTTTCAATAAATTTAGTCGCCACTTTCAAGCGGCCAGTTGGATCTTGATCTTCTTCTCGGCCAGCCGTCATCAATTTACATTTTGCGATCTGTAAATCAACGGGTTCATAGAGTTCTGCATTGGGATGTTCCAGCAACACATCTTTCCCAGCCACGCCAATATCAGCACCGCCATACTCAACATATGTTGGCACATCAGATGCCCTTACAATAATCAACTGTACATTGGGCTGGCTGGTGCGTAAAATTAATTTACGGCTGGTTTCAGGATCATCCAACGGCACAATGCCCGCCGCAGCTAACAGCGGCAAGGTTTCCTGAAAAATACGGCCTTTTGATAAGGCCAACGTTAGCATCGTATCCATCTTAATTCCCTACGCGCTCATTCTTATATTGCCCGGCACACGGCGGATTTTACCACCCAACTGCTGCAATTTTTCTTCAATACATTCATAACCGCGATCGATATGATAAATTCGGTCAACCACTGTTTCACCCTCTGCCAACAATGCCGCAATAACTAAGCTTGCCGATGCCCGCAAATCTGTTGCCATCACCGGTGCGGCGGTGAGTTCTTCTCGGCCATTGCAGAATACGGTATTACCCTCGATCCTTAAATCAGCCCCCATGCGCTGTAACTCTTGCACATGCATAAAGCGGTTTTCAAATACCGTTTCCACAATGGTCGCCTGACCCTCCGCCACGGAATTAAGTGCCGTAAACTGGGCTTGCATATCCGTTGGGAATGCAGGATAAGGCGCAGTACGAATACTCACCGCTTTCGGCCGTTTGCCGTGCATATCCAAAGAGATCCAATCTTCGCCAATTTCAATATCTGCACCTGCTTCTTCCAGCTTTAATAAAACTGCTTCTAATTGCCCCGCATCGGTATCTTTTAATTTCACTTTGCCCCGTGTAATCGCAGCAGCGACCAAATAAGTACCTGTTTCAATCCGATCTGGTAGGATTTTATAGCTAGCACCACCTAATTTCTCAACCCCATCAATCACGATTGTATCCGTACCAATGCCAGTAATTTTTGCACCCATTGCATTGAGGAAATGAGCCAAATCGACCACTTCAGGTTCACGAGCCGCATTTTCAATAATCGTCTGTCCATGGGCAAGCGTTGCTGCCATCATCAAGTTTTCTGTTCCGGTTACGGTCACTTGGTCCATAAACAAGTGCGCCCCTTTTAAGCCGCCTACTGCTGTCGCACGAACATAGCCATTTTCAACTTTAATATCTGCGCCCATCTGCTCTAAACCGCGCAAATGCAAATCAACCGGCCGCGAACCAATTGCACACCCACCCGGCAGTGACACATCCGCCTTACCATGCTTCGCTAATAAAGGGCCTAATACTAAAATAGAGGCCCGCATCGTCTTAACTAGATCATAAGGCGCTTCTGTTTCCGTCAGAGTCGTCGGATCAATTTCTACGCCTGATTTTTCATCCACCGTCAAACTCACACCCATTCGACCTAATAATTCAAGCGTTGTCGTAATATCATGCAAATGCGGTACATTGCCGATTTTGACAGGCTCGCTAGCCAACAACGTCCCCATTAATATCGGTAAGGCTGCATTCTTTGCACCCGAAATACGGATCTCTCCCGAGAGTGGCCCTGAACCTGTAATAATCAGTTTATCCATTTATTTAATCCTAAGATACCGTTGTCTTAATTGCCAAGGCATGCAAGGCATTTTCAAAGCTATCGCCCAACGTGGCATAAACCATCTTATGCTGTGCAATCAGGCTTTTTCCTTCAAAGGAAGGGCTTGCCACCCGCGCCTCAAAATGCTGACCGTCATCGCCTAATACTTCAATTGTTGCATCGGGCAATCCCGCTGCAATCTGTTGTTTTATGTCTGCTGCTGTTATCATTTTATATTCATTTCTTTAAAGGTAAAATCTTATCTAAGCCTGTTGTTCCCGCAATCGCCATCATTTGTTTGGGCACATTCTGAAAGCTAATCTTTTTATTCGCCGCTGCTGCCACCCGCATCCACTCGATCAAAATCGCCAAGCCCGCACTATCACTGCGTGTCACATTTGCCAAATCTACCACCATTTCTGCCGCATTCACAAATAACGGCTCAGCTTGTGCCATCACATCGACCACTGTTGCTAAGGTCAAATCACCATCAATACAAAAATGTTGCTCTGCTGTATTCCACGTAACTTCACCTTTTTGGATAATGGCTTCGCTCATAAAGTCTTACCCTTTTGCCTTCGCATTGCGACTGGCCAAATCTGCAATCAGTTTATCCAAGCCATGTTGGCGAACTTCAGTATTAAAACTGGTGCGGTAATTGGTGACTAAGCTTATGCCATCAATCTTAATATTATAAACTTTCCACTCAGCTGTTTTATTTTGAAATAAACTCAAACTCATCGGCACCACGCCACCTGCCGTCACCACTTCCGTTAACACCACCGCTTTTTTCTTCGTTAAATCACCTTTAAACGGCAAAAATCGTATTTCATCTTTTGCATATTCAAGCATCGCCGTGGAATAGGTTCTCACTAATAACAAGCGAAACTCTTCTACAAACTGTGCTTTTTGTGCTTCTGATGCTTTTCGCCAGTTTTTGCCTAATGCCAATTGCGACATCTTCCTAAAATCAAAAATAGGTAACACATGTTGCTCAATCAAGGGATAAACCTTGTTCCGATCTGCATCCAAATCAGCTTTGTTTTCTCGTAAGGCTGCTTGCATATTCTCCGTTGCCGCTTTCACAATCACCTGTGGATCTGCTTGCGCAACAGCTGAATTCATCAAGGTCATTCCGCCAAACACCCCCACAATCACCATGAAAATCGGTATCAATTTCGTCATTTTCATTTTTTATTCCCCTTCTGCTTTGCTAAATAAAAACTTGCCGATAAGCTGCTCTAACACCATCGCTGATTGTGTTAGCTCTAATTCACCACCTGCCACCAAGAATTCCTCATCTCCCCCCGCTTCTAAACCGATATATTGTTCCCCGAGCAAGCCTGCTGTAAAAATACTCGCAGACGTGTCCAATGGGATCTGATCATATTGTGATGAAATATTCAATGTGACCCGCGCTGTATAATTTTCGCGGTCTAATGCAATTTCTGACACACGACCGACACGAACGCCCGCCATCGAAACAGGTGAACGGACTTTTAAGCCACCAATATTATCAAACTCAGCAGTCACAGAATAACCTGCTTTTTCCGTAAAATCTCCTAGATTGCTCACTTTCATTGCCAGCATTAATAAGGCCGCCATTCCTGCCACCACAAACAAACCCACTAAAATCTCAATATTCTTACTATGCATACTTCTTTATCCTCCGAACATCAATGCTGTTAACACAAAATCCAACCCTAAAATTGCAAATGCAGAATGCACTACGGTACGCGTTGTTGCACGGCCCACACCTTCTGAAGTGGGCACACAATCATAGCCTTCGAATACGGCTATCCATGTTACCACTACACCAAACACCACACTTTTTATAATGCCATTAACCACATCAGCACTCCAATCTGTTTTCATCTGCATTTGAGACCAAAAGATGCCCGCATCAATTCCCAATTGCACATGTCCCACCAAATACGCGCCAATAATTCCCAGCGCACTGAATATTGCCGCTAGTAAAGGTAACGAAATCACGCCTGCCACAAAACGCGGCGCAATGACCCGCCGCATCGGATCCACTGCCATCATTTCCATCCCTGATAGCTGCTCGGTGCTTTTCATCAACCCAATTTCTGCTGTTAAAGCAGAGCCTGCACGCCCAGCAAAGAGTAATCCCGCCACAACAGGGCCTAATTCACGCACCAACGATAATGCCACCAACACGCCCAAGGAATCTTCTGCACCAAAATCCACTAAGGTGTAATACCCTTGCAAGGCTAAGACCATACCGACAAATAAACCTGAGACAGCAATAATCATCAATGACAGCACACCCACCGAATATAACTGCTTAATCAATAAAGGGAACCGAATAAACGTTTCAGGTACGCCTTTCAATATCTCCCATAAAAATAGGTGACCACGGCCTAATCGCCACAATAAATCAAGCCCCCAACGACCCAAACCCCGCAATACAGATTCAATCATAGTCTGACGCCTCGCTGCCGCTTAACAAATCTTCGGCAAACGGCGTTCCTGGATAATGGAATGGCACGGGACCATCTGGTAAACCTTGCATAAATTGTTGCACCCATGGCGATGTTGAGCGTTTTAATTTTATCGGTGACCCCGATTCAATCACTTTGCCACCTGATAACAAAAATATCGTATCCGATATTTCAGCCGCTTCCTTAATATCATGTGACACCACAATACTGGTTAACCCCATCGCATCGCTCACATCATGCACCAAATCCACCACCGTTCCCATAGAGATAGGATCTTGACCGGCAAACGGCTCATCATAGATAATCATCATTGGATCCAGTGCGATTGCACGTGCTAATGCAACCCGCCGCGCCATGCCACCTGATAATTCTGCTGGCATCATCCGTCTTGCATTTCGCAAGCCCACCGCTTGTAATTTCATCAACACCAAATCGTGAATCATCCGTTCGGGTAAATCCGTGTGCTCGCGTAAAGGAAAAGCGACATTATCGAACACCGATAAGTCCGTCAGTAAAGCACCGCTTTGAAACAACATACCCATGCGTTTGCGCAAAGCATATAAGTCATCATGGGATAAGGCATGCACATTCTGGCCATCAATCTCAACCGTACCGCGATCAGGTTTAAGCTGCCCACCAATTAAGCGCATCAGGGTTGTTTTCCCGGTGCCGCTCGGCCCCATGATCGCCACCACTTCCCCACGATGAATATCAATATTCACCCCTTTGAAGATCGCTCGGTCGCCGCGCGCAAAATGTAGATCTCTGATTTTAATCAGTGGTTCATTCAATGTTGCTACCTATGCTCCAATATATGCCTAAAACTGTTCCACTTCAATAATATGGCGGGTCAAATCACCCCCTAACCATGCAAGACCATGCGCCCATCGTAAAGCGATGCTAGCCAAAGTTCTGACCATCAGCTAAAGTAGATAGTTCAGACGTTCATTAAACAAATGGGTATGGGTTTTGTTCATACTCTGTTCAGGAACTTTGGTGTATCTTGATCGTCAGAGCATTATAGCTGAGCACACACTATCTTGCTGATTCTTTAGTGTATGACATAAATGTTATAACAAAAATTTGGAGAAAAAAATGAAAAAATTATTATCTTTTATCACATTAGCACTCGTTACTGTTCCAATGGTCGCAGCAGCACATGGCCCAACCCGCCAACAAGTTAAAGAAAGCATTACCATTAATGCTGCACCCGCTGACGTATGGGCCGTTATTAAAGATTTCGGCAGCATTGATCAATGGCATCCAGCTGTTGCCAGCGTTGTATTAGAGGGCAATACACGCGTACTGACATTGGCGGCTGAAGGCAGCCCAACGATTACCGAAGACCTCGTTAAAACTGATGATGAAAAGATGATGATCACCTATAAAATCACGGATATGACTGTAGTGAAAACGATCCAGTTCAACAGTAAAGATACGCCGTATTTCACGTTACCTGTGTCTACTTATAAATCTTGGATCTCAGTAAAAGAAGTAGAAGGTGGTTCAGAAGTACTGTGGAAAGGAAAATTCTACCGCTCATTTATGGATAATCCACCGGTGCCAGAAGGTCAAAGTGATAAAGAAGCTGCTGCTGCCATCAAAGGCGTTTACGTTTCAGGTCTTGAGGGGTTAAAAGCGATGCTGGAAAAGTAGCTACGCCAGCTGCACCGGCGATAACGTCTAAAGTGAAGCCGTGTACACACTAGTCAATCTAAATAGGGCAATTCGGCAGCGAGCTGTCCTATTTTTTATCTGTTTCTCGCCGATAATCGTGTCAGCAGAACCTTATGCCTTCATCACCAATCAACTCGCCAATACCATCTCGGTAATTGATACTGCCTCCCAGGAAATCATCAAAACCATTCCCGGTGGAAATCGCCCTGCAGGTATTGCCGTCAGCGAGGATGGCAATTATGTGTTCGCCAGCAATGCCGATGGGCCTGATGTTAGTCTTATTGATGGGTTCACACTCAAAAAAATGGCCAGCATTCCCATGGGGTCGGGTCCAGTCGGCATCGCCACCAATGCCGATGGTAGCCAAATCTATGTTGCCGATTGGTATGAACATAAAGTCCGCATTATTGATTCAGATAGCCGTAGCAACATCGCCACGGTTTCCGTGGGGAAATCTCCTGCCGGATTGGCCATCGATAACGTACTCAACCGGCTTTATATTGCCAATCGC
Organism: Proteobacteria bacterium UBA652; assembly: GCA_002299915.1. Lineage (GTDB taxonomy): Bacteria > Pseudomonadota > Gammaproteobacteria > Nitrosococcales > Methylophagaceae > UBA652. Next base: position 11,432 of record DBOG01000066.1, on the reverse strand, counting down.
GATGATAATACCGTCACCATACTTGATCTTAACGACTTCCAACCCATTGCCACTATTCCTGTTGGTAAAGCGCCGTTTGGGCTCGCGCTGTCGCCTAATCGTAAGCGTTTATATAGCGTTAATGTGCAAAGCAATAACGTATCGGTAATTGATACTCAATTTGCAAAAACCATTCACAGTTTCCCCGTTGGCGAATGGCCTTATTGTGCCGTGATTAGCCCTGATGGCAGCACAATTTACGTTACCAACCAAGATGAAAGCACCATTTCTATCGTGGATACCAAAACATACGATATTCTCACCACCGTTGATGTGGGTGATGCCCCCGAAGGTATTGATATCACACCAGATGGCAAACACGTCTATATCGCCAATTGGGGCGATGGCAGTGTGTCTATTCTCGATACTGCCAGCAATAAAATCACCAAAACAATCCACACTGGACAAGGTAGCCGCGCCTTTGGCAAATTTATTGCCAAGCAGACAACGACTACAGCTAAAACCGATCCTGATGACCAGCATGACTGAACCCAATATTAACGCGCTTGCTGTCTCCAGCAATACCAACAACACAGACTACATCCAACAACTCACCACCCAATTTAATTTTACCCTAAGCGATATAAATCCAGACCAAACTCAGCTTGTCTATGATGGCGAAAAACTTGCCATCCACGCGCTCAATTTAGGCAAGCCGATCTCCATTGATTTTCTGGCGGGAAAAAATGCCCACCGCCAACAATTCGGCGGTGGCCGCGGTCAACCACTCGCCCGCGCCATCGGACTCACAAAAGGCAAGTCGCCCACTATAATTGATGCCACAGCTGGCTTTGGCCGCGATGCCTTCGTCCTCGCGTCCCTAGGCTGCCAAGTCACCTTAATCGAACGCCATCCATGGATCGCCGCACTATTGCAAGATGCCCTCACTCGTGCCCAAGCCGATTCCGATTCTAGCGCCCACAAAATGCAACTAGTTTATTCTAATGCGCCTGATTATCTCGCTCAATTACCCGCTAATGAGAATCCAGACGTTATCTACTTCGATCCCATGTATCCCAGCCGAGAAAAATCAGCCTTAGTCAAAAAAGACATGCGCCTGCTACACCAACTCGTCGGCGCGGACATGGATAGCACAGCATTGCTCAATGCCGCCCTGAAAACAGCCAATAAACGGGTTGTGGTTAAACGCCCTTCAGGCGTACCGTGGGTAGGAGAGCTCTCCCCCCATACCCAGATTGAAAGTAAAAATACGCGGCATGATGTGTATATGATCCATGACAAATAGCGCTGGATAGAATAGACTGTAAACAAGTGTAATGTAGGCAAAAAGGAAGGAATTATGGACTGTTTTTATCATGAAAATGCGCAGGCATGTGGTATTTGTAAGTCTTGCCAGCGGGGACTCTGTAAACAGTGTGCTTCTGAGGTTAATAATGGAATAGCCTGCAAAGGACAGTGTGAAGAGCATGCAGTTGAATTAGATAATTTTGTTTTAAATGCAATAAAGATGCAGGGCTCTAATGACGTGTTAGTACAGTCTGCATCCGCAAGCATAGGCGCTGTAGAATACTTTCAGTTAGTGCTTGGTGCCATTTTCATGGCATATGGTATTTATGAAGAAACGACGCTGTTAATCCTTCTTGGAGTGGCTTTTTTATTGTTTGGTGGCTTTGGCATATTCAAGATATTAAAGATAAGAAGTGAATCCGCTCCGCCCCCTAACAAACTTGATCTGCCTCCAAGATCGTTCAATGCAGTTGCAATGCACGATTCAGACTCATTAACAAAGGAATGCAAATATGAAGAAAATATTGGATATTAAATTTTATTTGGGAGTCATGGTGTTTTCTATCTTGCTTGTGGCTTGTGAACGAGAGGAAAAAGCAGCACAAAAAGTTGATTTTTTAGATGGTTCTTTTTCGATAGTCCATCCGGCAAGCTGGTCAACAATGGATGACCTAAATGAGGAGGCTGATTTACAAATTGGCAATTCTCCCAAGCAAGCTTATATGCTTATTTTATCTGAAGATAAGATTGACTTTGATAATATGACACTGGAAGGTTACAGTGATTTGACAAGGCCGTTCATAGCGGAAACATTGGGAAATTATCATGAATCCAAACCCGAGGTTCTTGAAATAGGAGACGTCAAAGCGCTACGTTATCGACTGTCGGGAAGCATAGGAAGTGTGAAGCTAATTTACTGGCATGTAACGCTAGAAACTAAAAACCATTACCACCAAATGTTGCTTTGGAGTGTACCCTCAAAATTCTCAACAAATGAAGCTACTTTTAATGATGTCATCCAATCGTTTAAAGTACAGTAGATATTATCTGCCATGCCGTACAATAAAACACTCTAAACCTCTGAAGTAACTATGGCCCTCAGCTCCACTATCAATAAAATATCACTCAACATTGCCGATATGGATCGGCATTATTATGCAAGCCATGAACTCACGGTTGCCCAACACCCCTCTGAAAATGATTTTCGGTTTATGATACGAATCATCGCTTTTATCATCAATGCTAGTGAACAGCTGACTTTTACCAAAGGCCTCAGCAGCGATGATGAGCCAGAACTTTGGGCGAAGACACTCACGGAGGAAATCGATCTGTGGATTGATTTAGGCCAACCAGATGAAAAACGGATCCGCAAGGCATGCAGCCGTGCAAAGCAGGTGATTATCTATACTTATCATGAGGGTAAGGCAAACATATGGTGGAAGAAACAACAGGCAAATTTGGCGCGCTTTAATAATCTCAAGATAGCCCATATCTCTGCTGAAGGGGTTGCTGCGTTAATGAATCGTTCAATACAGTTGCAATGCACAATTCAGGATGGTGAAATTTATTTGAATGATGATGTCTCAAATATTATTATTACCCTAGAACACCTTAAATAATGAGAACATATGAAACTCATACATAAAATACTGCTGACGTTAGCGCTGCTTGCCGCCATTATCCAAGCTTGGTTTATTTATAGCGATCATAAACAAATCACGCAAATCACCATGGCTGCGAGTGGTAGTGGTGATAGTTTTAAAATGGCTGAGGCAATTGCCGAGGTGGTACATAATATCTACCCAAAAACACAAATCAAGATACGTTCAACTGCAGGTTCCGTGGAAAGCATGAGCCTACTGGATAGCGATGATGTCGATTTTGCGATGGTACAAGCGGATACAGAGGCCACCAATAAAGCCCAATTAGTGAGCATTCTGTATTATGATTTATTTCAAATATTTGTCCGTCAAGATTCAGATATTCAAGATATTTCAGGGATAATTGGTAAGAAAATTGCGATCGCTAAATCAACCAGCGGCCAGTATAAATCTTTTTGGTCTTTGATGCACCACTATGGCATTTTAGAAAAAGACGTCACTGCAATATCAATGTCAAAAGCAGCAGCCGATGTTGCCTTTTTGGCAGGAGAGGTGGATGCCGTTTTCCGTATTGCACCACCTGGCTCAGATTCCATCAAAGTACTTAATAAACAAACCCCGATCCGCGCTTTACCGATTACCCAAGCAAAAGCCATTCGCTTAACTGAACCGGCGCTACATGCACAATCTATTCCTAAAGGGGCCTACTCTGGCCACCCCGCCATTCCTGATACTGCCATCCCAACGCTGGCTTCTAACCGTTTATTGATCGCCAGAAATTCCACTGATAATGAAATTGTTCGCCAAGTGACCGAAATCCTATTCGAGAATCGCCAAGAATTACAGGAACGAATCAAACTTGCTGGTTTTATCTCCCAACCAGATAGAACAAAAGGCACTGCGATCCCACTGCATGATGGTGCAGTGCAGTTCTACGATCGCGAAACGCCTACATTTTTACAAGAAAATGCAGAAATGCTTGCATTATTGCTCACCCTCCTTGCGGTTCCTTTCTCTGGCCTACTCCAGCTTAGAAAAAAATCACAACAAAAACTCATTAAAGAATATAACAACACCTTGCTAGACTATATTAAGAAGGCTGAAGATGAGAATGATAAAGAAACATTAGAAACCATGGCGCGAGAAGTGAATGATATTTTAATTCAGGCAACACATGACCGAAATAATGACAAAATATTGGCTGAAGATTTTGACTTATTCTCTTTTATTTGGACCATGGCGCGCGACGAAGTTAATGAATCTTTAAACCATCGTCAAGCTTAAATTACGTACCTAACGTGAAAACCCAAGCCCGATAAATCAAGGATGGGGGTTTTCTATATAACCTGTTAACCGTCTTAGCTTAAAGCCCGCACTTTCAACACCCCTTCAATCTGCTCAACCGTTGAAACAAGACCTTCTGCTAAGGCTTCATCCGTATCCAGAATGGTATACGCCACATCATCGCGTGATTTATTGAGCATATCGTTAATATTAATTTGTGCATCGGCAAAAGCATTGGTGATTTGGCTTAAAATGGTGGGGATATTGTTATGGGCAACGGTTAAACGAGATTGTCCTGCTTCCCGCTTCATTCTAATTTTAGGAAAGTTGACTGAATGGGTGATATTGCCATTTTCTAGATAATCTTTGACTTGCTCTGCCACCATAATCGCACAATTATCTTCTGCTTCAACGGTGGATGCACCAAGATGCGGTAAGGTAATCACTTTAGGATGGTTTTTAAGTAAGTTACTCGGAAAATCACATACATACGCATGCGCTTTGCCGCTTTCTAATGCCGCCGCCATCGCTTCATCATTCACGATACCCTCACGCGAAAAGTTAAGAATTGTGACGTTATCACGCATATTGGCTAAACGTATTGCGTTAACCATATCTTTAGTACCATCCACTAAGGGCACATGAAAAGTAATAAAATCGCTATTACTCAATAAATCATCAACGCTGCTGGCTTGCTCAACTTGATGCGATAACTTCCATGCGCTGCCCACTGTGATTTTTGGATCAAAGCCAATCACTTTCATCCCTAAGGCAATCGCGGTATTGGCAATTTTGATCCCAATCGCACCTAAGCCGACTACGCCTAAAGTACGGCCTGGTAATTCAAACCCTGAAAAACCACTTTTGCCTGCTTCAACTTGTTTGGTGATTTCTGCATCATCCCCTTGCAAATTACGGGCAAATTCCCAGCCCGCACAGATGTTCCTTGCGCTCAATAACATGCCCGTTAATACTAACTCTTTCACTGCATTGGCATTGGCACCTGGCGCATTAAACACTGGGATCCCTTTTTCGCTCATTTTATCCAGCGGAATATTATTCACCCCAGCACCGGCACGACCAATTGCTTTAAGCGTGGTGGGAATATCCCAATCATGCATTTTATAAGAGCGCAGTAGCACCGCATCCGGGTTGGGTAATTCTGAGGCAATTTCATAGTGATCACGCGGTAAGCGATCTAAGCCCGTCACTGAAATATTATTTAAGGTTGAGATTTTAAACATCGCAAAACCGCCCTTATTTATTCGCTTGCGCAAATTGGTTCATGTAAGAAATTAACGCATCGACCGCAGATTCTGGCACCGCATTATAAATACTCGCCCGCATCCCGCCCACTGAGCGGTGGCCTTTTAAACTATCCAATTTTGCTTCTGCCGCACCCGCCAAAAAAGCTTTGTCTAAATCTTCTGATGGCAAAGTAAACGGCACATTCATCCATGAGCGATACGCCAACGCTACTGGGTTCTTATAAAAACCTGACGCCTCAATCGCAGCATACAGTTTTGCCGCTTTACGCTGATTGATTTCAGCCATCGCCGCCAAGCCGCCTTGGGCCTTCACCCATTTGAATACTAAGCCTGCCATATACCAAGAAAAAGTCGGCGGGGTATTAAACATCGAATCACTATCCGCTTGCACCTGATAGTTCAGCATGCCCGGCGTGCCGTCGATCACATCGCCCAGCAAATCCTCCCGCACAATCACAATCGCCAATCCCGCAGGGCCAATATTTTTCTGTGCGCCACCATAAATCAACGCAAATTTAGACACATCAATCGGCCGCGATAAAATGGTAGACGATAAATCAACCACTAAGGGCACATCGCCTGTATCGGGGATATGATCAAATTCCACACCGCCAATCGTTTCATTTGCTGTGTAATGCACATAGGCCGCATCAGGATTCAGTTTCCATTCTGAGACTGGCGGAATCGTTGAAAAATTATCCGCTTCCGAACAGGCAACGATATTCACATCGCAATACTGCTTGGCTTCTTTAATCGCCTTTTTAGACCATTGCCCCGTGTTGAAATAATCAGCCTGCTTTTTGCCGCGCAATAAATTCATTGGAATCGCAGCAAATTGGGTGGTCGCGCCGCCTTGCAAAAACAGCACTTTATAATTATCAGGAATGACCATCAGCTCACGTAAATCCGCTTCCGCTTCCGCCGCAATCGACATAAACGCTTTACCACGATGGCTCATTTCCATCACACTCACACCCGAACCTTGCCAATCCATTAGGTCTGCTTGGGCTTGTTTTAAAACGGCCTCGGGGAGTGCGCCAGGGCCGGCGCTAAAATTGAATACGCGTGACATTTTGTTGAATTCCTTATGGTGTGACGGTTAAAAATAACCGTTGATTGTAACAAAGACTACGGACTGATGCTGATCCCAATAATGGCTACTTCTTCGCCGCCTTATCCAAAGCTCGCAATCGTGTCAGTTTCTCAGCAATCTGAATTTCTAAGCCGCGTGGCACGGGTTCGTAATACTGCTCTGGTGGCATATTATCAGGGAAATACACTTCGCCCGCAGGGTAGGCATCCGGTGCATTATGCGCATATTGATACTCTTTACCATACTCCAATTCTTGCATCAACTTGGTGGGTGCATTGCGTAAATGTAATGGCACTTCTGCTGAACCTTGCGAGCGCACCGCCGCCATCGCCGTGTTATACGCCATATAAACCGCATTACTTTTCGGCGCACAGGCTAAATACACCACTGCCTGCGCAATCGCCAATTCCCCCTCCGCTTGACCCAACCGCTCATAGCTTTCCCAAGCATCCAAAGCTATTCGCAAACCTCGCGGATCAGCATTACCAATATCCTCCGATGCCATCCGCACAATCCGCCGCATCAAATAACTGGGATCCACGCCGCCATCTAACATCCGACACAGCCAATATAGCGCCCCATCAGGAGACGAGCCACGCACTGATTTATGCAAAGCCGAAATTTGATCATAAAATGCCTCGCCACCTTTATCAAAGCGCCGAAGCGTACCGCTTAATACTTCTGTTAACGCGGTTTCACTAACCGATTTTTCGCCTTGGCTATCTGCCAAATCAATCGCAATCTCTAATAAATTCAACACCCGCCGACCATCACCATCCGCTGCTTGTGCTAATTCGTCGCGTAACTCATCCGCCAGACTAACTCCTCGTGCGCCCACTCCCAGATCGTCATCCGCCATCGCGCGATCAACAATCTCCCGTAAATCTGCCGCTTCCAAGGATTTCAACACATACACCCGCGCCCGAGACAAAAGCGCGTTGTTTAATTCAAATGAAGGGTTTTCAGTGGTCGCGCCAATGAAGGTAAAGGTGCCATCTTCCACATAAGGCAAAAACGCATCTTGCTGAGATTTATTAAAACGGTGTACTTCATCAACAAATAACATCGTCCGCCGACCATGCATCTGCTGGGATTCTTGCGCTTGCGCCACCGCCGAGCGTACTTCTTTTACGCCCGCCAATACCGCTGAAATACTGATAAATTCTGCATCACAATAATTGGCAATCAGCCTCGCCAAGGTTGTTTTCCCCGTGCCTGGCGGCCCCCAGAAAATCATCGAATGTGGCTGGCCTGATTCAATCGCTTGCCGCAGGGGTTTACCTGCACCCAATAAATGCTGCTGTCCAATATAGCCTTCCAACTGCGTTGGCCGCATCCTATCGGCTAATGGTCGGCCTGTCAGATCAGGGGCAACATCAAATAAACTCACTAATTAATGTCACCGACCACGTCCACACCCTCTGGCGGTGTAAACGCAAAAGCATCTTTCACTAATTCGCTGTTTTCTACTGTCTCTAAAAACGTGATCTTGGTGGTTTGGTCAAAATTATCTTTCATCACCATCTGATGTAAACCCTCAGTGCCAAACACCAGCATCACGGTTTGAAATCCCGCTTCTTCATCTTTGGGCGTCAGTTGCACCCATGAAAAATCATCTTCCGATGGTATATCGGTAATCGTATATTTATCTGATGGCATCGCGTCACCTGATAATAAGCTAGCGGGTGTGTCCAATAACGTTTCTGCTTGTGATTTCACCGTCACCTGCTCCAGGTCAACATCATAAAACCAAATTTTATCGCCATCCGCCACAATAAGCTGTGGATAAGGTGTCAGATAATCCCAGCGGAATTTTCCCGGTCGCGCCAATAAAACAGATCCTGATGCTGTCTCCATCTCCTGCCCATTAGCATCAAATACCACCTGCTCAAAGCCTGCCTGAAAGGTTTCCACCTCTGCCATAAACGCATCTAAATAGACGCTGCCCGCCTGCACTTCTTCGGCCTGAGCCACCAGTGTTGCAGACAGCATCACGCTTGTTAAGACAGCCATCATCCAATATTTTATTGCTTTCATTGTTACCCTTTAATTTTAAAGTTTTCAGGCCTTTGACCACAATCTTACTAAATTTGTTGCCTACTCTATTTTTTAGCGCCACCATAAAAACGAACTAAAACCCATCACGATCCGGCGCCAACACCTCACGGCTACCATTCGACTGCATCCCACTCACGACACCCGCCGCTTCCATCGCTTCAATCAAGCGGGCTGCACGGTTATAGCCTACTTTCAACCGGCGCTGCACAGCCGATATGGATGCCCGCCGTGATTCAATCACAATTTGTACCGCTTGATCATATAATTCATCAGATTCACCATCCGATGCACCACCAACCTCACCCACCTCCACAGGATCAGCCGTGATCTCATCTAAATAATTCGGCTCGGCATTTTCTTTTAAATGATTGACCACCGCATGCACTTCATGATCATCCACAAACGCCCCATGGATCCGCTGTGGAATACTGGTGCCCGGTGGTAAATACAACATATCCCCCTGACCCAATAATTGTTCTGCACCCATCTGATCTAAAATCGTCCGTGAATCAATCCGTGAGGATACTTGGAATGAAATCCGAGTGGGGATATTTGCCTTAATCAAACCAGTAATAACATCGACAGATGGTCGCTGTGTCGCCAAAATCAAATGAATCCCAGATGCCCGTGCTTTTTGCGCTAAGCGGGCAATCGATTCTTCTACCTGCTTGCCCACCACCATCATCATATCCGCCAATTCATCTATGATCACGACAATCAACGGTAGTGGTTCTAACGTAGGCACCGGTTCGCCCGGCAAAAACTCTTTGCTTGTCGGATCCTTAATCGGCTCACCGGCCGCAATCGCCGCATTCACCTTTTTATTATAGCCCGCAATATTCCGCACACCCAACGCCGCCATTAAAGGATAGCGTCGCTCCATTTCAGCCACACACCAGCGCAAGGCATTAGAAGCCTCTTTCATATCCGTCACCACCGGCGTTAACAAATGTGGAATACCTTCATAAACCGACAGCTCCAGCATTTTAGGGTCAACCATAATCAGCCGTACTTCGGCAGGTGTTGCCTTATAAAGGATACTCAAAATCATCGCGTTTACGCCGACTGACTTACCTGAGCCCGTGGTCCCCGCCACCAATAAATGCGGCATTTTCTCTAAATCAGCCACCACCGGGCGGCCTGCAATATCCTTACCTAAAGCCACCAGCAACGGCGCTTTACTCGCCTCATATTCGGCGCAGCCCAGGATCTCACGCAGCCGCACCATCTCACGCACTTCATTCGGAATTTCCAAGCCCACAAACGGCTTGCCCGGAATCACCTCCACCACCCGTACACTCATCACGGATAAAGATCGTGCCAAATCTTTCGCCAGCCCCGTAATTCGGCTCGCTTTCACGCCCGCCGCTGGCATCATCTCAAAGCGTGTCACCACTGGGCCAGGCTGCACTTCCATCACCTCAACGGTCACCCCAAAATCTTTCAACTTGATTTCCACTAAGCGTGATAAGGCTTGTAAAGTCTCCTCGCTATAGCCGCCCTGACTCTCGACTGCCATATCTAATAATGACAAGGTTGGCATCATTGGCGCATCACCTGACTGAAATAAAGGCACCTGTCGCTCTTCTTCCTCGCGTACACTGCGTTTTTCAGGCGTCACAACGGGTTCAACCCGCACCTTCTCACGATTCTCAAACCGTGCATTGCCTTGAATAAAAGCAGCCTCCCGCTGATCACGAACCGCCTCCTCGCCAGCCTGCTGTTTCCGTGCAGTCCACCAGGTCACTCCAACCGCCACCAACCCCAAACAACGGGCACCCAATTTATCCATTAACTTAAGCCACGATAAGCCAGTGAATAAAGTAATGCCTGTCAGCAAGCCTGCCAACAATAATAAGGTTGCCCCCACCCCACCAAAGATCCCCAGCGCACCGCGGCCAACCAATTCACCCATTACCCCACCCGCATTCAGCGGCAATGCCGTCGCATGATGGGATAAATGCAAGGTCGCCAAACCACTTGCCGCGCCCACGGCCATGAGCAAACCTGCGACTTTTAGCAACCAGAAATGTAGCGCACCATCGCTGCTTTCTTCCGCACCCCAGCGAAATAACAGCCAGCCACTAAAAATCACCATCAACGGTGAAAAATAAGCCGTCAAGCCAAAGCCATATAATAAGGCGTCAGATAGCCATGCGCCAACCACGCCACCCAAATTCTTCGCCTCTAGGTTAGTGCCAGAAGTAGACCACGCCGAATCCGTAGGCTGATAGCTGCCCAATGCCAACAATAAATACAGCGCCACTGCCGCCGCTAAAATCAATGCGCCTTCACGCAACCGCAAACCAATTCGGCTCGACGGTTCGTTATGCGCCATTGCTGAGGTAATTTCCGCATCCATCCAACCCATCCTATTATCTTGTAAGCATATTAAAGGTTAATTTTAACATAGCTATCCATTATTCCTAACCCGATCAATCCAAATACCACAACTAGCCAAGTTAAAAAAAACGCCAGTGAGTACAAGTACTCAATGGCTAGGTATTCATGCCTATTGTAATATTTATAAAAAGGCAGTATGCTGTGCTCGTACTTCGGAATGATTGCGCGCGGCGGCAGATCTGTATTTTTTGCCTCGAACGTAAGGTTTAAGAACCTGCTTCCCATAAAATTTATAAGGTGTCAATCTAAACATTTGTACACTTCGCATCATTTATGGTACTATTCCCGCCGTACAGGATAAAAGTTGTGTTGGCGTGTGTCAGATGTTTTTGGCCAAGCGAGCGTTGTTATATTTTTTATAAAATTTTAGGAATTTTAATTATGATTAAACTATTAAATAAGGCAATGCTCAGTTTATTGCTTCTTGGTATGGCATTT
>DBOG01000037.1 GCA_002299915.1 Proteobacteria bacterium UBA652 | reverse complement strand
TTTACGCTGCAGGGTGAAGGTGGCTTGGCCACCGGAGGCTTTTCACTAGGTGAAAGTGAAATCACCATGAGTGCCAGTATTGATCAGCTGTTATTTGGTCAATCAACTATCGCCTTACATGACCATGAAGGCGAAACTGAAATAGAAATTGAAGAGGCCTTTATCGAAACCTTAGGTTTAAATAATGGCTTCACTATTCGAGCAGGTCGATTCTTCTCCCCTATCGGCTATTTGAATGAAAAACACATTCATGCTTGGAATTTTGCTGATGCTCCGCTTATTTATCGCGGGTTATTTGGTAATCAACTCTCAACCGATGGCGTGAAATTATCCTATTTATTGCCTACGGATTTATTTGTTGAGCTAGGCGGCACCGTGGGTAATGGTGATCAACATCCGGGAGCCGGTGAACACAGTGGTATTGGCGACTGGTTAATGTATGCCCGCACCGGCGGTGATATTGGCACCAACCATAGCTGGCAAGCCAGCGTTTCTCATTGGCAAGCCAGCCCTGAAGATCGTGCTTATAGTGGTGGTCATGATCATGGCGGAGCAGGCGGTGATGATCCTGTATTGTTTAACGGCGATACTGACATTAGCAATATTTCCTTAGTCTATAAATGGGCACCCAATGGTAACTTTAGACAGAGCAATTTCACCTTACTCGGTGAGTACTTCTACCTTAACGAAGACGGCAAGCTAAACAATAGTGCAGAACTCGCTAGCTATGATGGCAAACAATATGGTGGTTTTATTGAAGGTCTATATCAATTCACACCTCAGTGGCGGACTGGTGTTCGTTATGATTGGTTAGGTAGTAAATTACGAGCCTCTGATAATGAATTATTGGACGATGCTGATCTTGATTACTCCGGTTTTCATCCACAGCGCTATAGCCTAATGGTGGAATGGTTACCGAGTGAGTTTAGTCGACTTCGCGCGCAAATAAACCACGACAAGTCATCACGTAATAATGATGACACCCAACTGTTCTTACAATACACCATTAGCATTGGTGCCCATGGCGCTCATAGCTTTTAATAGGGGTTTATTATGAAGAAATTTAGTTGTTTTTTATTGCTATTAATAGCAAGCTCACCCGCTATGGCAAAATTCAATGTTTTTGCCTGCGAACCAGAGTGGGCATCATTAAGCCAAGAGTTAGGAGGTGATAATGTAACCGTATTTTCTGCAACCACTGGCTTACAAGATCCGCACTATATTCAAGCACGTCCTAGTCTAATCGCTAAGGCAAGAAAAGCTGATTTACTAGTCTGCACAGGAGCCGAGTTAGAAGTAGGATGGTTACCTTTATTACAGCGTAAGTCGGGTAATGCAGCCATTCAAACAGGTGCTGAAGGTTATTTTATGGCTACAGATTATGTGGCATTAGCTGATATTCCCATATCCTTGGATCGCAGTCAGGGGGATGTGCATGCGGCTGGTAATCCGCATATTCAAACCAGTCCATTAAAGATCTTACAAGTTGCTCAGGCGTTGACGCAGCGCTTGCAACAACTTGATGGTGCTAATGCGGACTTCTATCAACAACGTTGGCAAGACTTTGAAACTCGCTGGCAGGCTGCAATCGAAAAATGGCAGCAACAAGCCGCACCACTTAAGGAAACAAAGATTGTTGTTCAACATGATAATTGGCATTATTTGTCTGATTGGCTAGGCTTAAATAAAATAGCGGTACTCGAAGCAAAATCAGGCGTGCCTCCAACCGTGAAAGATTTAAATAATGTACTGAACAAACTTAAAGTCACACCCGCTAGGTTCGTTGTCCATGCCGCTTATCAGCCATCTAAAGCAACAGATTGGCTGACTAATAAGACAGCTATAACAAAGGTTACTTTACCGTTCACTGTGGGAGGAAATGAACAGAGTACCGATTTGTTTAGCCTATTTGATGATACTATCCAACGTTTATTGGATGCCAATCAATGACCTGGGTAGATTTTGATTTAATGCTCATTGTGCCTGCCTTTTTGGCAGGCATTCTGGTGCTGTCTATTCATGTGCCTTTAGGGCAAGAAGTACTCAAACGTGGCATTATTTTTATTGATATTGCCATTGCACAGATTGCCGCATTAGGCGTTATTGCTGCCACCATTTTTGGTGGTGAACTTGCCCCATGGAAAATACAATTATTTGCCGGTTTGAGTGCCATTACTGGCGCATTAATTGTTTACTACTTAGAAAAAACACACTCCTCTATTTTAGAAGCATTAATTGGTTTGATATTTGTTTTGGCTGCCAGTGGTGGGTTATTGCTTGCTAGTTATTCAGCTCATAGTGATGCGTTGTTACATGGTTTATTGGTTGGACAGATCCTGTGGGTTAACAGTGGGCAATTACTGTGGGTAGCAGCACTCTATATTCCGCTCTTATTGATCTGGTTTAATTTTCGTGGCAAACAACGCCCAATGCTATTTTATTTGGTGTTTTCACTTGCAGTGACTGCATCTGTGCAATTAATTGGTATTTATTTAGTATTTGCTAGCTTAATTCTTCCCGCTTTGGCCTCGCGTAAAATATTAAATAGCAATGTCCAACTTTGGGTCAGCTATAGTGTCGGTCTATTCGGTTATATACTCGGCATTATTGCATCAATACTGTTTGATTTACCCACAGGTGCAATCACTGTTTGGTCAATGCTTCTAGCGGTTATTTTAATCACCCCGCTGATAAATAAGCGTGTCTGTCGTAAGTAATAATAAAGCAGATTCCGTTCACTTTTTTAGCTACTACGGTAAATTGCCAACGGCCCTGTTGCTTGTTCAGTTGGCATGATTTCCATTGTCGTTACATTCACATGGTCTGGTGTGTTCACTAACCATAATACGGTGTTGGCAATATCTTCTGCTGTGAGTGCGGTTGTTTTATCATAGACTTTATCTGCGCGCTGTTCATCGTCCTTAAATCGTACCATTGAGAATTCTGTTTCGGCATTGCCCGGCTCAATATTGGTCACGCGGATCCCTGTACCCAATAAATCGGCTCGAATGGCCAAGGAAAACTGGCGTACAAATGCTTTGCTGGCACAATACACATTGCCACCCGGATAAGGCCAATTCCCCGCAATCGAACCGATATTGATCACATAGCCTATGCCGCGTTGGCGCATGCTCGGCAAAACCAGCCGCGTCATATACATCAACCCTTTGATATTGGTATCGACCATCTGCTCCCAATCATCAAGGTTAGTCTGGTCTGCTGGCTCTAAGCCCAAGGCCAAGCCTGCATTGTTTAACAATAAATCAATCTCAGAAAAAGCAGCTGGCAAGGATACAATCGCTTGCTCGACGGCATCACGTTGGCTAATATCAAAGCAAGCAATATGCACATTATCTGCACCACCTAACGCTTGCTGTAATTTATCCAGCCGTTCTTGACGACGACCTGTAATAATCAATCGCCAATCATTGGCGGCTAATAATCTAGCACAGGCTTCACCGAAGCCAGAAGTAGCGCCTGTGATCAATGCTGTTTTCATGGTTTATGCACCTTCGGAAAATACAATCGTACGGCGACCGAAAATGATAATCCGATGTTCAATATGGGCTTTTACGGCACGAGCCAAAACCAAACGCTCAATATCTTTACCAATCATCACCAGATCTTCGGGTGTATTATCGTGCATAACGCGCTCAACATCTTGCTCAATAATCGGCCCTTCATCTAAATCGGCAGTCGCATAATGCGCTGTCGCGCCAATAATTTTCACGCCGCGGGCATAGGCTTGATGATAGGGTCTGGCGCCTTGGAAGGCGGGCAAGAAACCATGATGAATATTGATTACGCGCCCAGCATGTTTGGCAACAAATTCTTCTGATAAAATTTGCATATACCGCGCCATGACGACAAGGTCTATATTGTGTTCTGCCAATAAAGCATTAATTTGGGCTTCTTGCTGTGGCTTGGTGTCTTTACTAATGGGGAGATGATGAAATGGCACATTAAATTGCTTTGCCATATTTTCTAAATCATCATGATTACCAATCACTAACGGAATATCGCATTTCAACTCGCCCTCTTGCTGGCGCAACAATAAGTCATAAGGGCAATGTGATGCTTTGGTGACTAACAGCGCTACACGATGCGGCACATCGGAATAACGTACGGACCATGCTAAAGCTAATGTTTCTGCATAAGCTGTAAATTGTTGTTCTAAATCTGCCCGCTTTAATTGAGCTTCATCTTCCAGCTTTATCCGCATGAAATATTGGCCATCTTGCACATCGGTATATTGCTGACAATGTAGAATATTATAATCACGCTCAGAGAAAAATCGGGTGATATTCGCCACCAAACTTTTTTGGTCGGCACATTGGATCAGAAAAACAATTGCGGTCATGTTAAGGTCTACTTAATACTAAAGTGATCATTTTACCAGTTATCTTATTTCCCATCTCGATCGATAGCGGAGAGAACTAGCCTATACTTTAAGATTCCGCCACTATGGTCAGAATGACATGTTAGTTATCTAAAAATGCATTCACAACGTGCAAAAATTCTTCTGGTGCGGCGGCATGCACCCAATGGCCAGCATCGGGAATTGAAATGACTTGGCTTTGGCTGAATTGTTGTTGTATAGCGGCTTCATCATTGGCTGTAATATAATCCGATTCGCTACCACGAATAAAATCAAGTGGGAATATCAATTAATGTAGATCCCAACCCCGACGCACCGATATTAGGACGGTTTTTTGCTAATGCAGGTAAATTAATTCGCCACGCTAACTTGCTATCTTTATGCTTTAAATTCATCAATAAGAATAGTCGCATTGATTTATCTGGAATAGCTTCTAATAAAGCTGCATCGACTTCTCGGCGAGACTGATATTGCGTTAAATCAATATCCAATAAGGCTTGAATAATTTGACCATTTCCCGCTGAATAAAGACGCGGCGCAATATCTACCACCACTAACTTTCGTAATAATTCAGGCACCTGTTCACCCACTGCCATTGCCACTTTACCGCCCATAGAATGACCAATTAAATCAACTTTGGGCAATTCTAAATGGGCAAGCAATTTGATAACATCCGCCGCCATTAAATTATAATTTTGCTCAGGATGATGTGGTGAACGGCTATGATTGCGTAAATCAACGGTGATGACGCGATGTTTTCCTGCTAATTTTTTGGCAATGCCTGACCAATTATCCAGCGAGCCGAATAGACCATGTAAGATCATTACTGGTTCGCCAGCACCAATGGATTGGTAATGTAAATTTATTGCCGTATAATCTTGCAACTTGCTTACTCTCTTTAGGAATTACAATGGAAGACGATACTGTTGCCATTATGCTAGTACAACACTATGCTGCTAAATTCGGCGTCACCTTTAGCTCTAGCCTCCTAGATGATAATGATCCTGCTACTAAAGCAAAATTACTTTCTCTATTACAAGAAGCCATTGCTGGCAAACGTGGCGCCGTAACGGATAAAGATCTAGTTTAACCTGAATAACGCTCGAAAATCAGGCTGGCATTGGTGCCACCAAAGCCAAAGCTATTCGACATCACGGTGTTCAACCCTGCATTATCTTTACGCTCACGCACAATCGGCACACCATTGGCATCTGGATCTAAATTTGCAATATTGGCAGATTCAGCCACAAAATCATTTTTCATCATCAGTAAGCAGTAAATCGCTTCTTGCACCCCTGCCGCACCCAATGAATGACCCGACAAAGATTTTGTTGAGCCCACAGCAGGAATAGATTTTCCTTCAAAAGCTTGTTTAACGGCGCCTAGCTCAGCTAAATCACCGACTGGCGTACTGGTGCCATGGGCGTTGATATAATCAACTGCTGAATCTGTCATCGCCATCGCTTGCTGCATACAGCGCACAGCGCCTTCACCTGATGGTGCCACCATATCGTAACCATCTGATGTTGCCCCATAGCCTGTTAGCTCGGCATAGATTGTCGCGCCACGTGCTTTGGCATGTTCTAACTCTTCTAATACAAGCACACCACCACCACCCGCAATCACAAAGCCATCACGATCTGCATCATACGCCCGCGACGCTTTATCAGGGCTATCGTTATATTTTGTCGATAAGGCACCCATTGCATCAAATAGCGAGCTCATTGTCCAATGTTCTTCTTCGGCACCACCGGCAAACACAATATCTTGCTTGCCCATTTGGATTTGTTCCATCGCATTGCCAATACAGTGTGCACTGGTTGAACAAGCAGATGACATGGAATAATTGACGCCTTTAATCTTGAAGGGCGTGGCTAGGCAAGCAGAAGTCGTACTACCCATCACTTGGGTTACCCGATAAGGCCCTACACGACGAATACCTTTTTCACGCAAAATATCAGCCGCTTCGACTTGATTCGATGAAGAAGCACCACCTGATCCCATGACGAGACCTGTTCGTACATTCGACACTTGCTCATCGTTCAAATCTGCATCTGCAATCGCTTGTTTCATTGAAATATAAGCATAGGCTGCTGCATCACCCATAAATCGCAATATCTTGCGATCAATATGTTCTTTAAAATCTATTTCAACCGAACCCGCAACATGGCTGCGAAAGCCCATATCTGCATACTCTTGTTTAAATTTGATGCCTGATTTTGCTTGACGCAACGATTCTGTTACCGTCTCTGCATCCAAACCCAAACATGAGGTAATTCCTAATCCTGTAACAACAACCCGCTTCATTCTTCTCTCCTAAAAATCTGCCGTTGAGGTAAATAGGCCTACCCGTAAATCTTTTGCCACATAGATTTCACGACCATCTACTGCTACTGAACCATCTGCAATGGCTAGGCATAATTTACGCGCAATCACGCGTTTAATATCAATTTTATACGTCACTTTTTTGGCGGTTGGTAACACTTGACCCGTAAACTTTACTTCACCAGCACCCAATGCCCGACCATGACCTGGGTTACCTAACCATGCTAAATGGAACCCAACAATTTGCCACATTGCATCTAAACCTAAGCAACCCGGCATCACCGGATCACCCGGGAAATGACAATCAAAAAACCATAAGTCTGGATGGACATCTAATTCGGCGACAATTTCACCTTTACCATATTTACCACCTTCATCTGAGATATGGGTAACACGATCCATCATCAGCATATTTGGGGTGGGGAGTTGTGCATTGCCTGGGCCGAACATCTCGCCATTGCCGCATTGCAATAATTCTTCGTGTGTAAAAGAGGATTGTTTTGTCATGGTTGCTTCTAATTTTTGATTAAGGGAATAAGCCAGATTATAGCATGGCATCCCGATATAAGTACGCCCTAACAGCTAATATATCTGCCCAGCGTGGTAATAATAATCACGATAAATCCTAACGCTAACCCTATCAATTCAATGCTTCAGCCACATCAGACACGCGAAAAAACACACTGCCCGCTTCTTTACCATCTAATAAAGCTGTGCCACGCAATTTATCCATCACAGGTCCTTTAATTTCCGCAAAATGCAATTGCACTCCTGTCGCTTTCAGATGATGCTGTAGCCGTGACAACATTTCTAATGCGGTGCTATCGATATGGCTGACTGAGGTAAAAATCAAGACTAAGTCTTGTACTGTCTGCTGCCGCCGTTGATGTGCTGTTTGAATAAAATCTTCAATATAATTAGCATTGGCAAAAGTAATATTTTCATCGATTCGAAGTAATAATATATTGGGGCATGTTTCCACTTCATGACGATCGATATTGCGATAATGCTCGGTACCCGGCACACACCCCACTTCCGCAATATGTGGCCGGCTGATCTGACGTAAATAACTGGCTATCGTCAATATAATTCCAATCGCCAACCCCTCTTCAATACCTAGACATAACACCGATAATAAGGTCACTAACTCTGCCCAACCATCTGCCTTATGATATACCCACGTGTGAAATACATGGCGTAATTTAATTAATGGCAATATGGCCACTAGAATAATTGCTGCTAGCACTGATTTGGGAATATAAGCAAACCAATGACCAAAAAATAATACAAGCACAATAACCGCGATTACCGCAATTACCGTGGCCATTTGGGTACGGGCGCCTGCTGTAAAATTCACCATGGTGCGGCTTAAGCCCCCTGCAACCACCATACCGCCACTGACTGCGGTAGCAATATTAGCAGCTCCCAATGCCACCAGTTCTTGATTGGGATTGATTTTTTGGTTTCGCATATATGCCGTTACCTTTGCAATCGCTACACTCTCTACATAAGCAATCAAGGCGATAATCGCAGCATAAGGCAATAAGGCACGCCAAGCATGTGTATTCAAGAAATCAGTGCTTAATTGTGGCAAAACGCCTTCTAATGGCCCGACAACAGACACAGCGTGCGTGCCTGCCAATTGACCTAACCCCACCAACAGCATCGTCAGCGCGATCACTAATAAGGGTCCACATTTGCTGATCCCAAGTGCCCATTGTAATGGCATACCTCGTCGCTGCAAAAGTGTCATCAGTGGTTGACTAAAAAGCCATAAGCCCACTATTGCACCCAAGCCTAATATCGTAGTGATATTATTCCATTGAGATAAATAGTTGGTATAACACCCTATTTGCAAGCCACAATCAAATTTAGGCAGGCCAAATAGATAGGGCAATTGATTTAAAATAATCAACAAAGCAGCCCCACTGGTAAATCCGGTTAACACAGGATGGCTAATAAAATTCACCAAACCACCCAGACGTAAAGCCGCCATTACCCACAAAATAATACCGACCTCAAAGGCCAGCAGAATAGCACTTTCAACGGGTGCATTAAAGGCTTGGATCTCAGGTGCTGATAAGGCACTCATAATCATGATCGCGGCAATAGAGACAGGCCCAACCGACATCGTTCGGCTGCTGCCCCAAATGGCATATACTATTGCAGGCAACATACTGGCATATAAGCCCATTTGCGGTGGCAAACCTGCTAGCATGGCATAGGCGATACCTTGTGGTATCAGCATAATAGCCGTAATCACCCCAGCTAAGGAATCCCCCCGCCAATCAGCGCGCGAGTAAGTGCGTAGCCAAGCTATCACTGGAAAGTAATGTGTCCAAAAAGAACTTGGCTGTGCTTTCATCCCTTAGCGGTTGCTAGGCAATATATCTGTTTAAGACCCATAGAATTTGCAACGCATCTAACCACAAGTACCATCAGTGGCACTACCTTCTTGCCATGCTTGGTAGCCCCCCGCCAAAGACACCACATTCTCATACCCCATCTGTTGTAAGGTTGATGTTGCTAAAGCAGAACGCCCGCCACTGCGACAATAAACCAACACCGCAGCTGATTTATCTGCCAACGCATCAATGCTATCAATTTTAAATTCCAGCATCCCACGCGGTAATAATATTGCATTTTCAATTGTGCCTGCCGCCTGCTCGCTTTCTTCACGCACATCCACCACAATCACCTCTTTCGATGCGATTAAGCCTTTTGCTGTCTCAACCGTCACTTCTGTGATCTGCTGTTTTGCTTCCGCCACCCAATAGCTTACAGAAGTGTTTGATGCTGTGGTTGCAGCACGTCGTGCAACGGCACCTTGCTGCTCATCTTCATCCAAACCACAATAACGATTTGCAGGCACGGCCTGATCAATCAATTTTGGCATTGGCAAATTCAAATTATTCATGATCTCGGTAAATTCAGCGAGCGATTTTCCGGCTAACCGTGGATTGGTTAATTTTTCTTGGCCAATACTGCTGATTAACCGCTCATTATAATCATGCCCTGGATACATCACGGTTTCATCTGCTAATGTAAATAGCCGCTCGGTAATAGATTTATATAAGGTCGCCGTATCACCCGCTTGGAAATCGGTTCGGCCACAGCCATTAATCAATAAAGAATCCCCCGTAAACACCTTATCTCGCCATAAAAATGAAAGGCTGCCACCGGTATGCCCTGGCGTTGCAATCACCTTGATTTGTTCGCTGCCAAACATTAACACATCATTATCTTTCAATTGCAAATCAGCCGTTTTAGCGCCACACTGGATGCTCACCCCCGTTTGTGTACCTAAATGCTGGCGCAGCAAGCCACTGGCTGTAATATGATCGGCGTGGACATGGGTTTCCAAGGAATATTTAAGCGTTAAATCCTGATCTTTTATCAACGCAAGATAATCATCAATATGCGTATTAACCGGATCGATGAGTAATGCTTCTTTACTGACGGGATCTGCAATCAAATAGGTATAAGTCCAGGTTGCATCATCAAATAGCTGTTTAAAGATCATTTCACACCTCTATATATAAAAACAAAATAAGCATATACTATAACACAATAACGGAGCAATAAAAAAGCCGCAGTCAAATAACTACGGCTTTTCAAAAATGGGGTGAACGACGGGGCTTGAACCCGCGACAACCGGAATCACAATCCGGGACTCTACCAACTGAGCTACGCTCACCACAGAAACTGGTGTGAAGAAGCGAGAATTGTACCTTGTTTGGCTATAAGGTCAAGCATAATTACGCTTTCAACACCTCATTACGCCAACTCAAAATCAATTTTCTTCTCATCCAAATCAACCCGCACTACTTGCACGCGTAATGTATCCCCTAATCGAAATACCCGCCGTGTTTTCTCGCCTATTAAGCGATGCTGTGCTGCATCAAACTGAAAATAATCTGTTCCTAGCGCAGTCACATGCACCAAACCTTCGACATAAATATCTTTTAGCTCAACAAACACACCAAATCCCGTCACGCCACTAATAATGCCATCAAAAGTTTCACCAATTCGGTCTTGCATAAATTCACACTTCAACCAATCGACCACATCTCGTGTTGCCTCATCCGCGCGCCGCGATGCCATCGAACAATGTTCACCCAGCTGCACCATATCCTCGGTTGAATACTGCCATTTCTTACTTTTACGAATAATATGCCGAATAGCACGGTGCACCAGTAAGTCGGGATAACGTCGAATGGGTGACGTAAAATGGGCATAGGCTTCCAATGCCAAACCAAAATGCCCTACATTATCAGGGCTATACACAGCTTGTTTCATGCTTCTTAGCATCACCGTTTGAATCAGATTAAAATCTGGCCGACTCTGCACCTTCCGTAATAATGTCGCATAATCTGCTGGGCTAGGCTCATCTCCGCCGCCTAAACTTAATCCTATTTCACCTAAAAACTCACGTAAACCAGATACTTTTTCAACTGCGGGTGTTTCATGCACACGATATAAAACAGGTGCTTTATGTGCCAATAAAAATTCAGCCGCCGCCACATTGGCCGCCACCATAAATTCTTCAATCAAACGATGGGCATCATTACGTTCCCGCGGCACCATCGATTTAATTTTACGGTTTTCATCGAATAAAATCTGCATTTCGGCCATTTCAAAATCAATTGCACCCCGTTTCCCACGTGCACCCAACATCGCCTGAAATAAAGCATACATTGTCTCAAGGTGCGGTAAAACAGCGGCATATTCAGTGCGTAAGCCTGCATCTCCGTCTACTAACATCGCTGCCACTTTAGTATAAGTTAGGCGCGCCTGAGAACGCATTACTGCTTCATGAAATTGGTGCGCCGTCACTTTTCCCTGCGGATCCACCGTCATTTCACACACCATGCACAGGCGTTCCACATCTGGATTCAGTGAACATAAGCCGTTTGATAGTGCCTCTGGCAACATCGGGATCACTTGGCTTGGGAAATAAACGGAGGTTGCCCGTTCCTCAGCTGAGATATCTAATGCACTATTCGGTTTCACATAAGTCGATACGTCCGCAATCGCTACCCATAAGCGCCAGCCGCCACCCTCTACAGTTTCAGCATACACCGCATCATCAAAATCGCGGGCATCTTCACCATCAATTGTCATCAAGGGCATATCGCGTAAATCTAACCGATCTGATATTGCATTTGCAGGGATCTTATCACCATAGGCTTCCGCTTCAGCCACCACCTCATCTGCCCATTCATGTGGCAAATCAAACGCACGCAGCGCAATATCAATTTCCATTCCCGGTGCCATATGGTCACCCAACACTTTCACCACTTTGCCTAATGGTGATCGATGTTTTGTTGGATGTTCGGTAATCGCCACCTCAACTATTTGGCCCGCCTCCGCATCCAATAAAGCCTTAGGCGACACCATAATATCTTGGCTAATCCGTCGATTATTCGGAATCAAATAATATAAACCTGCATCTTCACCCAAACGGCCAACAACGGTCTCATTCGCGCGCTCCAACACCTCAATAATCGTACCTTCCTTACGCCCACGACGATCAACACCACTCACGCGCGCCACCACACGATCGCCATGCAACACTAGATGCATATGTTTTTCACTCAGGAATAAATCATCGCCGCCTTCATCTGGGATCAAAAAGCCAAACCCATCTGCATGACCTTGCACCCGCCCAGTGACCAAATTCATCTTAGACATCACGCCATAGGCATTTTTACGATTGCGTAATAACTGACCATCCCGCTCCATTGCCCGCAAGCGACGACGTAAGGCATCATTTTGATCATCACCCTTTAGCCCCAGTAACTTCGAAATCTGGCGGCGTGATAAAGGCTGGCTATCTTGCTTTAATAAGTCAAGAATAAATTCACGGCTCGGGATCGGATTCTCATATTTCTCTTTCTCCCGACTCGCAAAAGGGTCTATGTTTTTATTTTTTGCCATTGACAATTATTATCTCTTATATATTTTAGTTCTATCACTTAAATCATGGTCTCAAGACCAATCTAATGAATTATAATTCCATTTTACGGCTTTCCTATTGGAATAGCGATATTTCATCGTATTGATCTATCCCTTGCATAGGCCAATAATCCATTTATGCGACCAGCGCCCTATCAATAGCAACAAAATAAAACACCTGAAATAAGCAATACTGGTTGGTCGCACCTAACTTCGACGCCGATGCTCTCGATGTGGTTTGCCACTTTCAAGCGTAGGCATTACCTTCTTCCGGCCTTTAAACGGGTTATCACCTTGTTTAAATTCAATCCGGATAGGAGTGCCATGTAATTTCAACACATCACGGAAGGTATTCTCAAGATAGCGGCGGTAGCTATTTGGCGTCGCATCTGTTTGATTACCATGGATAATGATCCGTGGTGGGTTTTTCCCACCTAGATGCGCATAGCGAAACTTGATCCGTCTCCCCCGCACTAATGGTGGTTGGTGGCTGGCAACGGCATCTTCTAGCACCCGCGTTAATTGTGGGGTTGGAATTTGCATCATTGCAGAATGATAAGCTTGCTTGACTGATTTAAACAATAAACCGACGCCGCTGCCATGCAAAGCAGAAATAAAATGGGTATTGGCAAAATTAAGGAAAGGTAATTTACGATCCAGGTTTTTAACTACCCATTCCCGCTCATCTTTATCCAAGCCATCCCATTTATTCACCGCAATCACGACTGCACGGCCACTTTCGATAATCAAACCCGCTAAATGTAAATCTTGATCCACAATACCTTCATGCGCATCAAGAACCAACAGCACCACATTGGCATCTTCCAAGGCCTGCAAGGTTTTTACAATACTGAATTTTTCCAGCATTTCAGACACTTTAGAGCGACGACGCACGCCTGCTGTATCGATCAAGGTATATTCCACGCCTTGATGCTCAAAGGGGATATGAATACTATCGCGGGTGGTGCCTGGCTCATCAAAAGCCACCACCCGTTCTTCACCCATAATTCGATTGATTAAGGTCGATTTACCCACATTTGGCCGACCTAATACAGCTAATCGAATACCACCATCTTTCTCTTCTTCTTCGTCTGCTGCAACGATATTAGGTAAAACCTCACGTACCGCAGTCATCATACCTTCAATCCCACGATTACGGGTTGCAGAAATCACACAGGGCTCACCCATGCCGAGGGCGTAAAACTCAGCTGCGATCATCTCGCGTTTTTCGCCTTCACTTTTATTCACAACCAGCAAAATAGGTTTATTGATATTACGCAGATCTTGTACGATCACTTCGTCAGCTGCCGTCACGCCTTCACGACCATCCACAAGAAAGAAGATCATATCGGCCTCTTCCATTGCCAATTGTGCCTGTTTTTTCATCAAGCCAGACATATCATCGCTTAGATCAGTCAAGCCGCCCGTATCAATTAAAATAAATTGGCAATCTTCAAACTTGGCATCGCCATAGAGCCGATCACGCGTCAGCCCAGCGATATCTGCCACTAAGGCATCGCGTTTTTTAGTTAAACGATTAAATAAAGTAGATTTACCGACATTAGGTCGGCCAACAAGAGCAATAATCGGTTTCATCTGCTTACTTAATTATTTCGTAATGCCGTAATGCGACCATCCGCCGAGGTAATATACACTAGATCACCCTGCACTAATGGCTGGCTCCGAATCGCATGTTTGGATATTTGCTTACGGCTGACAAAGCGACCATCATCGCGTGAAATCCAATGCACATATCCTTCTAGATCACCGACCAACACCGTATTGCCTAATATAGCAGGTGCCGTGATCTGACGGCGAGCTAATCGTGTTTGTTGCCATAGGATGTCACCTGAAATATCTTCTAGCGCCCATACTGCATCCGATGCATCGCTCACATACACAGCCTCATCTGGTGCCGCATCTAAACCCGTCCGTGAGGACATTTCTTTGCCCCAAATTGCAGCGCCATCATATAGGGAAAGTGATGCTACACGACCATTATGCGCCACTACATACACCCTGCCATCTCGGACTACGGGAGTTGCATCAATATCAACCAACCGTTCTAATTCACTGCGTCCACGCGGTACCGCAACCCGTTTTTCCCATTGCTCACTACCATCATATAATGATAACGATACCAATCGACCATTTGCATAACCCGTAATCACTTGTCCATCAGCAATCACAGGCTCTCCTGAACCACGCAGGCTCAGCAACGGCACTTCACGTTTATAGCGCCACAATACCCCGCCATCACTGGTATCTAATCCTGTTACTTGTCCGTCTGCCGTGCGCACGACCACAATGCCATCTGCTGACTTGGGTGGCGATAAAACCTCAGCATTTAATTTTTTCTGCCAGCGTATTTTACCCGAAGCTTGTTCAAGCGCAAATACATCCCCTTCCTGGCTACCAACCAACACCAATTCATCCGTACCCCCGCCAGCACCACTCGCCAACTCAACATCTACGTTTTGGCTCCAAACACCCGCACCTGTTTGTGCATTGAATGCTTGTATCCGACCACGATAATCAGCGGAAATAATCAATTCATCTTGTAACCACACCCCAAAATCACTATAACTATCGGCAGCGCCCTTGCCCCCATCCGCAGTCCAGACCACTGTAGGTAAAAATTCTTCGGTAAAAGCAACTAATGCCTCTGGTGGCGTCAGGTCTTCCTTATCGCCACCCCAAAATTCCTTTATCGTACCGCAAGCAGACAGCATCATGCTCGCCGCAATAATAAGTATAAATCGTACAATACTAGCCCTCATCGGCAACCGCCACATTATCCAATTTCAATTGCAATGTTGCTTGTCTGCCTGTATCAGCCGTATCTAATGCTGTTTGATATGCTGCATGTGCTTCTGCCAATTTAGCTTGTGCATAATATATATCGCCACGCACTTCTGAATAAAGAGAAGAAAAAGCATCATTTGTTGCTTGCGCTGTCAGCGCTAGCGCTTCATCGAATGCAGACTCGCTGGCCAATAAACGCGCCAACCGCAAGCGCGCAATATCCGCTTGGCCTGATAATGAGGCATTATTCACGATCCACTGTAAATAAGTTTTAGCTGCAGCAATGTCTTTCGCGACTACTTTTTGCTCCGCGATTTTAAAGGCCGCCAAAGTCGCATAAGATGATTCTGGAAATTCCGCCATCAGCTGTTCGGTTTGCTCTTGTGCCACCACGATATCATCCGCTTCAGCTGCAGCAATAACAACTTGATACGCTTTCGATGCCTCGATTTTCATCCCTTGCTGCTGTCCTTGCCAATATTTTATTCCACCGACAGCAGCAAAACCAAGTGCAATCCCCATCGCGACGGACATCCCATTATTCCGCCACCACTGCTTAATCGCTTCGCCTTTCTCTTCATCAGATGCGTAAATATCCATCGTATATTCCTTAAAATAATGCTATTGATTTAATTCGACTGCCCATTATACGAAATAGCGACGGCAAACACCTAAACAATTTTCACACCCACCCTCTACACCACAATACAACGTCCCAAAATTTAACGCACTTTAATCAGGCATCTATACAATTTATTTTCAATTTTGGTGTATTTACGGCATAATCGTGGCCCGTCTTCTTTCTTCTCACTTCAAACTTTTAGGAGTCTGATTGTGCAAAATCCCAATGATGTTTTATTTATTCTACTCGGCGCCATTATGGTGCTCGCCATGCATGCAGGCTTTGCCTTTCTCGAAGTGGGTACCGTTCGTAAAAAAAATCAAGTCAATGCCCTCGTTAAAATCATTGTTGATTTTGCAGTTTCTACGATTGCCTATTTCTTCATCGGATATAGCATTGCTTACGGTTTAGGATTTCTCGATGCTGCGCCATCACTCATTGGTGCCAATGGCTATGAACTGGTTAAATTCTTTTTTCTTCTGACCTTTGCTGCAGCAATTCCTGCCATCGTATCAGGTGGTATTGCAGAACGCGCGGCCTTTAATCCACACTTAATCGCCACTTTTCTGATTGCAGGCTTTGTCTATCCCTTCTTTGAAGGAATTAGTTGGAATGGCGCTTATGGCTTCCAAGCTTGGTTAGAAGGCCAATTTGGTGCCGGCTTCCATGACTTTGCAGGCTCCATCGTGGTGCATGCAGTCGGTGGCTGGATTGCACTTGCCGCAGTCTTAAACTTAGGCCCACGCCATGGACGCTATAATAAAAAAGGTGAAATCGTCGCCGCCCATCCGCCCTCAAACATTCCCTTCCTTGCGCTGGGTGCGTGGATCTTATCGGTCGGCTGGTTTGGTTTTAATGTTATGTCCGCACAAGCCATTGACGGTATCAGTGGCTTAGTTGCAATTAACTCACTGATGGCGATGGTTGGCGGTATTCTCGCCGCAACACTTGTTGGTAAAAATGATCCTGGCTTCGTCCATAATGGCCCCTTAGCAGGCCTAGTTGCCGTTTGCGCAGGTTCTGATGTAATGCACCCACTCGGCGCATTAGCAACCGGGCTTATTGCAGGTGGCCTATTCGTTTATACCTTCACCCTTTGCCAAAACAAATGGAAAATTGATGATGTATTAGGTGTGTGGCCGCTACATGGCTTATGTGGCGTATGGGGTGGCATCGCGGCCGGCATCTTCGGTACAACCGCATTAGGAGGCTTAGGCGGAGTCAGCATTATGTCTCAACTGGCAGGCACTTTGCTCGGTGTTACTATCGCCTTTGTTGGCGGCTATATCGTTTATGGCTCACTAAAAGCTATCATGGGTATTCGTCTCACAGAGGAAGAAGAATTTAATGGTGCCGATTTAAGTATCCATAAGATTAGTTCAACGACTGATTAAATCGATAGTTATTGGAAACAAGGAAAGGAGAGGTTGTTGATTTAACCTCTGCTTTTTTTATATTATGTATCTATGAAAAGAATACTTGTTGTAGATGATGACCCGCATATTAGAGAAGTCATTAGCTTCGCCTTAGAAAAAGCCAATTTTATTGTAAGCCTAAGCAGTGATGGGCAACAAGCACTAGCGCACTTCACCGAGTCAGCCAGTGATTTAATTGTAATGGACATTAATATGCCCGAAATGGATGGACTGACATGTTGCCGTGAAATTCGGAAAACATCTGATGTTCCCATTCTCTTTTTATCTTCTCGAGATGATGAGATCGATCGTATTCTTGGCTTAGAATTAGGTGCCGATGATTATGTAACCAAACCTTTCAGCCCACGTGAATTGGTCGCGCGTATCAACGCCATTCTGAAACGCAGCCAACCCACCACTAGCAACGAAACTCAGTCACAATCCATTTCCCATGGTCGTCTGATATTAGATATAGAACAACATGCTGTTTGGTGGAATGACCAAGCTATCTCACTTACCGCTACTGAATTTTCTCTGTTAGCGCAATTCTTAAAACATCCTAAACGTGTCTTTAGCCGTGATCTGCTAATGGAAAATGCCTACCAATTCAATATTCATGTAAGTGACCGTACAATTGATAGCCATATCCGCAATATTCGGCAAAAATTTGCGGATATTGGCTGTGGATCTGTTATCGATACACAGCATAGTATCGGTTATAAACTTAGTTCATGCGAATAAACGCCCTCCCTCGGATCAAGCGTTTATTTCGCTTACGCACCATTTTGCTTATTGTAATGTTATCCGTCTTACTACTTCCCTTAGGCAGCCTGTATTTTTTTCGTTTTTATGAAAATGAATTAGTCCGTAAAACTGAAATTGAGTTAATCAGTCAATCCGCTGTTTTTTCAGCACTCTATAGAGCCGTTATTGGAAAAGATGCACTCTCCCCGGAGGGAAGCTACAGCCCTATCCCGCCCCAACTTGATCTCTCATCACAAAGCATATTGCCACGTCGCCCCACCGCTATTTTGCCTGCAATATCAGCTGATCCTTCATTAGATCATCAAACCAGCAGCCAACTACATAATATATTACGTAATACTCAGACAATTACCCTAGCTGGCATACGTATTCTCGATACGAAGGGTATTGTGGTTGTGGGTCGCAATGAAGTAGGCCTCTCCCTTGCCCATATTCATGAAGTCAAGCAAGCATTAGCTGGACATTACACTTCAGTGTTACGTGAACGTATTTCTGATGAGCCACAGCCCTCTGTGGCATCGCTAAGCCGTGGTACCGGGATCCGTGTGTTTACAGCATTTCCAATCATGGATCAAGGTGAAAACTATGGTGTTATTTACCTCTCGCGGACACCACAAAACATTTTAAAACACCTCTATAGTATTAAAGAGCAGGTACTACTATTAACTTTGCTCTTATTGAGTTTGACGGGGCTACTCGTCTCATTTATCTCATCTCGCTTATCTCGGCCTATTCGTGAATTAATTCAACAGACCCAGAAAGTAACACAGGGGGAAATTGAAACCATTGAAGCCATCCAAAAACCGGGTAGCTATGAAGTGGCTGAACTCTCCAATAGTTTTGCCGAGATGTCACACACATTGCATGATAGGACTCAATATATTAAACAGTTTGCATCTCATGTGTCGCATGAATTTAAAACACCCTTAACCTCTATGCAAGCGAGTCTGGAGCTATTGCAAGAACATATTAATGACATGCCACTAACGCAGCAAAAACAGTTTATACATAATTTGCAAGGTGATACGGAGCGCTTAAAAAACTTGGTAAATCGCCTACTTGAACAAGCGCACGCCGACACCTTGCAATCCTCTCCCGCCAGCAGCGATTTACAGCAGGTAGTCAACACGCTAGTATCCCAATATACCGATAAAAATATACGGTTTATTTTTGATGATGCCGCCATGGTATATACGCTCAATATCTCAATAGCCGCACTAGAAAGTGTTCTCTCTAATCTCTTTGATAATAGTATGCATCATGGGGCAACAGAGATCACCTTATCAGCAATACAAGGTAAGCAGCAATTGCAACTCAGCATTCATGACAATGGTTCTGGTATATCGCCCGCCAATAAAACACACATCTTCACGCCTTTTTTCACCACCCGCCGAGATCAGGGCGGTACAGGATTGGGGCTGGGTATTGTCGCTGCCACTTTAACAGCATGGCATGGCAGTATTACGTTGCAAGATACTGATATAGGAGCGCATTTTATCCTAATTTTCAATTGTGCAGACTGTGAGTAGGTATCTGCACATAATCTCCTGAAACACAACACAGAATAAACATATTATATCGATACACTGATACCTCCTTATTTATTAATCAAGAGGTAGCCCTTATGTATATTATTTTTTCACTGATCAGCATACTATTTTCGCTGGCAATGCTTGTCGGCTTTGTCTTTCTTCTCCTTTTCATCGCGCGAAAATTCGGTTTCATCACACAATCTAGTCCGAATGGAATAGAAGGAGAGCAGAGTGGATTAAAAAGTTACTTAGCCGATTTTAAACGGCTCAATCAATCTCTTATGTTTCGGTTTGGGCTTATCTCCCTACTCGTCATATTAATGAACAGTCCCCTTTCCATGGTCAGCGATATCGTCGAAGAACGTAGTCAGCTGTATAGCAATGTTTTATCTGGCATTGCCAACACTTGGGGCCATACACAAAAGCTACAGGGGCCAGCCCTACTTATCCCTTATACTGAAAAATTTATCTCCGTAAAAGTATTAACTGATAAAGATGGCAATGAGCGGAAAGTCAATCAAACCATTTATGAACACCACATTGCTATTATCTTGCCTGAAGATTTAAATATTGATGCTGACTTGCTTAGTAGAAGTCTCAATCGTGGGATCTATGATGCCCTCGTTTATACTGCCGATCTAAATATCACGGGCAGTTTCCAACGGCCTGATATCAATAAACTATCAAATCATATTGATGAAGTTCACTGGGATCGTGCTTGGCTCACACTCGGCATCTCTGATACACAAGCAATCAATAATGTATCCAGCCTACACTGGCAAACTAACGAACAAAATACAAGTAATATAGATTTTGAGCCAGGTACTCGGATTGTTGACACCATTTCAAATGGCTTCCATGCACCCATCGACTTATCCTCCAATGATCTGCCACTCAATAAAACAATTTATAACTTCTCACTCAATATTGATACGAATGGTAGCCAAGGATTTTACTTTGCGCCTTTTGGTAAGGTAACAAATGTTAATATTAGTTCAGATTGGCCACATCCCAGCTTTCAAGGTAATATACTACCAGACCATAGAAAAGTAGCAGATACCGGATTTAAAGCAAGTTGGTCGGTACCTAATCTAGCCAGAAACTACCCTCAAATATGGACATTAAAATCCCAAGAATTTAATCTTGATGAATTCAGCGCTGGGGTGAATCTATTTGAATCCGTATCACTCTATTCTAAAATTACCCGGGCCATAAAATATGGTTCACTCTTTTTCATCCTCACCTATATTACTTTTTTGATTTTTGAATTAGCGATTGGTAAACGTCTACACATTGTCCAATATGGCATTATTGGTCTTGCACTATCTATGTTCTATCTCACCCTATTGTCAATGGCAGAACATGCAGGATTCTTCCGTGCCTATCTCAGCGCAGCTTCCATTATTATCACCATGGTCAGCCTCTATGTATATGCTGCCATGCGGAGTATCGGCAGTGCAGCGATTATCGGCATACTATTATCAGGCCTCTACTTTATGCTTTACACCATGCTCAAATTAGAAGAACACGCTCTATTATCAGGCACGGTACTGTTGCTCGTCATCTTAGCGGTGATGATGTATTTAACCCGAAATATGGGTAAAGAAAAAACGTAAATACCTGCTTCCTCCACCTACGGCGATCTCTCTCGGAGTTTGTCGTAGGTTTTTTATCTTAAAATATAATAAGATTTTTATTCATTTTAGCTGCTCAATTAGGTAGATTAAACTTTCTCTGTTAGACTCATCTTTAAGAGAGGGGGGAAATTATTAGTCTTAATTATAAGGAAGCTTCATGAAAATTATAGGTATGATTCTTATCGCGATTGGTTTGATAGATCTAATTGGTAGCTATACTGGCTTTGATCTGTGGGGTGGTTTTCTTGGTGTTCAATTACCCGATTTTCTATGGAAAATATCTTCCTATATTGAGATCGGTGTAGGTTATTTATTGTTTACGCTAGGTTCAAAGGATGCCGAGGCTGACACCGAATAATAAACAAGGGCAGTTGCGCCGTGACTGCCCTTTATTTTATGGCTAATATTCGCAACTAAAATATCCCCAACTGAAGCTGTGCGGCTTCACTCATCAAATCCTTTGTCCAGGCAGGTTCCCACACCAGTTCAACATGGACTTTACCTACATCGGGTACCGTTGATATTTTGCTTTCTATCTCGCCAGGGAAGGTCTGTGCTACAGGGCAACCTGGTGCTGTTAAGGTCATATTGATATCCACATCACCCGCCTCATTGATCTCAATATCATAGACTAAACCTAGCTCATAAATATTCACTGGGATCTCTGGATCAAAAATCGTTTTGAGCATAGCAATGACGTTTTCTCTCAAATCATCTAAGTGTGCTTGTAAATTATTCTCACTCATCTTAATGTTCCATATACTGGCTCTCCCTTGCTGGGGAGGGTTGGGTGGGGAGAATTAAATTTCATCCCCTCACCCCAACCCTCTCCCGCGAGGAGAGGGAGGTTGTCTGATTTAGGTATTGTGGTTTCATCCACGATAT